>CAZSWI010000280.1:0-5188 GCA_964610635.1 uncultured Acidobacterium sp.
GGCTTTTCTGGAAGAGTTTTTGTATCAGGGCACGACTTCAGTCGTGCCGAACTGGAGCGGAGTGAATCGGGGCTTTAGCCCCTGCGATCTTCGATCCAAATTCGCGGTGGGCTTCAGCCTCTGCGAACCGGAGAAAGCAGCGGGCTAGCCCGCTGAATAGCTTCAGAAATTTTCGGGGCTTTAGCCCCGGGTTTTACGAAAGGTTTAAAGCAATGGCAGCACCGACGAAAAAGATCGCAACCCAGGTCAAACTCCAGATTGAGGCTGGCAAAGCCACGCCCGCGCCCCCCGTCGGCCCCGCCCTCGGCCAGGCCCAGGTCAACATCATGGAGTTCTGCAAGCAGTTCAACGCCCGCACCCAGAACAAGGAGATGGCCGGCCTCATCATCCCGGTCGTCATCACCGTCTACACCGACCGCACCTTCACCTTCATCACCAAGACGCCCCCGGCAGCCGTGCTCCTCAAGAAGGCCGCGAACCTGGCCAAAGGCTCCGGCACGCCTAATAAAGATAAGGTAGGCAAAGTCTCAGAAGCCCAGGTCCTCGAAATCGCGAAGCAGAAAATGCCCGACCTCAATGCCGCCTCCGTTGACGCCGCCGTCAGAAGCATCAAAGGCACCGCCCGCTCCATGGGCATCGACGTCGTCGCGTAGCAGCAACTATTTTGCCTGGCGGAGGGATGAATGTCCGCTGCAACCGAAATTCGGCGCCTGAACGAAAGTGTGGAACCTGATAGCCGAACCGCGGTTCAGCTATTATTCGGCGTCAACGCGTTCCCGGTTCTGATTCGTCCCGAGATTCCCATGACCGAGGACGAATTACTTTGGTTTTGTCGGCTGAACAAGGGGTACCAGATTGCCTGCGACCCGGATGGTACTCTGCACCTGATGACTCCGGCGGGGGCCAGAACCAGCAGCCTGAACGTATATCTGAATCGGGAGCTTGACCTCTGGGCAGAAGCGGATGGACGCGGTATGGTTTTCGGCTCCGATCTCGGAGTCCGCTTTCCTGATCGCGCCATGCGCGCTCCCGACGCGGCGTGGACATCCAGGCTGCGATTCGAGGCCCTCGACAAAGCTGCGCAGGAACGATTTCTCCCCTTTTGTCCGGAGTTTGTTGTTGAATTGCGCTCGCCGAGCGATCGCATCTCTCAAACCGAAGCCAAAATGGAATTTTGGATGAGCAGAGGCGCCCAGCTCGGCTGGCTCATCGATCCCCAGCGCAAGCTGGCCATGATCTATCGCCCCGGCCAGGAACCCGTAACCCTCCTCCAACCGGAGACCCTCGCCGGCGAAGGCCCCATCGCAGGATTCTCCCTCAAGATGCAGCGCCTCTGGGAATAGGAATTTCCCGCCTCGCTACCACCTGCCCATGGCCCCCACCCGATCCCTATCATAGAAACTGATGCCCGCCGCGCACGAGATTGACTCCGAAGACCCTCTGCGTCTCTTCGATCTCTGGATCGACGAAGCCCGCTCCAGCGAACTCAACGACCCCAACGCCTGCGCTCTCGCCACGGCCACGGCCGACGGCGCCCCCAGCGTGCGCATGGTCCTTGCCAAGCCCGTCGGCGATCGCCGCTTCTGCTTCTTCACCAACGCCGGAAGCCAAAAAGGCCGCGAGCTGGCCGCCAATCCCAGAGCCGCGCTCTGCTTTCACTGGAAGAGCCTCCGCCGCCAGGTCCGCGTCGAAGGCAGCATCGCGGAACTCGACGACGATGCCGTCGACGCCTACTTCCACAGCCGCTCCCGCGCCAGCCAGATCGCCGCCGCCATCTCCTCCCAGAGCCAGCCCCTCGCCAGCCGCGCCGAGTTAGAGCAGGCCTTCCACTCCTTCGAACAAGCCCATCCCGATACGATCCCGCCTGGCACGATCCCCCGCCCACCCTTCTGGCGCGGCTACCACCTCTCCGAAGACCGCATCGAGTTCTGGATCGACGGCGCTGGCCGCCTTCATGACCGCTTCCTCTTCCTCCGGGCGAACGATGGATGGCAGCGCCAGCGCCTCTACCCATAATCTTCGACGAAGCGAGACCTGATATCCGCCGGGCGGAAACACGCCTTTTCACCCGTCCCATATCCGCTACGAAATGAGTGCGGAGGGCAGCCGCCCGGAAACACCTTCCCATCGACTCCGCCTGAGCCTTGCGAATAACCCTGAGCCATCGGCGCAGCCGCCTATAATGGCCCAACGGTTAGCCGGGGCTACGTCATGCGTCCAGTCGCTCTCTTCTCGCTGTTCGTACTCGGTTTTACAAACCTCGCCTTAGCCGCCACGCCGGTCACCATAGACCAGCTTGAGCAGCTGCTCATCGCCGGCCACAGCAAGCCCGATGCGAAGATTGCCAGGCAGCTGGCCGGCCTGCAGCTCACTGAGCGCGCCACCACCGCCCGCCTCAACGAGTGGGAATCCGAATACCAAGGCGCACGCACCCGCGGGGCTCTCACCGTCCTGGCAGACACGTCGGCCTTCCTCGCTCTCCCGCCCGCCGACATTCCCACCAATCCTCCCCCGGATTCCGATGCGCAGCGCCGAATGTTATTGCTCACCATCGACTACATCGGCAAGACGATTGCCAACCTGCCCAACTTCATGGCGACCCGTGAAACCACCCACTTCGAAGACACGCCGCCGCAACTACTCGGCCAGCCGGATTGGAAAGCGACTCACCTCGACCCCGGTCAGTACACCGACTACGAGCCCCTCCACATCACCGGCAGATCCGCCGTCCCGGTTACTTACCGCGACGGCCATGAAGTCGAGCAAACAGCCCGCGCCAAAGCCCAGGTCCACGGACCACCCATCGGCCTGACCACCAGCGGCGAGTTCGGACCCGTCCTGGCCGTCGTTGTTCCCGACGCCTTTCGCAACCAAATGATGTGGAGCCACTGGGAGCGATGGGCCAACGGGCTGGCTGCGGTCTTCGCCTACCATGTGCCCCAGGGGCAATCCCATTACCTCGTGGAATTCCGCCCAGGCCCTGATTGGGTCCAGATCCATCCCGAGTACTACGGCGAAATTGCTATCGATCCCGCAACTGGAAGCGTGCTCCGCATCACTGCAAGGTCGAAGTTAACCCCGCCCTGGCAGGCCGTCTCTTCCGCCATTCTCATCGAATACGGGCCTGTCCTCCTCGGCGACCGAACCTACATCTGCCCGGTCAAAGGTGTCGCTCTCTCCACAATGCCTGTAGCCACAAGCACTCAGGACCCGGCCGCCCACCTCAAGACAAGGCTCAACGACGTAGCCTTCGTGGAGTACCACCTCTTCCATGCCGATGCCCATATCGTCGGCGCCGCCGAACCTCCCCAGCCAGAAAATCCGCCGTCCACTCCTAACCGCTGACGCACATTTCCGCCGAGTCGCTCCACCGAACGTCTCGGCCGCGCCGCACTGCAAGCCGGGGGGCTACTTCGTCGAGCGCCTCCTCGTTGCTTTGCCCCCAATCCAACACCCGCATTCAGTCGCGACGCATCCGCGATTCGATAGTTTGCGTCGGAAGCGACTTGTTCTCCTCGCGCCCGCTGAACAAATCAGCTACAAACGGCGTACCATTTTCCATCCGGAAAGAGGCGCCCTTGACTCAGAGACACCCACGCGGTCTTCTTCTCTTTACTTTGCTTGCAGCTCTCGTTATGGGCCCGGCTCCCAGCCTGGCCCACGCCCAGCCTGCCATTCAACCCTCCGTAGACATCACAAAAGTTCCCCCGGCAGCGCAACCCTCCGATCACTTCGACGCCGACGCAGCCACCGAAGCCTACATGGCGATGATTCCTCCCGCCGCCACAGCCCGCTCCGACGCCTACTTCGAAGGCGGCTACTGGCTCATCCTCTGGGATTTCCTCTACGCCTCCGCGATGATGCTCCTGCTCCTCAACCTGCGCTGGTCCGCAAAAATGCGCGACCTCGCCGCCCGCATCACCCGCTTCCGCTGGCTGCAGACGCTCCTCTATTGGGTGCAATACCTGGTCGTTACAACCATCCTCGGCTTCCCGCTCGAGTATTACGAAAGCTACATGCGCGAGCACAAATACGGCATGGCCACTCAGACTTTCGGCCCGTGGATGGGCGACGAGTTCAAGGGCTTCCTCGTCAGCCTGGTCCTCGGCGCCATCACCGTCGTCATTCTCTTCGCCATCGTGCGCCGCCTCGCCCGCACCTGGTGGATCTGGGGAGCCGCCGCCACCCTGGTCCTCACCATCATCGGAATCGCCATCGCCCCCGTCTATATCACGCCCATCTTCAACAAGGTCCAGCGCCTCAACGACCCGAAAGTGACGGTACCCATCCTGCGCATGGCTCATGCCAACGGCATCTCCACCAACGACGTCTACGAAATCGACGCCAGCCGCCAGACCACCCGCATGAGCGCCAACGTAAGCGGCTTCGGCAATACCATGCGCATCACCCTCAACGACAATCTCCTGCGCCGCGGCTCACCGGAAGAAATTCAGGCCGTCATGGGCCACGAGATGGGCCACTATGTCCTCAACCACATCCCCAAAGACATCCTCTTCCTCGCCATCATCGACGTGCTCTCCTTCGTCTACCTGTTCTACGGACTCAAGTGGGCACTCGCACGCTGGGGCGACCGCTGGCAGATTCACGACGTCGCCGACCCCGCCGTCCTGCCTCTGGTCTTTCTGCTCGCCGGTATCTTGTTTTTCGTCCTCACGCCGATCATGAACACGCAGACCCGCACCGAGGAAAAAGAAGCCGACATGTTCGGCCTCAACGCCAGCCGCCAGCCCGACGGCTTCGCCCAGGCCGCCATCCACCTCGGCGAATACCGCAAGATGCGCCCCGGCAAACTCGAAGAGTTTATCTTCTTCGACCACCCCAGCGGCTATAACCGGATTCACTCCGCGATGGTCTGGAAAAGCCAGAACCTGGAACTCTTCGAAAAGAAGCCCTGCGACAGCACCGCCTCACCCTCAACCCAGTAAACCGTCGAAGCCGTAACAAACATCCAACGCGCCGTCACGGCGTCAAGTAAAATCCGTGCAGGGAGGGACCCATGTCCGCCGCCCCGGCGTTCCGCGCAGGTCAGGTGACTGAAGATTACATCTCTTCGGATTTGTCGCTGCGCGACGTCCCCCTGCCTGTTACGCTCCAATTGGCAAATCCGTTGAGCGACGAAGAATTGCTGGCCTTCTGCGAAGCCAATAGTGGTCTTGAAATCGAGAGC
>CAZSWI010000281.1:0-1052 GCA_964610635.1 uncultured Acidobacterium sp.
CGTCCTGTTCAATCTCGGGGCGGCGAAACTCTTCGGTTTCAGCCTCGATGAAGTCCTCGCCCAAATCGAAGACCTCGTCCGCCCGCTCTTCTCCCGCCCCGCCTCCGCCGAAAAAGTCGGCTAGGGTCCGCGTTCGACCGGCTAAAGCTCGTTGATTGTTTTCTGTATCGCTATGCGATACATTGGTGATGTGTGATCAGGACTTTCGAACATAAGGGTCTCGAGAGGTTCTTTCGCACCGGGTCATTGGCGGGAATTCAGGCGAAACATGCGAAACGCCTCCGGCTTCAGCTGGCGATGCTGGATAACTCCCGTAAGCCCGAAGATATGAATGCGCCCGGCTGGAAGCTTCACCGTTTGCAGGGAAAGCTGCGGGATCACTGGTCGGTTGCGGTCAGCGGAAACTGGCGTCTGACCTTCATCTTCGATGGCGAAGATGCGGTCCTCGTCAACTATCTGGACTATCACTAGCGCAGGAGCCTCAGATCATGCGTATGCACAATCCCCCGCATCCCGGCCACGTCATTCGCGAATATCTCGGTGACATGAGCGTCTCCGCGGCAGCGGACCACCTCGGTGTCGGCCGCGTCACGCTCTCTCGTGTGCTGAATGGTAAGGCAGCCGTCTCGCCGGAAATGGCCGTGCGCCTCGCCGGAGCCTTCGGCACCTCATCGCCGGAGGTCTGGCTCGGAATGCAGGCCCAGTACGATCTCTGGCAAGTGCAGAAGCACAACACCATCAAGGTGAGGCCGCTGCCCCGCCTGCAACATTCCTGATCAGCGGGACCGCCCTGCGCGAAGCGCGTGTGCCTGGACGGCCAGCCCTACTCCTCTTCCGACTTTGCCCCAGCCGGCGCCTTGAAGTGCTTCGCCGCAGCAGGTGGAGTCGGCGGCTTGGGCGGCGTCACCGCCACTGTCGCATTCTCGCCCTTCCGCAGCTCCAGGTTGCCGTGATCTGTCTCCAGCTGCAGCTGGACGCCGCCGTGCCCCACCGATCCTTCCAGCGTCTGCCGCCCGCCGTCGGTCGCCATCTTCAGCGGAAAGTCCGTCCTT
>CAZSWI010000281.1:1062-5138 GCA_964610635.1 uncultured Acidobacterium sp.
CTCCCCGCTACTGTGAAGTTCGCATTCTCCGGCATCGTCACAATCACGTTGCCCGTGTGATCCGTGATCTGCACGTTGCCCAGCGGATTCGCCGCCACCACGTTCACGTCGCCGTTCGAGTCTTCAATGTGCGCGTCGCCCGCAATCTGCGTCAGGTCGATATCCTTCGAGCGCGCGATCACTCGCACCGGTCCCGCTGCCTGGCTCAGGCTCAGGTCGCTCTTGTCCAGCGTCAGCGCGCCCGCCAGCCGCGCAATATCGAGCGATGTCTGGCTTGAGTGATAGTGAATGTCTGCCCCGATCTGCTCCAGATGAATATCCCCGAAGAAGTCTCCGTTGATCGTCACCGGTCCCTGGATCTCCGACAGCGTTACGTCGTCGCCATGACCATCCACCAGTACGCGCCCCTGCACGTTGTGCGCGGAAAAGTCGCCGTGGTCGATGTGCCCCTGCGCGTCGCCACGGATGTCCTCCAGCTTCACCTCGCCGTGGTTATCCGTCACCTGCACCCCGCCGTTCAGGCCATCCGCCGTCACATCGCCATGACCCGCCGTCACCGTCGCAAACGACGCCGCCGGCAACTCCAGCGTCAGATCCACGCGCGCCCCCTGCTTCTCCGGCACCGTAATCACCGCGCCGCCGCCCGACGCGTCCACCTTTGGCTTCAGCTGCGCAAAAATCTTCTGCGCCTCCGTGTCTGAATCCCGATGCACCATCTGGTGCGCACGCAGATGCATCTGCCCATCCGTCGACGCCGTAATCGTGATGTCGCCCTGCGGGTCCTCGATGCTCACCGCCGGCTTGGCCCCCGTCAGCGCCTGGTCGATCTGCACATCGTTGTCGTGCTCCGCTCCCATCCAGCTCCACATCTCGTTCCCGCCCGCATCGTCGCCAAACCCCCACGAGAACGGCCCCATCAGGTGTCCGTTGCGCGAAACCCAGCCCAGCCCGATCATCAGGATGACCAGCCACACCAGCCCGCCCATCCCCCGCCGCCCGTACGGCCGGTTCCAGTCCAGAAAGTGCTCCGCCAGCAGCAGCCCGCCCATTACGATCAGCAGCAGCGGCCACCACCGCGCGTACCAGTCCCAGAACTCCACCGCGTCCAGCCGCCCGGTCTCCATCAGCAGCGCAATCACGCCGATGCTCAGCAGAATAATCGGCCCCACGAACGATGGCCGGTGCCATCCCCGCCAGTATGTCCGGTAGTAGTCTCGCTGCGCCCGCGCCTGGGCCTTCCACTGATCCCTCTGCGCCCGCGCCTGAGCTTTTGCCTGCCATCGCGCTTCCCGGGGTGTCCAGGATGGAGGTGTCGTCGCCATAATTACCTCCCCTCCTCGTCGTGCGTTGGTAGATCTCGAACCGGCACAATCGCCGTCGAACTCTCCGTCGATACCGGCCCCGTCGGGCTCGTACCCGCATAAGGCGCACCGGTGTACGTCGTGTATCCCGGCCCCGCCGCCGGTGCCGCATATCCCGGATACTGCATCGTCGGATCCGGCGGATTCTGCGCCAGGATCGCGTTCTCCGCCAGCTTCATCAATCCCCACACGATGATGTACAGCGGCCAGCTTCGTGAGTAGTGAATCCCCGTGTACTCGTCCAGAATCGCCGTGATCCCAAACGTCAGCAGCATGATCGGCCCGCGCATCCGCCTTAGAAACAGATACTGGTTCATTGCCCGCCTCCCGTCGACGGATTTTGTGGACTCCCCGGTCCTGAACTCGAAGACCCCTGCGGATTCGCTGTCACACCCGGGTTCACCGGCGGAGGTGGTCCCACCCGCCCCGTAAATCCGAAACGTCCCCCACTGTTTCTCATCAGCAGCCACACCGCAATCCCAACAATAATCAGCGGCCACCCGCGGCTCACCCATTCAAAATTGAAAAACCCCAGCGTGTTGAACAGAAACAGCATCCCCAGCAGGATCAGTACAATCGCCCCAATCGGCTCCCGGCGTGCCCGCTCCAGCTCCGGCGGAACCATCCCCGGCGGCGGTGGTACCCACCCCGGCGGCGGCGGCGTGAAGCCCGGAGGCGGCGGCGCGAAGCCC
Source organism: uncultured Acidobacterium sp. (assembly GCA_964610635.1). GTDB lineage: Bacteria > Acidobacteriota > Terriglobia > Terriglobales > Acidobacteriaceae > Palsa-343. The sequence goes on from CAZSWI010000281.1 coordinate 3,116, forward strand.
GGCGGCGGAGGAGGAGTGTAGCCCGTTCCCGGCGGTACAAATCCCGGCGGCGGTGGAGGCGTTCCCCATGTCCCCGGCCCACCCGCCTGGAATGGCCTTCCTGACTGGTTCGCCTCTGCCACAATCCTCTGCCGCAGCTGTTCGCCCCACTCCGCGCTCTGTCTCCCAAACGCATGCGCCTGCTGCCGCACCTGCTCCGCCCAATCTGCCGTAGTCTGTCCCGGAGCCGGCCCTGTCCCTGGCACACCTGGCCCGGCAACCGGACCAGCCCCCGGCATTCCCCCCATCGCATTCGGCGTCCCCGGTGGCTGCACCGGCGGCACATAAGGTCTCGGCGCGGAATGCCCGCCAAACGCATTCCCCAGTTCATTCAGCCCGAAAGGATCCGGCAGCGGCAAGCCATCCCGTCGCGCCTTCGCCGTCTGGTTCGCATCGAAAACCTGATACAACACCCACACCGCCACAAAAATCCCAAACAGCCCGTAATGCTCGCTGATCGAGATCAGCACCACGAACACCAGCACGTGCACAATCGCCTTGATGTACTGCCCGTTGTACATCGCCCCTACGCCCGGGATGAACCCCAGAATCGTCGCCGTCCCAGGATTCGGCACACCCGCCGGCAGTGGCCCGGGGCCGGGATATACGCCAGTTGCCCCCGCACCCGGCCCTCCCGTCACCCGCGCCGCCAGGCAAGGCTCGCAAAATACGTTCCCCTGCACCGTCCGCTCGCACTGCATGCACAAGGGTTTGCCGCAGTGCTGGCAAAATACCGTTGCCGCCGCTTCGGGATGATTCACGCAGTTCATACCAGGCTCCTTCTGTCTTGCTCGGCGGCTTTGACCGCCTGTTCCAGCCCGGCTCCGTGGTGATCCAGGGAAATGGAATTTCGAGTTCCTGCCGACACCCTTACCTCTGTTGCCTTCTGCTTTTCTTCCGTCTTCTGCGCGCCGCTCACTGCGCGCTGTCCTGCCCGCACTTCGGCTCGCACTCCGCCGTTTTCTGTACCCTGTACCCTGTACCCTGTACCCTGCCTTGAGCCCTGAGCTCTCAGCTCTGAGCCCTGTCCAGCTTCCACCCGCCCGCTCCCGCCCTGCTTCGACGGCTCCTGCTTCTTCTGCGTTGCTGGCGTCTGCTGCTGGGGTTGCGTCTCCACATCCCTCCGCAGCTCCCGCATCCGCGACTGCAGCTGGTACACGAACCGCAAATTGTCGTAGTACCGCACCACCGATCCCCGCGCCGTAAAGAAGCTCCGCGACAGCGTGCTCCCGATCTGCGAAGGCCGCAGATCCGCCAGCCGAATATTCCCCGGCTTGACCCCCACCAGGTTCAGAGTCAGCGCAATCGAAAAGAATGCCATCGCAATCGTCATCAGCAGCCGAGTCTCGTGGAAACTCCTCCGCCACGGCATCGCCATGGCCCCCGCTCCCGCGCTCTGCCCCGCCGCAATCACCGGCAGCGGAACGCCGCCCGCTCCCACCGTCTTTTCCAGAATCTTCCCGATCAGCCCCGCCGGCACATCCGGCTCTGCGTGCAGATAAACCAGCCAGTCCCGCCCCGGCCCCGCATGTGCCAGCAGATCGCCGCAGTTCGCGCACGTCTCGCTGTGTGCCTTGAACGCCCCCGCCTGTCCCGCCGGCAGTAACCCGTCCAGCGCATCCACCAGCAGCGCCTCCCACTCCTCGCAGCGAAGTCCTCCTCCGCCCGGTGTAGCGCCCGGCATCGGTCCGAATTTGCTCTGGTCCGTCACCCTACACCACCTGCCCTTTATTACGCTCCAGCAAACGTGCCAGTTCCGCCCGTCCCCGGCTGATCCGTGACTTCACGGTACCTTCGGGTATCCGCAGCACCTGCGCGATCTCCTTGTAATCCATATCCTGCAGATCCCTCAAAATTACCGCCTCCCGCAGCTCCGGAGATATCCGCGTCAGCGCTTCCTGCACCATCTTCTCGATTTCTTTCTGCACCGCCCGGTCATGCTGCGTCGGAGCCTTGTCCGCCAGCCGCTGCACCAGCGGCATGT
>CAZSWI010000282.1:0-5128 GCA_964610635.1 uncultured Acidobacterium sp.
CGATCCAGAATTTCGCGATTAGGAGCCCACTGACTAACGCTATGTCAGTAAACCTCTAAATACCTGGCGACCGCTGGCAGAAATTCGGCCCCACTAGTCCGAAATTTCGAACAGTCCAAACGGCCCGTAAGAGAAGCTTGCGGTCTACAAATCTGTAAAATACGGTTTAACGTCCGACTCGGATGATAAGGCTTATATATGGCAAAAAGGAAACTGAAGAAAAGACCGACTACGAAGGAGCTTGAGCAGAAATTCAATGAAACAGCGTTCCGTCTCAACCAGGAGCGAAACGATTTTTTCCTGCCGCAGGTCCCGGACTTTGTAAAGGAGAAGAAGTGGCTCAACCTTCGCCCCGAGTACCAACGCCGTTTGGTTTGGGATGATAACAAGCGGAGCCTTTTTATCGAATCGCTCTTACTGAACGTTCCGATCCCGCCCGTCTTCTTGTACGAATGTGACCTGAGTCGGTACGAGGTCATGGATGGACAGCAGCGGCTAAATTCGATCGTCGATTTCTATGCAAACGGATTCGCCCTTCGTGGCCTCGAAAAATGGAAGGAATTGAATGGCTCGCGCTATCGTGATCTTCCCGAGACACTGCAGCGCGGCCTAGACCGTCGTCGTATATCGGTCACGGTCCTCCTTGTCGGCGGCACGACCGACGGTGGCCCGGATATGGGTGAGGTCCGAAAGCTGGTTTTCGAGCGCCTGAACACCGGCGGCCAGCACTTGAATGCGCAGGAACTGCGAAATTGCCTATATGCGGGGAGCTTCAATGAAATGCTGATTAACATCCTTTCCCGCGAGCCGCTCTTTACAGCCGTATGGGATATTCCGCCCTACGACCAACATTCTGACCGGCACGGCAACGTGGATGAAAGTCTTCGTAAGAACCCCCTATATCGCCGGATGATAGATTGTGAGCTTGTTCTCCGCTTCTTTGCCTTCCGAAAGCGCAGCAACATCAAGGGCTCAGTGCGAAGCATGCTCGACCGTTGCATGGCCGAAAATATGAACGCCAAGGAGCCAGAGATCAACGCCTTCATCAAGGATTTCAGGAGTCGCCTCAAGCTCGCCCACGATATTTTCGGTAAACGCGTATTCAGATACGAGAACGAGAAAGGTGACCTTGAGGTTTCCCAACCACTTTACGATGGCGTGATGGTGGCGCTCGATCGTCTCTGGGATAGCCGCGCCAACCTCATATCGGCGAAGACGCGAGTCGTCGAAAAAGTTGAGCGGCTTTTAGGGAACGAGGCTAAATTCGAGATTATTGTCGGAAAACCAAACACGGCCAAAGCGGTCCAGGAGCGAATGGATCTTCTCACGCAGGCGATCGAGAGCGCAATTTGAGAGCCATCATCCAATGCCAAAGCCGCTCCAAGAATTGCAGACCGAGATCGAGGCGCTCAGAGCTGACCTAGAATTCATTCGCCTTGCGTCGCAGCTTCGGCCACGCATTGGGAAAGTCCTTCAATGGCAAGCGCAAGGCGAGGAGACTGACCTCGCCAAACGATTCATCAATTCTCGGCCTAGCAACATCGAGACCGTGTACGGCTCCCACCTTGTTCGGCTTCTTGCATCCCTTGAGCGCTATATGCGAAACACAATTGCGCAAATTGTCGATCAAAGGGCGGCTAACGCTGCCGACTACGACACTCTCGATGGCGCGCTTGGTCACCGAAATCGCGTTTTGACCGGAAGGCTACTCTCAGCACTGGATGCGCCGCGGGATTACTTGAACGTCAATGTGGAGGAACTAATCCAGAATTTGGCTTCGTGCACGCACGGCCCCGGTACGTTCAAACTCAACGCTGTAGCCTTTAGTTCTGCGCTCGGAGGGGTGAGCCCGTCGTCCTTAGAAAAGGCGTTCGAGAATCTCGCCATTAGCGAATGGTGGGATCGGGTCGGAGCCGACCGCAAAATTGCGGAGCTACTGGGTACGAAGGGTCCAAGAGCAACAGGTGACCGGGCGAAGGAACGTCTCAAGGAATTGGCACGATGGCGTAATCAGATTGCCCACGGGGGAGACGGCGAGATCGTCATTTCCGAATCCGAAATCGCCGATGCCATAGATTTTGTTAGCGCTTTTAGCACCGCCTTCGACATGGTGGTTCATTAAGACACCGCCCGTTTCGAATCGGTCTATTTCCTGCTGCAGAATCTTGCCCCAAAACCCCGGTGCCGCACCTCCGACGCGGATGAAGCTTTCCCCATCACCAGCTGGCGGAATCACACACAACGCCACCACTCACCGGAACAGCCCCAGATCCACCCCACTCCCCATCCGCTCATACCCCGCGTCCCCTGGATGAAGATGGTCGCCCGAATCGACCGCCGGATCGAACGTCGTCGGGTTCGCCGGATCGCGCGTGATCTGGTCAAAGTCGATCACCCCATCGAAAACCCCGCTGCTTCTGATCCACTCATTCACGGCTTCACGGATTTGCTCGCCGGCCGGCGAGGCATAGCCGGCGCCGATATATGGCGTAATCGTGGCGCCGATCGCCTTCAGCCCGTGCGTGTGCGCCCGCGTCGCCAGCTGCGAGAGAACGAAAATCTCATCCCGTGCCGTAATAATGTCACCCGGCTCGCGCGGCTCTTTCAGGCGGCCGATGTCGTTGATCCCCTCCAGCACGATCACATACCGCGCCCCGCTCTGCTCCAGCACATCGCGATCGAAACGCGCAATCGCGTTCGGCCCCGTCCCATCGTGCAGCAGCCGGTTGCCCCCGATGCCCTCGTTCAGAACCGACAAGTGCGCTGTCTTCGAATTCTCCTGCAACCGCCGAGCAAGAACATCGGGCCAGCGCCGATTCGCATCGCGCGTCGATAGCGCGCCGTCCGTGATCGAATCGCCGAAGCACACGATCGCCGCGGCATTGCTCTCGCGCGTGCTCACGTCGATCCCCTTCACGAAACACCAGGAGTAGATCGGCCGCGCATCGCTCAGCGTCTCCGCCGCCGCCGTGTTCCCCTGCGTAATAAAGTTCGTCGACTGCCCGTCTTCGTGGCACGTCGTATCGTCGATCCGCTGCTCGGGCAAAAAGACACTGACCGCGAGGCTGGCGAGCAGTCCCACCTGCATCGCCACAGGATCGCTCACCACCAACCCGCCCGCCGGAATCGTCACCACCGCCTGCCCTGAAAAACTGAGCGCATGGTCGCTGCCCGGCTGGATCGCTCCCCCCGGACCCGCGCTCACCGCAATATGCGCGGCCCCCACCGTCAGCGGCCGCGCGCCAAATTCGTTGGTCAGCTCCACCCGTACTGCCGCCCCGCCCATGCTGATCCGCACCACATCGCGGTAAGTGGAGTTCCCCGGCGCAGGCTGCGCGTAATTCACCCGCGAACCCATAGGCGCAGCCGCCCACGTCCCTACCCAATGGGCAGCCTGTCCCCACGCTCCACCAGCGGCCCCAGCTGTCAGGAACGCAATTAATGAAAAGCGGACAACGAACCTTCTCATGTTTTTCCCCTTCGCGGAAGTGACTGTCCCTTCTACACTATTGCGGAAGTTCAATCTACGCTCTCAAGCCCGGAAATGAAGTCTCTCGCTCGGAGCCGCTCCCGGGGCCACCCAAAAAACAAAGCCCCAGCCAAAAAGCTGGGGCTTCCGATGCCATACTTTTCAAAATCAGCCCTGCATGTGCTCCGCTTCCTCCTCGTCGAGCCCGTGCCGGCGCAGCAGCGTCGGCAGGTTCTGTGAGAAGGCCGACCGCGGCATCACGATGTCGCAGCCCGCTTCCACCGCCTTCGCCTTCAGGTCTCCCTGCAGGTGCGAAAGGAACCCGATCACCGAAGTCCCACGCTTCAGCTTCGACTTGATCTTCGGGATCAGCGTCATCGGCTTTGCCGCGGCGTTGTTCAGGTCGAAGACGATCAGCGACGGCCGCTCTTCCTCCGGCCCCTCAATGATTTTCGCCAGAGTCTCCGGGTCGTTCTTCACAAACGCGACCTTGATGCCGAGCTTGCGCGCCGTCTCGTTGATCTTCGCGAAGAAGAAAAGATCCTCGATGAACAGGTAGATGCGCGTTGGCGCATCCTCCCGCACCGGCGGCGGAGGCGCCTCCCACGGCGCGGCATTCTCGATGTAATGGCCGTTGCCGTTGACGTTGCCGTTCCGAAACTCAATGGTCGACGGCGGAGAGTCAGCGACATTGCCATTCACGGTGCGGTAGCTGTGGTCCATCGGACCCACGAATACCCGCTCCCGCCGCTGCTTGTTGCGGCGTCGTCCGCCACCTCCGCCCTGCTGCTGGCCGTTCCCGTTGTTTTTGAAGAATCGGTTCTGGGTGGAGGCCTGGGGTTGTGGCTTGGGCTTCGGCTTCTGCGCCTGTGGTTGCTGGTTCTGGGGCTGGCCCTGGCCGTTGGCCTGCGCCCCGCCCTTGTTCCGCTTGCGGCGCCGCCGGCGGCGATGACCGCCCGCTCCCTGGTTCTGCCCCTGATTCGCTGCCTGCGCCTGAACCGGATTTTCCCCCGGCGGCTGCGGCTGGTTCTGCTCTGTTGTCATGCCTGCACTTCCTGGTGCGATGGACTGTGTCCCTGATTCCCGCGCCGCTTCGATTTCACGCGGAGAGCTCTGACTCCTGCGAGACATGCAGCACGGAACCCGACTCGGCGAGAGTCAGGAACTGTGGAGATTCTTTCGCTCCGGCTTGTTACCTGTGGCTGCGAATCCAACGGATTTTGCCGGAAAGTTAGTATTGCGGCCCGACACATCTCGCCCGGGTTCCTGCGCCTCTGCTATTCCCGCTCCGCCATCTGAGGATTGAAACGGGGGAACCTGGCTGACTGCCGCGCCGATCAACGGAACGTACTGGAGTTGCCGACTGATTCTGATTCAACCTTCGCAACCGGGTTGCTTTCCTCTGACGGCGTAAGCGACGGCGGAGAAAAATCCCGGGGGTGATTCCTGACTCTCGAGAATCGCGGCGAGCCTCGCACAAATCCGGCGTGGCACTCAGCCGCTCGATAGGCAAAACTAATACTACTCCTTGAGGCTCACCCTGACAAGTTTTTTGATGCAACCGCTTGAAGTCGAGCCGCCCAATGGTTACTGAAGTCCCCACCTTCAGAATCGGCCATGCTGCCCCAGAAGCAGAAAAGCCATCCATCTGGATGGCTT
>CAZSWI010000283.1:0-5093 GCA_964610635.1 uncultured Acidobacterium sp.
GTGGCCGGGGCAGAAGCGGACCAGCTCGGCACGGCACACGATGTTCCGGACCAGGAGCTCACCTGCGCCACGGACGCCCTCGAAGCCCGCTGGGCGGCCGCCAGCGAACTCCACGGCTTAACGCCATACACTGTCGAAGTCATCCACAAAGCCATCCGGATGGCATCCTAAATCGAAGAGCTTCACAAGAGATCATGGCGACCACCGCGACCCCACCCCAGCAGACAACAAGACGTCGCGGCTGGCGGGTGGTGAGATGGGCGCTCTTTGGAGTGCTTTCTTTGCTTGTGGGCGTTGTCCTGTTTGCACTGGTCCGGCCGCTGTCCATGCTCCTGACCGTAATAGAGGCCCGGCTCTTCTTCGACGGTATTTACAGCCACTACACCGAGATTCCCTTCGCCGGCGCCCCCCGCGTCCGCGTCCACTACTATGCGGGGGGATCGGGCTCACCTGTGGTGTTGGTCCATGGCCTGGGTTCACGCGCCGAAGACTGGGCCAATCTGATGCCACAGCTTGTCCGCGATCGTCATCGCGTCTATGCCCTCGATTTGCCTGGCTACGGCCGTTCCGATTGGCCGCGCAACGCCGACTACTCCATCGCCGAGGAATCCGCCGCCGTCGAAGCTTTCCTCGATATCCAACATCTCGCGCGCACCGATCTCGGTGGCTGGTCGATGGGCGGCTGGATCGCCATGCGCGTCGCTCTCGACCAACCCCAGCGCATACGCCGCCTCATGGTCTTCGACAGCGCGGGCACCACGTTTTCGCTCACCTGGGATACGGCGCTCTTCGAGCCCGACACTCCGGCGAAGCTCCGAGCGCTTGACGACCTGCTCATGCCGGGTCCGGCGCCCAGTGTGCCCAGCTTTGTCGAGCGCGACGTCTTCCGCTTCGTAGGCAGGCACGGCTGGGTGGTCAGGCGCAACATGGACTCCATGCTGGCCCGGAAAGATCTGCTCGACGGCAAGCTTGCCGCGCTCCGGATGCCCATGCTCATCGTCTGGGGCAAGCAGGACCATCTGATTCCCATGAGCGTCGGCGAACAGATGCACCGCGCCGTGCCCCAGTCGGAATTTGAAGTCTTCGATGGCTGCGGTCATCTTGCTCCCGGGCAGTGTGCTGGACAGATCGGTCCTGTGGTTAACGGCTTCCTCGATGAAAAGTCCCCGATCGGCGGCAGAGCGGCGGAGATTGCGAAGAAGCCGTAAGGGCTCGGCGACCGCCCAACGCAAACACCGAACGGAGGTGACAGCGATGATCGGCCTCAAAATGGTTTGTGCTGCGATAATTTTCGCGGCGATCTGCGGTTCGGGCTTCCCTGCCCAGCCAACAGCCGCTAACAAGCCCTGCTGTTCGATTGTCGAGCAGGCGCTTTCCGCTGTGAGCGCGATCAAGCCGGGAATGACGCGGGCGGATGTCGAGAGGGATTCTATAGAAGATGGTGGCGCCCAATTCTTCGGTCAGCCGACGCGCTATGTCTATCGCCGCTGCACCAAAATCAAGACCGATGTCGACTTCGCTGCGCACGACCCGGCAACGTCTCGAGGAACTCCCGATCCGCAGGATCGGATTAAATCCGTCTCCCGCCCTTACCTCGAATACATGTTCATGGACTGAGCACGGCTCATCCCTCTCCGCTACCGGCCTCCTGCTTCCGGCTTCGCGCTGGCGCTATCGGTTCGGCGCAGACTGCCGCATCTCCTGCTGCAGCGAGTCGCAGAAATCGCGATACCGCCTCACAAAACGAAAATCTGCAAACAGCGTAGCCGCTGCAACCAGCAGGCAAGCCAACAGAAACAACCGGCTCCGCCGATCCGGGAACCGTCCCATCTGCCGAAAGCAGATCGAAATCAGAAACGCCGCCAGCGTGGCAAGTACCGTTAACGGAGCCAGCGAATCGCAATGAATCGCCGCCGAACGCAGCATCAGCCACGCCGAGCCGCCTGCGGTCAGCAGGGCAAGACCAGTAGTAACGACGATGCGCGATTGCTTCGCCGGTCGAGCACTTTGTCTTTTCGGACCTGTCTCCACTGATCGCGGAATTACCGCCATCGCTCACTAAACCTCAGGAATAATCAGCTCGATTTTGCCAGCCGATCTTTCGCATCCGCGGAAGTACGCGAATCCCGCTGTCGCAATTGTAACGAGTGCCGTACTATGTTCCGGGACGTTACCGCCGTTCGCCAGGGGTTCGTAACGCGGACCGTATCACGCGCTAAAATAAGCAAATGCATTGCTTGCCGCGGCCGGGAGCCAGTCCAGCATGAAGCGTCTCTGGCGCCTGCTGTACTACGCGCGCCGCTATTGGCTTCAGGCTCTGTCGGCCGTCGTCCTTGCCGCCGGCGTCGGTCTCATGGACGCCTTCCGCGTCCTCCTCATCGGCCCCATCTTCGACAATGTCCTCAATCCCAAAGTAGCGAGCGGCGCCAAGCAAACCCCGCTCCTCGGCGAACTCGGCGCGCGCTGGCGCCTCAACATCCGCCCCGAGCTCCTCGTCCCTCACTGGATTCACAACGATTGGTCGAGCATCGCTTTTGCTTTCGTTGCCGCTACCCTGCTGAAGGGCATCTGCGACTACGCCGGCACCTACCTCGCGAACTACGCCGGCTTCGGCATGATCACCGATATGCGCGACGACCTCTATGAGGCGATCCTGCGCCGTTCCGTCTCCTTCTTCCAGAAGCACACCACCGGCTCGCTGCTATCCGCACTCATCAATGACATCGAGCGCGTGCAATATGCGACCTCCTCAGTTCTGTCCGATTTTCTGCAGCAGGCCTGCACCCTTTTGTGCATGGTCGTCGTCGTCATCGCCCTCGGGGGCAAGCTGGCCTGGGTGCTGCTGATCTTCCTGCCGATCGTCGCCGGATCGATTCGCCGCATTGGCCGCGATGTGCGCCGTACCACACGTAAAGGCCAGGACAAGCTGGCCGACATCCAGAACATCCTCCACGAAACCATCACCGGCAATCGCATCGTTAAAGCCTTCAACATGGAGTTCTGGGAGCTGCTGCGCTTCCGCCAGGCCGCGCGCAAGCTCTTCCGCGCCAATCTCCGTTCGGTGCGCGCACAGGCGATGACCTCGCCGCTGATGGACTTCATCGGAGCCGTCGCCATCGCCTTGCTGCTGCTGCTGGGGCGCAACGAAATTGGCCATGGCGCCATGACCGGCGGAATCTTCTTCGCCTTCATCGTCGCGCTCTTCAAGATGTACGATCCCATCCGCCGCTTTGGGATCTACTACAACAACTTTCAGCAGGCAGCCGGAGCTTCAGCCGCCATCTTCGACTTCATGGATGACCATGACGAAGTCGTCGAAGCAAAACACCCGCGCGTCCTGAAGGGGTTCAAGGACAAGATTGCCCTCGAGCGAGTCAGTTTCCAGTATCGCGAGGGTCAGCGCGACGGGCCGCCCATCGTGCTGCACGATATCGACCTCACGATCAATCGCGGGGAAGTGGTTGCGCTTGTCGGCCCCAGCGGAGCAGGGAAGTCGACGCTCGTGAATCTGATTCCGCGCTTCTTCGACGTCACCGGCGGCCGCATCCTGATCGACGGCTGCGATGTGCGCCAGGCCAGCCTTTCGTCGCTGCGCGCGCAAATCGGTAAAGTGACCCAGGAGACGATCCTGTTTAACGACACGGTGCGCAACAATATCGCCTACGGCCAGCCGGATGTTCCGCTTGCGCGCGTGGTCGATGCAGCGAAAGCGGCGCTGGCCCACGACTTCATCGAAAGAATGCCGGATGGCTACGACACTGTCATCGGCGAGAAGGGATTCCGCCTCTCCGGCGGCGAGCGGCAGCGCCTCGCCATCGCCCGCGCCATCCTGAAAAACGCCCCGGTCCTGATTCTCGACGAAGCTACATCCGCCCTCGACGCCGAAAGCGAATCCCTGGTCCAGGCAGCTCTCGCCAATCTGATGCAAGGCCGCACCGTCATCGTCATCGCCCATCGCCTCTCGACCGTTCGCCGCGCGACCCGCATCGTCGTCCTTGAGAGCGGCAGGATTACCGATGTCGGCTCTCACGAAGAACTCCTGCAGACGTCGGCGACCTACCAGAAGCTGTATCGCCTGCAGTTCATGGATATTGGCGAGAATGGAAACCACACTGGCAGTCACGCTGTGGGCTCGCATATTGCCCCCCCTGGTTCCTCGCTCGAAGAAGCAGCGCCGCAGAGCGCCACTGAGCCCGCGCTCGCCGGAAAGCCGAACCCATGACCGAGACCAGTCAGCCGCAGGCGAAGCAGATGGTTCGCTCCATGACTGGGTTTGCCCGGATCGCCGGGCGCGTTTCTGACACTCTGGGCTTTTCGCTGAGCCTGAAAAGCGTCAACCATCGTTTTCTCGATCTCCACATGCGGTTGCCCCCGGGAGCCGAAGGCATCGAGATCCAGTTGCGCCGCTTGCTGAAGGAAAAGCTGCGCCGCGGCCACGTGGAAGTCACGCTGAACCTCGAACGCAGCCAGAAGGCCGAAGCGGGCTACGACCACGCCCTCGTTGCCGCCTACGTTGAAGCTTTCCGCGCAGCTGCCGCCGAACATCGCCTGACCGCTGAACCCGACCTCAACGCGGTCTTTCGCCTGCCCGGCGTTCTGATGGCCGAGTCGCGCAACAGCGACCAGGAGCTGCGCGGCCTCGAAGAGGCTGTCCTGCGCGAGACCGATTCGCTGGTGGCCGCTTTAGAGACTATGCGCGCTCAGGAGGGTTCGCTCCTCGCCAACGAGCTTTGCGCCGGTATGAGCCGCCTTCGCCTGCTTGTCGACGAAGCCGCCCTGCTGCGCGAAAAAGTCCAGCAGGCCTACGTCGAGCGCCTCAATCAACGCCTCAAGTCCATGCTCGACGGCGGCTTCGATCAGGACCGCATTCTCCAGGAGGCCGCGCTCATCGCCGAACGCAGCGATGTGGAAGAAGAGGTAACGCGCCTCCGCACCCATATCGACCACTTCACCGGGCTGCTGGAACAGGGCGGGGAAGTGGGCAAGAAGCTCGATTTCCTGCTCCAGGAAATGAACCGCGAGGCCAACACCCTGCTATCCAAGACCAGCGGCGTAGCGGGCAACGGCACACGCATTACCGAAGCGGGGTTGGG
>CAZSWI010000284.1:0-5073 GCA_964610635.1 uncultured Acidobacterium sp.
ACTCCGGACGGATTGGTGTACGTCGCCGTGTAGGTATTCGTACCGGTCGGCAAACTGACGCTGGTGATCTCCCGCGTGTTGGCCGAGTAGTTATTCGGACCAGCCCAGCTCCATGAACCGCCGCTCGTCGGCCACGGAGCCAGATTCACCGTGTCCGTGTAGTTCACTGTGACATTGGCAACGTTCTGCCAGGGTCCTCCATCCACCTGGAGATAAGGAGTGATCGGAGTGGAGTTAACGGTGATGACAAACGCCTGCGTACTGGTCACTCCGGACGGGTTGGTGTACGTCGCCGTGTAGGTATTCGTACCGGTCGGCAAACCGACGCTGGTGATCTCCCGCGTGTTAGCCGAGTAGTTATTCGGACCGGCCCAGCTCCACGAGCCGCCGCTGGTCGGCCACGGAGCCAGATTCACCGTGTCCGTGTAGTTCACCGCGACCGCGGCAACGTTCTGCCAGGATCCTCCATCCACTTGGAGATAAGGAGTGATCGCTGTGGAGTTAACCGTGATGGTGAAGGTCAGCGTGCTCTTGACTCCGCCGGGGTCGGTGTAGGTTGCCACATAGTTATTGGTGCCCGAGGGCAAAGCTACGCTGGTTATTTCCCGCGTGTTGGCCGTGAAGTTATTCGGACCAGTCCAGCTCCACGTACCGCCGGTTTGCGGCCACGGGGCGATGTTCACGGCGTCGCTGTAGTTCACTGTGATAGTCGAGACGTTCTGCCAGGGTCCATTGTCCACCTGGAGATAGGGAACAATCTCGGCGGACACCGTCCAGTTCACCGGTCCGGCTGCGAGCTTGTCGGTCCCGACCACTGGAAGGCTGATCGAAAGCGTGTCAGGCGATGAGCCGCTGGGTTGATTGACCTCGATGCTGGAGAAGGTCGCGCCAGTGCCTTCGACTGTGGTCGCAGTCGTTCCCGATGCCGTTCCGGCCCCGCTAAAGGTGAGGGGTATCTGGACCCCGCCGACATTCTGACCGTTCTCGGTAACTGATGCGATCACCGCCGGTGTTGCCCCTGGTGTATTCGAAGTGCCGGTATAAGGGGACCCGACAAACTGGGCAGAGGTATAGTTGGTCTGGACGGCCCCGGCGTCGACGCAAATCTTGCTGGCCGAATAACCTGTATAGGTGATGTTCTCGTTCGAGAAGCCGCGCTGATCGGTTGTGACCCCGGCAGGAATCAACGTCGAGGAACCGGCGCAGATTGCCGAGCTTCCGGGCTCGGGGAGAACGGATAGTGTGGAGTAGAGCGTATTCGTCCCGCTGTAATAACCGGGCGCGGAGAGCGCCGCCACTCCGGAGTTAGAGTTGGTGGGGCTCACTACGTTGCCGAGGGTTCCTGTAGTCGGGCAAGCGGCGGGGGCGTCGGCAATGCACTCTGCGCTGCTGTCCAGGACGCTGTTCTCCACCACCAGGGCACTGCTGCCGGCGAAGATAATGCCGGTGTTGATATTGCCGGAGAGCGTCGTGTTGTACAGGCTTAAAGGGGCGCCGTAAGCCGAGAAGATGGCCCCCCCTTCGTTGGTGGTAGCGTCATTATTCGCAAACGTGCTGTATTCAGCTATGATCGGGCCGTTGGTAGTGTTGTTGTAGAGAGCGCTCCCCTGGGGAGCGGTGTTGTTCACAAAAGCACTGTTAAGGACCGTGAGACTGCCCTGCTTTGTATAGATCGCTCCCCCGGCGCTTAGCGCAACGTTGCCCGTGAAGGCCATATTGCTTACTGTGAGGTTCGTCTGGTTGTATATCGCGCCACCGGTTTGGTCGCTGCTGTTATAACCGTTGGCGAAAGTCATCCCGTACATGAAGACGTTTCCGCCAAATGTGCCGAAGAGCACGTTCGTGCCCTCGCCCGTAACGGTTAGAGAACTGGCGCCCGGCCCGATGATATTGGTGTTGTAAAGGTTGGTCGGACCCTCGGCGGTCAGGGCCACAAGGGATACGGCGCTCGCGAAGTCGATATCGCCGTTGAACGCTGCATTGGCCGCTGCGACCGCATCGCGAAATGAACATGAAGACCCGGGGCAATTGGCCGCGTTTGCAATATCGTCCGTGCCGGTGGTGACCGTGATGTAATTGGTTTGAACCGCGCCGGCATCCACGCAGGCGCTATTGAACGGAAAGGTGCGCTGGTCGATAGTCACGCCGTTCGGAACATCGGCCGACAGCCCCGCGCAGATGGCGGAGCTCCCCGGCATCGGCATAAGGGTCTGAGTTGGGCCGCCGTAATTGCCGAGCGGTAACACCGCCGGCCTGCCGGAAACCGAGTTGGTGGGAGCCACGATGTTGCCTTTGGTGCCATTGGTGGGGCAAGCCGCCGGGGCGCCAGTCCCGCACTCCCCGCTTGCGTCAAAAAGGCTGTTGTAAACATTCAGCTGGCTGGAGCCGCCGTAGGCGATCCCGGTTTTGTTGTTTCCATAAAACGTGCTGTCGTTGATGTTGAGAGCAGCGCCGGTGCCGCTGTAAATTGCACTGGCCTGGTACGATGCACTATTGCCGTCGAAGGTGCTGTTGGTGATCGTGAGCGCATTCGAGCTGTCGTTTTCAATGGCGCCCCCCTGATAAGCGGAGTTGCCATAAAACGTGCTTGCATTCACGCTGAGCATAGCGCCGCTGGCGTTTTCGATTGCGCCGCCCGTCGTGCCGGTTTTTGTGTCGGAATTGCTGTAAAACGAACTGTATGCCACGCTGAGCGTCGCGCCGTTGGCGTTATAGATACCGCCGCCCCCGATACCGGCTGTGGTGGTGTTGTTTTCCAGGACCACGTTGCTCAGGGTCAGATTGGCTTCGTTGTAGATGCCGCCGGCAGTAGTTGAGCCGCCATTGCCGTTTTCGATCGTAATGTAGGCGAATGTCGCAGTGCCCGGAAGCAAGCCGAAGACCTGTTCCGCGTTGTTCCCTGAAATCGCAATGGATCCCGCGCCTGACTGATTGCTGATGGTCACGGCTGCTTTGGAATTATTGATGGTCAGAGTCGAAGAGACGACGATGGTTCCTGACACGGAGAACTGGATCGTGTTGGCATTCGCGTCGGCGTTCGCCGCCGCGATGGCATCGCGCAGCCTGCATGTGCCGGTGGGCACGGCGTTGGCCGGGCAGTTCGCCGCGACCCCCGTCGCATCATCGGTAAGGGAGTTCACCGTGAAGGTGTCCGCCGCGTGCGCGGCGCCTGCCGTTGCCAGCAAGAGCATCGGAATGAGCCACCGCCTCTTCCCGACAAAGCGAGAAAGGCGGGAAGGACGAGTAAAACCTGGCGACAGTTCGGCACACATAAGAGACACCTCAAACTTAGAAATATTTCCGGCCCAGGGGGGTGGTGCCGGGCAAGCGTTTCTGGGATTGTTTCCTGCGCTGACGACGCGAAACCAGTCGCGGACTGCCACTTCTTTCGCAAAAACCTCTGGTTGAATACTGAGGGTCCGGTGAGACGACGTCAACGAATCTTTGGTGCATCCGTCAGAGGACTGTAGAGACATTCGCAGCGCACTTTGGTTGTAGGCACAATCTAAAGTTCCTCCCCGTTACCTTTTGCAAGCCCGGTGGCATGCGAAAGGTGACAAACTTCCCGCGCAAATCGTAGTTATTGGGCCGTGATGGTAAATACCTGCGTGCTCATCACTCCCGACGGATTCGTGTAGGTCGCCGTGTAGGTATTCGACCCGGAAGTCAGGGGAATGCCATAGATTGCCCGCGTATTGGCCGAGTAGTTATTGGGACCCACCCAGCTCCACGTACCACCACTTTGCGGCCACGGCGCCAGATTCACCGCGTCGGAGACACTGCACGTGACACTGGAAACGTTCTGGTAGGGTCCACTGTTCACCTCAATATAGGGAGTGATCGGAGTGGAGTTGACGGTGATGACAAACGCCTGAGTGCTCGTGACTCCGGAGGGATTGGTGTACGTCGCCGTGTAGGTATTCGTGCCGGAGGGCAGAGCAATGCTGGTGATTTCCTGCGTGTTAGCCGTGAAGTTATTGGGACCCATCCAGCTCCACGTACCGCCGCCGGTCGCTTGCGGACCGAGATTCACGGTATCGCTGTAGTTAACCGTGACGGCGGAAACGTTCTGCCAGGCCCCTCCATCCACCTCAAGATAAGGAGTGATCGGAGTGGAGTTGACGGTGATGACAAACGCCTGAGTGCTCGTGACTCCGGAGGAATTGGTGTACGTCGCCGTGTAAGTATTCGTCCCGGAAGGCAGACCAATGCCGGTGATTTCCCGCGTGTTGGCCGAGTAGTTGTTAGGCCCGGCCCAGCTCCATGTACCGCCACTCGTCGGCCACGGAGCCAGATTCACCGTGTCCGTGGAGTTCACCGTGACCGTGGCAACGTTCTGCCAGGCTCCTCCGTTCACCTGGAGATAAGGCGTGATCGAGGTGGAGTTGACCGTGATGACAAACGCCTGCGTGCTGGTCACCCCGGACGGATTCGTGTACGTCGCCGTGTAAGTATTCGTCCCGGAGGGCAAACCGACGCCGGTAATCTCTCGCGTGTTAGCCGAGTAATTATTCGGACCCATCCAGCTCCATGACCCGCCGCTGGTCGGCCACGGAGCCAGATTTACCGTGTCCGTGGAGTTCACCGTGACCGTGGCAACGTTCTGCCAGGCTCCTCCGTTCACCTGGAGATAAGCCGTGATCGGTGTGGAGTTGACCGTGATGACAAACGCCTGGGTGCTGGTGAATCCACCGGAAGTCGTGTACGTCGCCGTGTAAGTATTCGTCCCGGAGGGCAGACCGATGCCGGTGATCTCCCGCGTGTTCGCCGAGTAGTTGTTAGGCCCGGCCCAGCTCCATGTACCACCGCTGGTCGGCCACGGAGCTATGTTCACGCTGTCGCTGTAGTTCACCGTGACCGTGGCAGCGTTCTGCCAGGCTCCTCCGTTCACCTGAAGATAGGGAGTGATTGGATTGGAGACAGTGATGATGAAAGCCTGAGTGCTGGTCACTCCGGACGGATTGGTGTACGTCGCCGTGTAAGTATTCGTCCCGGAGGGCAGAGCAATGCCGGTGATCTCCCGCGTGTTGGCCGAGTAGTTGTTAGGCCCGGCCCAGCTCCATGTACCGCCAC
>CAZSWI010000285.1:0-5049 GCA_964610635.1 uncultured Acidobacterium sp.
ACCATCTTCCCGCGCACGCTATGAAAATCAAGGCTGCCCCACTCCGCAATGTTCTCGACCGTCTGCCTCTGCCTGAACGCCACGTCCAGCGGATAAGCAACCAGCCGCCATCCATAAGGATTGATGAACAGCGCAGCAAAACTCGCGCCCGCCACTGCCAGCAGCTTGCGCGCCTCACGCGGTGTCCAGCGCGTCGCGTAAACATTCCCCCACTGGCCCTCCGCGAATCCGCACGCCACAACAATAATCATCAGCACGAAGCCGATAAACCACGATCCATGCGAGTTGATCCACAGCAGGAACATCAGCGGCAGCACAATCGTAAAGTCGCGGCCCTTGCGCAAACTCCACAGCAGACCCAATTCGACAACCAGAAACAGCCAGCCAAACAGCAGCGGCCGGGGAAGCAGCGAAACCGTCGTAAGAAAAACCCCGATGCAGGCAGCAAAAAACGCCGCGCCCCAGCTGCCCGAACGCAGCCGAGCCAGGCAATAAATCCCAACCACAATCGCGGTCGCCGTCAAAATCAGCACCAGATACAGCCCGCGATCGCCCAGCCATCGGTTCGCAAAGTAGTAAGGCAGTTCGCCCAGCCACTCAAAATTGATCCACGGCTTGCCCGCCACTGTGAATGTGTAACTGTCCGCGCGAATAAAGTGCCCCGTCCGCACCAGCTCGCGCGCGTTCCGCAGGTGCCACCAGACGTCATTATCCGCAAGGCTCCGCACCACCGCGCCGCCCGCAGACACGAACAGCAGCAGGTACACCAGCAGCAGGCCCAGCACCACGGGTAGACTGAAAACGCGGGCTGTCCATGATGTGTCGGGATTAGCCTCGCGCGGAATTAGCGGGACCTCAGGTTGAGTCGTAGCGTCCATGCTTCGCAAGCTATGCTAACAAGCGCCAGGACGCGCCTGAATCCCACCTTGGTCTGAATGCATCGGCCCGAACCCCATGCGCCAGGACGAAGCCAGGAAATCGCAATGGACACACCGGCACAAATCGCGGCAGAGCGCATCGTCATTGAGCTCCGCGCGGCGGGCCACGAGGCATACTTTGCCGGCGGCTGCGTCCGCGATCTCCTCCTCGGCGTCCCTCCGAAGGACTTCGACGTGGCCACCTCCGCCCATCCCGACGCAGTTCTCGCCATGTTTCCCCGCACTTTCGCCGTCGGAGCCCACTTCGGCGTGGTCCTCGTCTGCGAAGACATCGACAACCGCGAAATTGTCACCGAGGTTGCTACATTTCGTTCGGACGTCGCCTACCTCGACGGCCGCCACCCCAGCGAAGTCCGCTTCTCCACGAGCGCTCGCGAAGACGTCCTCCGTCGCGACTTCACCATCAACGGCATGATGTTCGACCCGGTCCTCAACCGGCAAACCTGCAATCTCACCTCCGCTGTTCTCGATTACGTCGGCGGCCAGAGCGATCTGCGTGCGGGCATCGTCCGCGCCATCGGCCAGCCGCATCGCCGCTTCGAAGAAGACAAGCTGCGCATGCTCCGCGCCGTCCGCTTTGCCGCGCGTTTCGACTTCGCCATCGATGCTGAAACCGAGCGCTCCATTCGCCAGTTAGCTCACACCGTTAATCAAGTGAGCCGCGAACGCATCCGCGACGAGCTCACCCGCATGCTCACGGAAGGCCACGCTCGCCGGGCCTTTGAGCTCCTCGACCGCACCGGGCTCCTCAAAGAAGTTCTGCCCGAAATTACAAAGTTGCACAACGTCGCCCAGCCGCCCGAGTATCACCCCGAAGGCGACGTCTGGATCCATACCTTGTTGCTTCTCGAGAAGCTCCCCGCCGGCGCGCCCGCCACGCTCGCCTGGGGAGCGCTCCTGCACGACGTCGGCAAGCCCGCAACCTTTTCGCACAAGCCGCCGGATCGCATCCGCTTCAACGGCCACGTCGAAGTCGGCGTGAAGATCGCGCACGAAATCCTGCGCCGACTCCGTTTCTCAAACGAAGACTGCGCCCAGATTCTCGCGCTGGTTGAAAATCACATGCGTTTCGGCGACATCGAGAAAATGAAGGAGTCCACGCTCAAGCGCTTCTTCCGCCTCCCGAAGTTCGAAGAGCACCTCGCACTGCACCGCCTCGACGTGACCTCGAGCCACGGCGATCTCAGCCTCTACGAATTTGCAAAACGGAGAAGGGAAGAACTGCCCGAAGAAGAGGTCCGTCCCCCGCTTCTCGTCACCGGCCGAGATTTGATCAGTGCCGGTTACAAACCCGGCCCACGCTTCAAAGAAATGCTGGCGCTGGCGGAAGACGCGCAGTTGGAAGGGCGTATTCGGACGAAGGAAGAAGGTCTGGATCTGATCCAGCATCTGGAGGCTCGTCTCGCTGAATCGTCAGAGCACGATGGAGATGTGAGATCCCCCAATCCTAGCCTCCGCGAAATCAAACCTCGGTAATCTGTCCCGCGCCCTTCGCGGAACATATCCTGAACTTGCCTTCCCTGCGAAGTGCAAAGCGGCAACGCGAAGATTGGTCCGGAAGATCGGGCCAAACGGCTCGCGAACCGCAGTAACGGTCCGCGAGCCGTTCCAACGCAAGGGAGGTGAGGCCCGTGGATGAGAAATCATCCTGGATGCGGGTGATCATCACAGTCGCCGTAGATTGGCGATTTGTGATGGCACTCGTACTCCTGGCGCTTCTGCTACTGGTCAAGTAGCACAACCTGCCGGGAGGGATGCATCCTTCCGGCAGTCTTAGTTTACCAAATCGGCTGTTTTTCGCCGAGCATAAATCCCGGCTCCGCGCCGTCGCCTCTCGCGCTTTGAACTATGCTTCTATGCCCTGTGCCCTGCCTTCGTGAAACAGCGCCACCTGCTCCGCGCTTGGCGGCCGAGTAAACGCACTCACCGCCACTAACCCCAAAACAGCCGCCAGCAGAGCAGGGAAGATTGCATCCCGCTCCGCCACCACCGCCGGCAGATGATTGTGAACGAACCCCGAATCCCAGAACACCGTCACAAACGTGCCGAGCCCAATCGCCGTCACCGCTCCCGCCGCGTTCGCGCGCCGCGAATAAAACGCCGCCAGAATCACCGGCGTCAGCGCGGCCGAATAAATCGTATAAGCGTAAAGAGCCTGCTTCAGCACCGATCCCGTATGCATCGCTTCATACAGCGCCCACAAGCCCAGCAGCACAACCATGAGGCGCGACACGAGGAGAACCCGCTTGTTCGAAGCCTGCGGGGCAATATAGCGAGTGAACACATCGTTCACCAGATTCGTCGCCGGAGAAAACAAAAAATTGTTCGCCGTCGACATAATCTTCGCAAACACCGCACCCATCAGCAGCGCGCCCAGCCACGCCGGCAGTCCATGCAGCGCCGTGTAGGCGATAATTTCGCGCGGATGCTGCGACACTTCGCCGCTCGGGAACAGAACCGACCCAACCACCGCAATCGCCACAATCACTGTTTCAAGAATCACGGTCCCGATAATCCATCCCACCACCGCCACACGCGCATCGCGCTCCGACTTTGCCGAGAAAAATTTCTGATACATTGCCTGATTCCCCAGCATCAGCAGCATGGTCGGCAACAGCAGCTCAAGCCCCTGCGCCAGCGACAAATCGCCGAGTACCTGAAAGTGCGTCGCCGGCAGCGCGTGCGTCACGCCGCTCCATCCGCCCGCCGAATGGATCAGAAACGGCAACGCAACGATCATCGTCGCCGTCGCCAGCAATCCGATGAACACGTCCATATAAGCCACCGACGCCATGCCCGCAATCGCTGTGAACACAATCACGAACGCCGTCATGATGTACTTGCCCAGATCGGCGGTGATGACCGTCGGGAAAACGAGGTGCAGAATGTCTCCGCCGCCGATCAGCTGATAGCTGAGGATCGCCGTGTACGCGAAGATCACCGCAATCACGCCCAGCACGCGCGCCGTCTGGCTGTAACGCGCCTCCAGCAGATCCGGAATCGTGAACTGCGCAAAATGGCGAGCACGCGGCGCAATAAAGTAGATCAGCAGCAGTCCCAGCCATCCTCCGCCTGCCATCCACAGCGCTGCGAAGCCGTGCCGATAAGCGTTCTCCGCGCCCGCGAGCAGCGACCCCGACCCAATCCACGACGACAGAAGGGTGAAGATCAGCACGAACGCCGGCAGCGTCCGTCCGGCCACCAGGTAGTCTGCCTTGGTCTTCACGCCACGCAGCCGCGTCAGCGAAACCGTAAGCAGGGTCAGGACAATCGCGCCCAGCACGATCGCATACAGAGAGGACATTCGCCTTCCCTCAGAACAGTTCTACGAGTGTACGGGAGCAGATCCCAGCTGTCAGATCCCAGCTGTCAGCACCAACCGTCCCTAAGCA
This sequence comes from uncultured Acidobacterium sp., assembly GCA_964610635.1. GTDB lineage: Bacteria > Acidobacteriota > Terriglobia > Terriglobales > Acidobacteriaceae > Palsa-343. The sequence goes on from CAZSWI010000285.1 coordinate 4,331, forward strand.
GGCTTCTTGGGCATGTGGCTGGCAGCCGCCATCTTCCCCGCAGCCTTCCCACCTGTCTTCGCCGCTACATGCCGCCTCTTGCCGTAACGCAACGCCGAAATGCGCGCCGGCTCGGAAACATATAAGCTGCGTCCCAGCGGAATGGCAGCCCCGCGCAGGTTGTTCCATCGACGCAGCTGCTGAACGGTTACGCCGAAGCGGTCGGCAATCGTCACCAGCGTGTCGCCGCGCCGCGGCTTGTAGAGCGTACTGCGGAGGATGCCCTCACTCACCGGCGCGGTTGGAATGACGAGGGAGTCGACGCCGGAGAGATCCGATCCAGGCTTCAACTGATTCACGAAGGCCAGCTCCGACTCCGATACGTGCCACGTCTTCGCCAGACTCGCCAGGGTGTCGCCATCCTCGACCGTGTGGAAACGCCAGAAGCGCCGCTTCTCCACCGGAATCTCCGCGATGTCCCTGGTGAATAGATCTCCCGTGCCCGTCGGCAGATGCAGATCGAACGACTCATCCGGCGGCGTGCTCATCCTCAACAGGCTCGGATTCAGCGCCTCAATCTCCTGGACCGGCGTGCCCACAATATCCGACACCAGCCGCAAATCGACGGCGTAATCCGTCTTCACCGTGTCGATCACCAGTGGCGGATCCGACGTTATATCCTCCAGCCCATACTGCTTCGGATTCTTCGCCATCAGCGTCACCGCCAGAAACACCGGGAC
>CAZSWI010000286.1:0-5044 GCA_964610635.1 uncultured Acidobacterium sp.
TGGCGATGACATCGAGACCGGAAAGGCCTTCGACTCGCACGTCGATGTTGTGGTACTTGCCGCTGAGGGAGGGTTGGTGACTGGCATAGATGAGCGTGTAGGCGGTCCGGACGGAATCGGCAATTTTGACAAAGGCTTCCTGGATACCGTTTTCGGTTAGCTCGTGATCGACGTCGCCACCCGTGGCCACACAATAGCGGGGCAGCAAGTCTTCCGGCTGCAGGAACGGCAGCTTCTGGCGGTCGAGAGCGCCGATGCCCCAGATGGCCGAGTCGCCGACCTGGGTCCCGGAGACCAGGATGTTGTTGGCGAGGAGATAATCGCGGACTTCTTTATAACTGGCCTTGCTGCGGGAGTTCTTGCCGTCGCTGATGACGTAGATAACGCGCCGGCGGCCCCTTGGCTGGCTGGCGAGCTGCTCGGCGGCGAAGAGGATGGCATCGTTGAGCGGGTGAACGTCCTTGGGTTGGAGAAGGAAGCCGCTGGCATTGCCGCGCTGCGGAGCCAGGGTCGGGTCGGCCTGCTGCCCGTTGACCATGGGACCGCTGGCAAAGGGGCCATCGGTGAGAGGTACACCCATCTGTTCGCCGGGTTTCTGTGCAATCTGAAGAGCGGCGGTGAGGCGCGGACCGTTGGCGGCGGTGAAATCGGTGACGAGCTGCGGGCCGGTGCCGCCATAGCTGACGACGGCGACGGTGTCGGCGGGAGTCAATCCGTTGGAGACGACAGGAAGGCTGCGGTTTACCTTGTCCATGACGTCTTCGGGGAGGGTCGCGTCGATGACGAAGGCAATGGAGAGCGGAAAGGCATCGGTGCTGAACCAGACGATGCGCTGCTGGACACCATCCTCAAGAACTTTGAAGCGCCACGAGGGCAGCCCGGGGATCTCCTTGCCGTGCTTATCCCTCACCGTAACGGGGACGATCACTTCGGTGACGCCGGTTCCCCGGAGGATCGGGATTTGGCTGGCGGTGCCTGTTTCGGGCGGGGTTTGCTGGACGGCGTCGGGCGGCGGCGGCTGTTGCGGAGTGGGGGCGCCTGCGGAGCCGGAGCTGGTTTGTGGCGCAGGGGCGCCGGGAGGTGCCTGCTGGTCGTCCGGATTCGTTGTGCCTTTGCCGGGAGCGACCTGGTCTTTGAGGTCAGGCAGGGACGAGGGGGCCTGAGGAGCGGGTGCGTCGGGAGGTGCGCTCGGAGACTGGGATTGCGGGGCGGGAGCATCAGGGACGGCTTGCTGCTGTCCTAAAGCTGAACAAGCCAGAAGAACGGGAACAACCAACGAAAGAGCGCCAAAACGAACGGCCCGCATCAGAGTGAACCCCCTCATAACTTCCGCAAATCCTTCCGCCAACCCCGGGACCGCGCCCCTCCGGATGAGATTCGTATCTTCTGCAGCGATGCGCTCGGCGTCCAGCTGTTGAGATGCGCCGGTGAGGTGGTGAGGCCTCGGGCGTATGCTCAAGATTAACAGAGCGCCGAACGCCCCAGCGAGAGGCTCGCTGTTTTCAAATAACCCATTGGCGGCCCGATCCGTCTAAGGAGGCATGCTTTTGCGCTGGTTGCGTGTAGTGTGCATCCCGGTGGTGTGCCTGGGGACTGCAGTTCCTCTGACGTGGGCGCAGTCCGCTCCATCACCCGACGCTCCGCCGGTGAGCAATGTGCCGATGGATAACTCTCCTGCGGAGGAGAATCCCAACGAGACGCTGAAGGTGACGTCGAACCTGGTGAGCGAGTACTTTACCGTGCGGGACAAGAAGAATGCGCTGATCCCGTTTCTGACGAAGAACGACTGCAATGTTTTCGAGGACAAGCAGCCGCAGAAGCTGACCAGTTTTGTGGCGGAGGCGAACCAGCCGCTGACGCTGGGAATTCTGATCGACACGAGCGGAAGCCAGATGAACGTACTGCCGCTGGAGCAGCAGTCGGCGTCGGCGTTTTTGAAGCGCATTCTGCGGGAGAAGGACCAGGCGTTTCTGGTGAGCTTCGATGTGGGCGTGAACCTGGAGCAGGACTACACGAACAACGTGCGGGAGCTGGATCGAGCGATCAGCAAGGTGCAGATTAATACGGCCGCGGGCGGAGGTTCGGCGGGCGTGCCGGGCATTGGACAGGGACCGGTGCCGACGCAGGGAGCGCCGAAGGGAACGCTGCTGTACGACGCAGTGAACGAGGTTTCAAGCCACAAGATACGGTCCGAGTCAGGGCGCAAGGCGCTGATCCTGCTGACGGACGGCGAGGACGAAGGCAGCGTGACGAAGCCAAAGGCCGCGATCGCCGCGGCGGAGAACGCGAACGCGATTATTTATGTGATTTTGATCGCCGATCGCGGATTCTACGGTGGCGGTGGCTTTAACCTGGGCTATTCCGGCGATATGCAGATGCGCACGCTGACCGAAGCAACGGGCGGCCGCGTGATCAATGTGGGGAACAACGGGAAAAAGCTCGAGGACGCGTTCGACCAGATCGAGCAGGAGCTGCGTACTCAGTATGTGGCGCAATACGTTCCGGCGAACAAGACGATGGATGGGAAGTTTCGCAAGGTGGACATCTTCTGCAAGGACACGGACGGGGACCTGAAGGTGCAGGCGCGGAAGGGCTACTTTGCTGTGGGGGATGAGGAGTAAAAGGCGGGCAGTTAAGAGGCTGGGAGTAGGGAATAGCAACAGGCAGCGACGGGCGAGCGCTGAAGCCGGCAAGGGTAGCTGTCAGCCGGCAGCGGGCGGCCGTAAGCCGGTTGGCTCGCGGAAGGCGCGCCATTCTTCGGCAGTAATCTCCCATATCTCGCAGGCCAGGCGGCCGGAGACGTAATCGCCTTCCGTAGCGGCGACAAGGCGCATGCCGGTTTTCTCGGAGATACGGCGGGAGGCTGCGTTGGCGGCGGCCTTGGGCGCGCGGAGCACAGGAAAATTGAGCACGTCGAACCAATAATCGGTCACGGCGATTACCGCTTCGGTCATGAGGCCCTGGCCATGCCAGGGAAGGCCAAGCCAGAAGCCGCGATTGTTGTTTTCGCCGCGGTTGAGGGAAATTCTGCCGATCAGTTCCCGCGGGGAGGATTTAAGCCGGAGGCTCCAGTGCCACTCGTCGCCGGCGGCCATAGCGGGCAGCGCGGCATCGTGGATGTGGGTGAGAGAGCCGTCGGCCGGAAAGGGCCATGGGACGACGGCATTGAGATACTTCACAATCTCCCATTGCGGAAAGAGGCGCTGGATCTGCTCGGCGTCGGCCAACTCGAGCGGGCGCAGCAGCAGGCGTTCTGTCTCCAACTCAGGCGGCATGCGCCACCATCGTAACGCGCGATGGCCAGCGCCCGTGCGGCGATCCCTTTCCCGAAGGATCAGCGGACCGGCTTGCTTTCACCAGGCTTGATGTCGCCGCAGTCGGCGCTGACGAACTTCGAGCTGATAACGGAGTTCATGGACATGCCCTGGGGGAACTGCGGGCCGCTCATCTTCGCGCTTGAGGAGCCATGCATGGCCTCGTCACTGTCGAGGAACATCTCGACGTGATAGGTGACGCTCATTCCCTGGCCTTCGGAACATTGGCCGTCAAACGACAATTTATGGCTGTCCTGCTGCATGTTGGCAGTCGTGCAGTTCGCGGTGGGCTGGCGGGACTGCATTTTCTGCATCGATTGCTTCCAGCTGTCCGGGGTGTAGCAGGACTGGCTGGTGATGGGGTGGCCGCCGGCCAGCCCCATGCCCGTGGAATTTAGCGTGACGCTGGACTGCCAGAGCCCCATTTTGATGGGTGGGGGAGCTACGTTGGGGAGCTGGGCGGCAGCGGCGAGGGAGAAAAGCGAGACAAGAGCGGCGAAGCGGAGTTTCATAGCGAGGCTTCCTGTGAGCGAGATGGGGTCGTTTGAGCAGGGTTATAGCATGCGGGGCGCTGGAGTGGCCACAGCGGAGTTGTTTCGGTTGCGAAAGACAATTCTATTGATCGCTGTCCTTCTGGATGGCTCCATTTTGGACGGCCCAGGAGACGAAGCCGTCGGGCGGGTTTCTGACTCCGGCGATGTTGGCGTTATGGATGGCGGCGAGATGCTGCCATCCAAGGTTGCGGAGATCGGCGGAACGGAGATCGGCGTTGGTGAGGTCGGCGCCGTCGAGGTGGGCAGCGGTCAGGTCGGCTCCTGAGAGGTCGGCATCGGTGAGGTTGGCCCGGTCGAAGACGGCGTGTTCGAGGTTGGCGTTGCGCAGATTGGCGAAATGCAGGTCGGCCCACGAGAAATCCGTGAAATGAAGGTCGCTGTCGCGGAGATCCGCGGCGTTGAGGTTGGCGCGCATCAGGTTGGCGTGGGGCAGGTGGAGTCCCTGAAGAAAGGCCGAGGAGACATCGACGCCGGTGAGGGAGATGTGGTCGGCGTTGAGTTCCTGGAGGGCTTCGATGCGTCCGCCGCTGCCGCCTTTGCCCTGCGCGGTGTTGATGACCTGCCATGCCTGGTAGTGACGCTGCTCGACGCGCGCGCCCGATTCGCTGAACCAGAAGATGACCCCGATCAGCACAGAGAAACTGCCGAGGTATTCAAGGACTTCGAGGAAGCTCCAATGACTGAGGAGATAGGCGAACCACTCCCATGTCCAGTCGATGGCGATGAGGGGGATGAGCGAGCGATAGCGCGTGCGGGATTTGCGCTCGGCCCACGGGATGGGACGCGTGCGCGGATGCCGGAGGATCATGGGCGATTCTCTTTCTGGGTCATTATGACGGGCCGCTCGTTTGAGCGAAAGAGCTACGCGGGAGCCGAAGAGGCGGTCGCGAGGGGCAGGAGGGCCGCTCCGAGGATCCCCGCGTCGCTGAGCTGGGCGGGGGCGACATGGGTTTTGCCGGGCTCAAAGACATTTGGATCAAGCGGCATCGACATGCGATAGACGTAACTGCCTTCGCGGAGAGTCGAGAACATGCGCGGCGCGAAGAGAGGCCAGGCAGCGGCGGCGCCCCCACCGATGACGTAGAGGGGAAGATCGAGCGCGTTGACGAGGTGGGCGAGCGAGAGGCCGAGGGCATAGCCGACTTCGTCGAAGATGCGGAGTGCGCGCTCGTCGCC
>CAZSWI010000287.1:0-4581 GCA_964610635.1 uncultured Acidobacterium sp.
GTTCCTTCACCGTTATCCCTTGTACACCCCATCCCAAATGCATCGCTTGCCCTTACACTCTCTCCGCCAACGTGTTACGCTCATCGACAGTGCCATTCGTTCCTGACACCTCGTATAGTCAATAGAGAGACGCGTGCGAGGAGCGTGGCGCCGGAGGAACAGCAGGATTCTGCTTCCCAAACGCGCGTATCTCTGTTGTCTGTTCTTCTGCCGATTGAATCTCCCTTCCGGTTTTCCTTCCCTGAATCTGCCTCTCTGGCCATGCCTCCTCCGATTAGGGTTGTTAGGGTCTTTACTTCTATTCCGCCCGTGCGGTTTGGAGACCTTCTCGCGGCCGGGAGGATTCCTACAAAGCGGCGTTTTTTGGCGATTGTGGAAACCCTGCCGTGCTTCGGACGAAAACTCCCTTGGCGGCGCGATGTGGTCGGCGCCGCCGTACACGCTCAGTTACGGAGGAGTTTCCATGCCGCTTTCCAAGCCTCTGCCCGTGCTCTCGCCGGAGAGGGTCCGCCGCGTCCCGCGGTCGTTCGCCTGGATCGACCATCGGCTTCGCAGCGAAGGGATCCTCGAACGCCTGCGGCCGGAGGAGATTGGTCTGTACCTGTTCCTCGCCCTGGCCGCCGATCGCCAAGGGCTCTCCTGCTGGCGCCTGGACCGCATCCAGCGGGCCATCCCTTGCTTCGACCGGCAGACCCTGTGGGACGCCCGGAAGCGGTTGTGCGAGCACGACCTGATCGCCTACCGTCCGTGGCGGCCTGGCGACGCCGACGGCTCCTATCAGATGCTGTCGGTCGAGACCCCCAGGAATACGCTCTCGCCGGAGCTGCGGCAGATGCTGGAAAGCGTCTTCCAGAAAATGCCGGAGGTTCCCCCGCGCTGAGTCGTCGAAACACGGGCGCGCCGACGCCACGTCTGCCACCTCGAAGCCCGGCTTCGCACTAAAGATTGTGGAGGCGCGCCTTGGAACCACGCACCGCCTGAACGCCAGTTATGAGTCGGTTGGGACCGGCCTTAAGACGCCGGACGCCCCGCATCACCAACGAGGTTATGGGCAGGCGGCATCGTTTTGTCCCCTCGTCGCCAGGCCCACGGCCGTCCGCCGTCGTCCTGCATCCACGAAACCCATCCACCATCCCATGGAGAACCGTCATGAAAAGATCGCTCAAAGGCCGGCCCGTGCTGGCCAACGGCCGCGCCGTCGTCGGAATCGACGTCGGAAAGCGGAGACACGCGGCAACCGCGCTTTCGCCGCAGGGCGAAGTCATCGCCCAGCTTGCCTCCTTTCCCAATACCCGCGACGGCATCGACCGGCTAGAAAGAGATCTCCTCCTCAAGGCCGGCGGGCCGGGAAAGGTTGTCGTCGCCATGGAGGCCACCGGCCACTACTGGATGTGCCTCTACGCCGAGTTGACGCGACGCGGGTATGACTGCGTAGCGCTCAACCCCGTCCAGACCGGAGCGCGGAGCCGGGGCCGCATCCGCAAGACGAGCAACGACCGCATCGACTCCGCCGGAATCGCCCGCTTGATCCTCTCCGGAGAAGCCAAAGCCAGCCGCGTGCCCGATCCCAGGACCGCCGAGTTGCGGCTGCTGGTACGGCATCGCCGTCGGCTCATGCAGGCCGCTTGCGACATGGAGCGCTATGCCCACACCCTGGCCGATCGTGTCTTTCCGGAATACGCCGACGTCTTCTCCAAGCCGTTCGTCCGTTGCGGACAGAAGCTTATCCGCCAAGTCGGACTCGCGCCCGAAAAGCTCGTCGCCAGGGAGCGTGAGGTCCGCGAAATCCTCGAAAACGCCGGCCGTCGGAAACTCGCCCCCGAGACGATCGACCGACTCTTGCAGTCGGCGAAGGCGTCCATCGGCTGCCGATGCGCCGAAGAGGTCGCCGAGGAACAGCTCCGCTCGGTCTTCGATTACCTCGACACGTTGCGGCAGCAAATCGCTGCCATCGAAGCCGAGTTGGATCAACGCGTCCGGCATCTCAACTCGCCCTTGCTCTCCCTGGGCATCAGCAGCGTTTCCGCCGCTGTCATCCATGCGGAAAGCGACCCCATCACCGACTTCGCCACCGCCGATCAATACGTCGCCTACACGGGGCTGGACCCCAGCCTCCACGAGTCCGGGGACTCGATCCACTGGCAAGGCAAGATCAGCAAACGCGGCTCCCCCACGTTGCGCCAGGGACTGTTCCTGGCCGCCTTCGCTGTCTATCGTAAACATGAGTATTTCCATCGCATCTACCGCAAACACCGTCGGCAGGGCAAAGCGCACAATAACGCCCTTGTGATCGTCGCCCGCCACCTGGCACGCGTCATCTGGCGGATGCTCACCGATGGCCGCCCATTCACCAAACGTCCGCCCACGCAGGCGCGCCTCTGCGACAACAACCAGAAGAACCACAGATAACACTTGCTGCCGAGAACCTGCCGCCCACTCCGCAACCAGCTAAGAGTTCAAAGAGGACGAAGGCCATGAAATTTCCCGGATCCCACTTGACTGTTTATAGTAGGTCTTTGTGTAACAGTTTAGTTTCCAAACCGTGTGCCGGGCAACCGTAAAAGCACCGGAGGGAGCGGCGGGCAGGCGAGCCAGGCCGGAAACACCTCTGACGAACGGCCATTCACGATGGCCGTGTCATGGAAGCTTCCTGATGGAACGCGAAGGAATCTCCAGGCGGTTTCAGAGATAAGGTGTCGGCGCAGACTGTCACGATGCTCCGCGCAACACGCCTTGTCGTTGCGGCGCGTTGTGGGATGGGCGAGAATCGGCGGCCACGGAGAACGCACTCGAGAAACGCCGTCGCTCCGCAAGCAGCAGACCGTAAGCCCACGGGCCTGCCGTGCCCATGGCCTGCTCGACTTGTCCACCTGCCTCGCGGCAGGCATGACGAGTCGCTGTAGCGTTAGCAACGAGCGTACATCGCGCGCGCCGCCTCGTTGGGCGACAGTGTGAACAACGCCACGAGAAACTGGATGACGTCCCGCCCTTGTCGTTTGGCCGTCTGTATCACGGTCAGCATCGCGCCGGTGCGTCGCGCCCCGGCGCGCGTGCGGCTGCCAAAGGTCAACTTCCGCAGAATCACCAGGAAGCGGACCGCCTGCTCGGCGAGATTGTTCGTCGGCGGCACGCCCGGATGGTCCAGGAACGTCAGCCATTCCTTGGAATAGCGGCGGATGCGGCCTTGCAGGGTCCGCGCCTTTTTCGCATCCAGGACGACACTTTCCAAGCGAGCTTGCTCGCTCCGAAGCCATGCCGCTTCGCGCTCTTGCTCCGCCGGAGAGTTTGTTTTGCGGCGGCGATACCAACGACAACCGCGCTTGACCCACGCCGCCACGTCATTGAAGAACTGCCGCGACACGACGGCTTTTTCCGGCGTCACTTTGCGCCATTCCTTCGCCGAGCGTTTCAAATGTTGCAAACATCGCTGTTTGATCTTCGTCGCGTGACGGTCGTAGCCCGCGTAACAGTCCATGACCAACCCTCCCGCATAATCCTCGCCCAGGATCTTGCGGGAAATCTTGCCGCTGCGCGTGCCGCAGATATAGAAGTGTGCCAAGTGCTCGTTGCCGTGGAACCAGGCCTGCGCGGGCTTGCCGTCGATGGTGTAGTGGGTTTCGTCGGCATGAGTGACCTCGCACGCGCGCAGCTTCTTGGCCACGTCATAGGCCAACGGTCGAGCCCTTTCCGCCGCCTTTTTCTCGAATCCCAACAGGGCTGCCGGCGTGAAGCCCAGCGAATCCAGCCCCTCGATCGCACGGACCACCTTCCGATACGGCAGGCCGATGTGGAACCGCAGAAACATGCCCCGCGCTCGCATCTGCGGACCGATCATCGCTCCCAAGATTTCCCCTTCGCCAGGCTGGTGGACCCAGAGGCGACACTTCGGGTTCGTGCAGCGTCCCTCCTCGTGTCGATAGCAGGTCGCTGTCGGCTGCCCGTCGATGAGGTCTTCTTGCACGTGCTCATAAGGCTTACGATCGGGCCGTGGCTTCACGGCGGCGCCACAGTGCGGACAACACGACGGCGAGGGCACGTCGATCGTGCGGTCGATCGTGGTCGGCGTTGGTCGAAACCATCCCGGATGACCTACGGGGGCGCCACGCTTCTTAGCCTCGGTTGGCGGTTCGCTCGCTCCGGCAGGAACCTCTTCGTCCGGCTGCGTGGCCTTGAATTGCTTCTGCCGTTCGGCCTTCAACTCCCGTTCCAGTTGCTCGATCCGCTCTTGTTGTTCCGCAATGATCCGGGCCTGGGCGGTCTCCTTCTCCCGCAAGTCGTCAATTTGACGCAGCAGAGAATCGGTCCATTGGAGATTCTCGGCGGCCGCGAACACCACGCTGCCCAACCCCGCGCCACCCAGATGCGGGCAGTGGTTCACGTGCGGGCACGCGTACTCGTGCTTCGGATAGAAAGGGAAGGACATCGCCGGCGCGTCTCACAGGAGAATCCGATCAATGTCCGCACTATACCCTCTTAGAGGGGATGGCGCAATAGCGGTTTGGAAACTAAACTGTTACGAAACAAAGGTAACAGTTTAGTTTCCAAACCGTGTGCCGGGCAACCGTAAAAGCACCGGAGGGA
>CAZSWI010000287.1:4681-5029 GCA_964610635.1 uncultured Acidobacterium sp.
CTTGTTGTTCCGCAATGATCCGGGCCTGGGCGGTCTCCTTCTCCCGCAAGTCGTCCATTTGACGCAGGAGAGAATCGGTCCATTGGAGATTCTCGGCGGCCGCGAACACCACGCTACCCAGCCCAGCACCGCCCAGATGCGGGCAGTGGTTCACGTGTGGGCACGCGTACTCGTGCTTCGGATAGAATGGGAAGGACATTGCCGGGGCGTCTCGCAAGAGAATCCGATCAATGTCCGCACTATACCCTTACAGAGGGGATGGCGCAATAGCGGTTTGGAAACTAAACTGTTACCGACCTTTGGGGAGTACGACATGGGCGCGATCCGCGTGTGAGCCGATCGGTCGGG
>CAZSWI010000288.1:0-4938 GCA_964610635.1 uncultured Acidobacterium sp.
GCAACTTCGAATACGCCGGCGAAGATCCCGTCCTCGCCGGAACCATGGTCGGCGAACTCGCCACCGGCGTCCAGGCCAACAAAGTCATGGGCGATATCAAGCACTACGCCTTCAATGATCAGGAAACCGGACGCACCATCGTCAACGTCGTCATCGATAAGCGCGCTGCCCGCGAAAGCGATCTCCTCGCCTTCCAGATCGCCCTCGGCCTCGCCCATCCCGCCGGCGTCATGTGCTCCTACAACAAGGTCACCGTCAAAGGCGCAAACCACGCCAACGACGACTGGGCCTGCGAAAACGATTACCTCCTCAACGACGTCCTCAAAAAAGACTTCGACTTTAAGGGCTTCGTCCTCTCCGACTGGGGCGGCACCCATTCCACCGTCAAAGCCGCTCTCGCAGGCCTCGATCAGGAGCAGCCCGGTTCGCAATATTTCGGCGACCCGCTCAAAGCCGCCATCCAAAATAACCAGGTCCCCGTGTCTCGCCTCGATGATGCCGTCCATCGTGTGCTCCGCAGTATGTTCGCCACCGGCGTCATCGACTCGCTACCCGTGACCGAGGTCGTCGATCCTTTCCGCGGCCGCGACGACGCCGAGCACATCGCCGACGAAAGCATCGTCCTCCTTAAAAATGCCGACAGCTCTCTGCCGCTCAACGCCGCATCCCTCCAGTCCATCGCCATCATCGGCTCCCACGCCGACGTCGGCATCCTCTCGGGCGGCGGCTCCGCGCAGGTCGACTCGCCCGGCGGCAACGCCGTCCATCCCCATCCCGGCGGAACCTTCTGGGGCGAAGTCGTCTACTTCCCAGCTTCGCCACTCAGGGAGATCCGCACCCACGCCCCCAACGCGAAAATCCAGTTTGATCCAGGCAGCGACCCCTCCTCCGCCGCAAAGCTCGCTGCCGCCTCTCAACTCGCCATCGTCTTCGTCAACCAGCCCATGCGCGAAGGCATGGACACCAAAACCATTTCCCTGCCTTACAACCAGGACGCCCTCGTCTACGCCGTCGCCGCTGCTAACCCCCACACCATCGTTGTCCTGGAAACCGGAGGCCCCGTCGCCATGCCCTGGGCCGATAAAGTCCAGGGCATCATCGAAGCCTGGTACCCTGGCATCGGCGGCGCGCGTTCCCTCGCCAACATCCTCTTCGGCGACGTCAATCCGTCCGGCCGCCTCGCCATCACCTTCCCCAAAAGTGACGACCAGCTCCCTCATCCCGAGGTTCCGGGGATGAACCTGATCTCAGCTCCAGGCGGCATGCCCGAAGGCCGCCGGCATCGGCCCGATGAGCTTCCCCCCTTCGACTACAACGCCACAGAAGGTCTCCGTGTCGGTTACAAATGGTTCGAGTCCGAGCACAAGGACCCGCTCCTCCCCTTCGGCTTCGGCCTCTCCTACACCACGTTCGGTTACTCCGGCATCAAAGCCTCCCAGCACGAAGTCAGCTTTACCGTGCAGAACACCGGTAGCCGTGCCGGAACCGAAGTCGCCCAGGTCTACGCAGTCCTCCCTCCCTTGACCGGCGAATCGACATTCAAGCGCCTCGTCGCGTGGGATCGCGTCCCCCTCGCTCCTGGCGAGTCGAAGACCGTCACCCTCCAGCTTGACCCGCTCTACCTCTCCATCTTCGATACGGACAAAAACGCCTTTTCCCTGGCCCCCGGCGACTACACCATCCTCGCTGGCCCCTCGTCGGCCGACACGCCGCTGACCGCAACCGTCCACATAAACCGGTAGCTCAGTTGCCCGCAAAACACAATGGCTCCGCATCCTCAACGGATACGGAGCCCCTGTTGCCTTATTGCCAGCTTAATTCGCTCCGAACAACGCCGTCCCCGATCCAGCCGCTGCCGCGACCGGCGGATGTGCCGCCGTACCCTTTCCCCCCTCCGCACCCGCAGTCCCATCCAGCTCCACCTTGCCGGAAAAAATCGCGTTGTCTTCCACCGAAAGCCGCGCCGCGCGGATGTCTCCGTTGACGCTGCTGCCTGTCCGCAATTCCACACGTCCCGCCGCATGAATGTCTCCATGCAGCGATCCCTGTACCACCACATCTCGCGCCGTCACATTCGCCGTCACGCGCGCATTCGCCCCCACAGTGAGCCGATGCTCGGTCAGGGTGATGGTCCCTTCCACTAAACCCTCAATGATCAGATCCTCGTTGCCCTTCACCTCTCCGCGGATCTGTACCGATTTCCCAATAACTGCCGTTGGCTCACCTGCCATTGCGTAAACTCCTCTTTTCCCCGAGCTCGTTCGCCTCGTTCGCTTTCTCCGCAATATACGCATCGCAGCGCCCTGCCGCAACCAATATCCCCTGAATTTATGCCGACTGTACCGGCTTTTTCACCCCCGGCCAGAATTCCGCCTGCTCCGCCCACCCCATCGGTTGCACAATGTTCTCTGCGCCTGCAACCGCCGGCGGCTGGGTACGTGACTCGGTGCGTGACAGCCCACGTTCCTCTCCAAATCTCTGCTCCATCGCTCCCCCTCCATACGCCCCGCTCTCTCCATCTCGCGCTCCGAGTCCATGCTTCCTCACCACCGCCCGCACCAGTGCGGAAACCCGCTCCCGATAAGCCTTCGAGACAAACGCCCTCTCTCTATACCGCGTCTCATACGCCTTCTCCAGCTCCGGAAAATGCTCATGAATGAACCGCATAAAAACCGGCTTCGAGCACGGCTTCAGAAACAATGGCTGCGCTGCAAAAAAGCACGCACCCGCCTTCTTCGCGTGCCGAGCCATCCCTTCCAGCGCCTGAGCAGTGTCGGTAATCCCCGGCATCAGCGGCGAACACAGAACCCCCACCCGCAATCCCGCCGCCCGCAGCCGCTCCACCGTCCGAAATCGCATATCCGGCCGCGGCGCTCGTGGCTCCAGAATCCTCGCCAGATGCGCATCCCGCGTCGTAATTGTCAGGTGCAGCGTCAACCGGTTCCGCTGCCCAATGCGCACCAGCAGATCGATATCCCGCTCGATCAGCGTCGACTTCGTCACGATCCCCAGCCGCAGCCCGTGTTGTTCCGCAAAAACCTCCAGCAAACTCCGCGTAACCTTCGCCTGCCGCTCGATTGGCTGATAAGGATCGGTCGCTGTCCCCAACCCAATGTACTCATCCGGCCGCACTTGCTTCAGCTCCTGCCGCAGCAGCCACGCCGCATGTTGCTTGATGTAGATCTCCCGCTCGAACAGCTCCGGATCGCGTCTCTCAAGGAACTCGTGCGTGTACCGTGCATAGCAATACCGGCAGCCGAATTCGCATCCGCGATAAGGGTTAATCGTCCACGTCATCCAGTTCATCCGCTTCGACTCGCTCCGGTTCAGAAGCGACCGAGGCTCCAACGTCCTGAACTCCACCAGATGCCGCTCGCCCGCCTTTTCCCCCTCCGCCGCCAACCGGGCAATCCCCACCGGCCCCTGTCCCACAATCGGAAACAGCGTGGGAACAGGACCGGCCGCCGCCAACCCGATATTCGCCTTTTCTTCTCCCATGTACGCAAAGCTACTCCCTCTGTCTCTTGCCCGTCAACCAGCCTCCCTCACCCTCTAAATATGCGTATCGTTATTTCCATCACTGCCCGAGCGCGAGCGAACCATGCCCGACGACGATCCCCGGACCGGCAAAGTATGGCCCTTCCTGATGAGTTGGACCGGCCGCATCAGTGCGCTCATCGCCCTGGGTGCCAGCATCGGCGGCGGTTTTACCTGGCTGGTCGCTCATCACCGACAGAAAGTTGAGCGACAAGCCCAGATGGCTCTCGCTCAGTCGGAGGCTGCCCAGGCCCAATATCCCGCTGCGCTCAAGATCTATGACGACCTCCTCAAATCCGACCCCCTCGACCAGCCTGCGCTCGATGGCCAGCTCGATGCCGTTATGCTTTGGGCTGAGAACTTCCATGCCCCCGACAGCACCGATGCAGGTCCTGCCCTCGATCAGATCATGGCTATCCTCGCCGCTGGCCTCGTGCGCGCCAAAGGCCCCCGAGCCGCCGACATTCTGGCCCACCTGGGCTGGGCTCACTGGCTCAATCGGCACATCGCCGCTCGTGAGTTCGGCCCGGACGCCGAGCAGAATCTCCGCGCCGCACTTGCCGCCGATCCCCACAACGTCTACGCCAACGCCATGCTCGGCAACTGGACCCTGCAGAATGGCGGCGGCATTCCTGATGCCGTCCAGCTCTTCAACGCCGCAGTCGCCACTGGCAAAGCCCGGCCCTTCGTTCGAGCCCTGCAGCTGGCGGGCCTGGTCGGCTGCGATGCGCCCGCCGCCCGCATCGCCGTCATGCGGGCCGCAAACGACATGCGCCGATCCGGCGAGCCGCTCGACCCCGACACCCGCCGTCGCCTCGTCACCTTCTGCTGCGATGTCATGTTCAACAACCATGTCGAGCTGGCTGAGTCCCTTACCGCCGTTCCCCCCGAAGATGCCTGGTCCACCTACCTCTGGCTCGATGGCCCCCGCTCCGACGCCGCTGCCGTCCGCCTTCAGTACCTTCACCACGCCTTCATCCATGCCTATCTCAGCGAAATCGCCGGCAACAAACAGCAGGCCCTGGCCCAATACCGCCAGCTTCGCCTCCAACTCAGCGCCATGCCCGGCAGCCTGCTCGACGCGGTCAACGCCGCGATCCTCCGCACATCCAAAAGTCCATAGCCCGCGAACGACTGATGCCCGCACTCCGATCAAACCCGACCCGACGCGAAATTTCCGGCGGATTCTAACTCGCCCAGGAGACCAAATCTTCACTGAATCCGCTGCTTCGCATTGAATTTCAAGAAGTCCGGAGGCGGCTCTCCATGTCGATCCCCGGCCAGCAACACCCCGCCGCTTGTGACTCGGGTCACTGACAACCTCATCTTCCTGTGGCACCCTTGCGCTGTCGAAAACGCGACGAAATCCTGGGTTCTGAGTTCGTTCTGAGTTCGTTCTGA
>CAZSWI010000289.1:0-4912 GCA_964610635.1 uncultured Acidobacterium sp.
CCAGACGCCGAATGGCTACTCGTGGATGGCGGATGCGTGGCTGAACAGCGGGGAGTTGCTGGACCGGATGAACTTCAGCCTGGCGTTGGCGGATAACAATGCGGGAACGGTGATGGGCTGGGACAAGCTGATGGGCATCGACGGGCAGCCGGGCGTGACGGGGGATGCGAAAGAGGCGAAACTCGAGGAGTTGCTGCTCGACGGGGCGGTGTCGGATCGGACGCGGAGTGTGGTGCTGACGCAGCTGGCGCAGCAGCAGGGTGCGGCAGTGGGGAACGGGCAGAGGCCGCAGGCACCGAAACCGGTGAATTTTGTGCGGCCGCGGGAGTTTGGGCAGCTGTTGCAGTCGGTGGCGCCGCTGCCTCCGCCGGGGGATCAGCAGGCGGCTTTGCTGGGCGGGCTGCTGCTGGGGTCGCCTGATTTCCAGAGGCGGTAGGAGGCCTGGAGCTGGGAGCTGGGAGCCGGGAGCCTGTCCTGATTTTCAGCGGAGATAAACTTTCGACATGCGTGGTTCGCGGATCAAACGCGGCAGTGATGGCTCTTCGGGATTTGACATCGATGCCTGGTTCGCGGACCTGAAGGCTGGCGGTTAGTCGGGCGTGCAGTGAGAATCCTGCGTGACCGCCTTCATCACGGCTGGAACGACGGTGCGGACGACTGCGGGCACGACGGTGCCTACGACCTTCGGCACTACGCAGGTGACAATTTGGACTGCGATGATGCTGGAGAAGAGGGTTAAAGCGGCAACGCCGGCGATGAGGACACGAATCATAGCTGCCTCCTGGGGATCGATACGCAATTCACGGCTGGCTGGTTCCTACGGCGGTCTTTTCGTAGAGGTCGGCGGAGTCGACGCTTTGCGAGGGGCGGCGTGATGTGCCTTTGCCGCTGAAGGCTCCAAGCAGCGTCTGCAGGATGACATAGAGCACAGGGATAAAGAAAAGATTTAAGACGGTGGAGACCAGCATGCCGCCGATGATGGTCGTGCCTACCGAGCGGCGTCCGGTGGCGCCCGCTCCGGTTGCGATGGCCAGGGGAATGACGCCGAGGATGAAGGCGAAGGAGGTCATGAGGATGGGGCGGAGGCGGAGCTCGGCAGCTTCAATCGCAGCGTCGACGATGGAGCTGCCTTTGCGGCGGAGCTGCTCGGCGAACTCGACAATGAGGATGGAGTTCTTAGCGGCGAGACCGATGAGCATGACGAGACCGATCTGGCAGTAGATATCGTCTGGGAAACCGCGCAGGGATTGAGCGAGCAGCGCCCCGAGGACGGCCATGGGGACGGCGAGGAGAATGATGAAGGGCAGCGCGAAGCTTTCATAGAGCGCGGCGAGGGTGAGATAGACGACGAGGATGCCGAGGCCGAAGATGATGACTGCTTTGCCTGCGGACTCGACTTCTTCGAGGGCCAGACCGGTCCACTGATACGCCATACCCTGCATCATGTTCTGCTGGGCGACCTGCTGCATGGCCTGCAGGCCTTCGCTGGTGCTGAAGCCAGGCGCGGCGGAGCCATCAATTTCAGCGGAGCGGAAGAGGTTGTAGTGGCTGATGACCTGGGGGCCCGATGTGTTTTCAATGGCGACGAGATTGTCGAGGGGGATCATCTGGTTGGTGGAGGAGCGGACGTAGTACTGGCGGATGGCTGCGGCGTCCCGGCGGAATTGCTGGTCGGCCTGGACGTAAACGCGATAGCTGCGGTTGTTGAAGTCGAAATTGTTGACGTACTCGGAACCCATGTAGACCTGAAGAGCGTCGGAGATCTGGCTGAAAGGTACGCCAAGGGCTTTGGCTTTTTCGCGGTCGATGCGGACGAGGACCTGGGGATCGTTGGAGGTGAAGCTGGTGAAGAGGCCGGTGAGGTCTTTGCGCTGGCCGGCGCGGGCGACGATGAGGTGCGCGGTGCGATCGAGGTCGGGGAGGGTGTTCCGGCCGAGGTCCTGGAGCTCGAACTGGAAGCCTCCGAAGCTGCCGATGCCCTGAATGGCGGGGGGTTCGAGGGGAACGATAAGCGCGCCAGGGATCATGAAGAGCTTCGGGCGCAACGCCGTGACGATGTCGGCGGCGGTGTGGCCTGTGCCGCGGCGCTTGTCGTAATCGGTGAGCGCGGAAAAGATGAGGCCGTAGTTGGGAGCGTTGCCGGAGAAACTGAAACCGCCGACGGCGAAGGAGCCGAGGATGTCTTTGTTCTGGAGAAGGGCGGCGCTGACTTCCTCCTCGATGTTGCTGGTATAGGCGAGGGAGGCGCCCTGGGGGGCCTGGACGAGGATCATGATGTAGCCCTGGTCTTCCTGGGGAACGAAGGCGGTGGGAACGTGCTGGTATTCCCAGGCGGCAGCGCCGAGACCTGCGACAAAGAGGAGAAGCATGATCCAGCGCAGGCGAAGGACGCCGTGGACAGCACGCGCGTAGCCGGAGCCCAGGGCTTTGATTCCGCGTTCGACAACGTGGAGAATGCCGTGCTTGCTTTCTTCACGGCGCAGCAGGATAGCGGCGAGAGCCGGTGAGAGCGTGAGGGCGTTGAACGCCGAGATGGCGATGGAGAAGGCGATGGTAAGGGAGAACTGGCGGTAGAGAATGCCGGTGGTTCCAGGGAAGAAGGAGACGGGGACGAAGACCGCGATGAGGACGAGGGAGGTTGCGACGACGGCGCTGGTGACTTCGCCCATGGCGGCGGAAGTGGCGTGGTGGGGCTCGTCGTCGCCTTCCTGAATATGGCGCTGGACGTTTTCAATGACGACGATGGCGTCGTCGACGACGAGACCGGTGGCGAGGGTGATGCCGAAGAGGGTGAGGGTGTTGATGGAGAAACCGAAGGCGCTGATGAAGGCGAAGGTTCCGATGAGGGAAACGGGGATGGTGACGGCGGGGATGAGGGTGGCGCGCCAATCCTGGAGGAAAAAGAAGATGACCAGGATGACGATGACGATGGCTTCGACGAGGGTCTTGATGACTTCGCGGATGGATGAGCCGACGACGGTAGTGGAGTCAAAGGCGATGACGTACTTCATGCCGGGCGGAAAGGATTTGGCAAGGTTTGCCAGCTCGGCTTTGGCATCGCGATCGACCTGGAGGGCGTTGGCGTTGGAGAGCTGCTGAACGCCGAAGCCGACGGCGGGAATACCGTTGAAGTGGAGGGAGCTGGCGTAGGTTTCCGCGCCAAGTTCGGCGCGGCCTACATCTTTGATCTGGACGATGCCCTGGGGGGTATTTTTAACGATGATGTTGGCGAACTGTTCGGGAGTGCTGAGGCGGCCGACGACGTTGACGGTAATCTGGAAGGCCTGCTTCTCGTCGGAAGGGGGCGCGCCGAGCTGGCCGGAGGGGACTTCGACGTTCTGTTCCTGGAGGGCACTGACGACGTCGGTGGCGGTGAGCTGGCGGGCAGCGAGCTTCACAGGATCGAGCCAGACGCGCATGGCGTATTTACCGGTGCCGAAGACTACGACGTCGCCGACGCCTTTGACGCGCTTGAGGGCATCCTTGATGTAGACATCGAGGTAATTGCTGATGAAGAGATTGCTGTACTCGCCATGCTCGGCGTAGATGCCTGCGCCGAAGACGAAATTGGCGTTTGCCTTGCTGACGGTGATGCCGGTCTGGTTGACCTCGGCGGGGAGCAGTCCGGTGGCGGAGGAGACGCGGTTCTGAACGTCGACTGCGGCGATATCGAGGTTGTAGCCGGTATCGAAGGTGGTGGTGATGGCGCTGGAGCCGTCGTTGGCGCTGGTGGACTGGATGTAGCGCATGCCCGGGACGCCGTTGATGGCTTCTTCAAGCGGGATGGTGACGGCGGACTCGACCTGGCTGGAATTGGCGCCGATGTAGGCGGTGCCGACGGTGACCTGGGGGGGGGCAAGCTGCGGGTAGAGAGAGATGGGCAGCGACGGAATGACAACCGCGCCAGCGAGGATGATCAGCAGCGCGCAGACGGTCGCAAAAACCGGGCGGTGGATGAAGAAATCAACCAAGGAGGGCCTCGCAGGTGAAGCTCTGGTCTCGCATAGGGTTCAGAAGCCGGCCGCGGGTAGAGCGGCTCCCGCCGCGGGTCCCGGTGGACGAGGGGGCAGAGGGATAACGGGCGCGCCATCCATAAGGAACTGGGTGCCCGAGACAATGACTTTGTCGCCATTATTGAGGCCAGCAAGTACGGCGTAGTTATTGCCCATAGTGTCACCCAGGGAGATGGCCTGCTGATGGGCGACAAACTTGCCTGGGCCGGCGCTCTGCGC
Source organism: uncultured Acidobacterium sp. (assembly GCA_964610635.1). Lineage (GTDB taxonomy): Bacteria > Acidobacteriota > Terriglobia > Terriglobales > Acidobacteriaceae > Palsa-343. Next base: position 4,233 of record CAZSWI010000289.1, read on the forward strand.
GACGAAGACGAAGGCCTGGCCGCCGAGACGCGTGACGGCCAGGACGGGAACGATGGGACGGGGCGTCATGCCCCAGATGACGAGGGCTTTGACGAGCTGCTGGGTGCGGAGAAGCGGCGAACGGATCGGAGCTTTGACGAGGATTCCCTGGAGCTGGTCATCGACCTGGGGAGAGACGAAATCGATAGAAGTGTTCTCGACGGGGTTGCCGGTGTTGTCGAGAATCTGCACGCCGAGGCCTTTGCGCACCTGGGCAGCGCGCTCGGTGGGGATGTAGATGTAAGCTTCGAGATCTTTGTTCTCATCGACGGTGGTGAGCATGGTGGAAGGCGTCACGTAGTCGCCTATGTGCACGGGGATGTCACCGACGATGCCGTCGAAGGGAGCGGCTATGCGGTAGTAGCCGAGCTGCTTCTCCTGCTCCTGACGGGAGGCGGTGGATGATCCGTAGTCGGCTTTGGAGTTGGCGTAGGCCTGCTCAGCCTGGTCGAGGGCGTCTTTGCTGATGATGCCAGCGGCGAAGAGCTTGCGCTGGCGCTCCACCTGGAGCTGGTTGTATTGATAGACGGCAAGCTTTTGCTGCTCGGTCGCAGCCTGGGAGGCGAGGGTGGCCTGCTGCTTCGAGGGATCGATCTGCATGAGGAGCTGGCCCGGGGTGACGTGGTCGCCGGAATGGACGA
>CAZSWI010000290.1:0-4799 GCA_964610635.1 uncultured Acidobacterium sp.
CGGTCAACTCCACTCCGATCACTCCCTATCTTCAGGTGGACGGGGGAGTCTGGCAGAACGCAGCCAATGTTACGGTGACCTACACTGACACGGTGAATCTGGCTCCGTGGCCGCTAAGCGGCGGCACGTGGAGCTGGAGTGGTCCGAATAACTTCTCGGCCAACACGCGGGCGATCTATGGCATCGCTCTGCCCTTCGGCACGAATACATACACGGCGACCTACACCAATCCCGGCGGGGTTCAGAGCACCCAGGTATTTACGATCACAGTCAACTCCACCGCGATCACTCCCTATCTGGAGGTGAACGGCGGAGCCTGGCAAAATGTTGCCAGTATTGCCGTCAACTACAGCGACACGGTGAACCTTGCTCCGTGGCCGACCAGCGGCGGCTCGTGGAGCTGGGCTGGGCCTAATAGCTTCATGGCCAGCACGCGGGAGATCACCAGCATTGCCCTGCCCGCCGGCACAAATACCTATACGGCGACCTACACTAATCCCTCCGGAGTAACCAGCACCCAGGCGTTTGTTATTACGGTCAACTCCACCCCGATCACTCCCTATCTCCAGGTCGACAATGGACCCTGGCAGAGCGTTTCCAGTGTCACCTGCAGTGTCTCCGACACGGTAAACCTCGGTCCGTGGCCGCAAAGTGGCGGCAGATGGAGCTGGACCGGCCCCAACGGCTACAACGCCAGCATGCGGGCGATCTACGGCATCCCCCTGACTTCCGGCACCAACACCTACACTGCTACTTACACCAATCCGGCAGGCGTGCAGAGCACCGAGATATTTACCATCACCGCAAACTAGCTAACCATGGGAGGCCCCCGGCTCTGCCGGGGAGGCAACAGAAGTTTGACAGATACCGGAGTCGATCAGGAAACTCCAGAACGTGAGCCGCCATGCACACGAAAAGGAGAATCCGGATGGACGGGTATGAAAGCTTAAGCCACGCGAAATGGGAGTGCAAATACCACGTGGTTTTCATCGCGAAGTGCCGCAGGAAGACACTGTTACGGGGCGTTGCGAAAGCATTTGGGAGAAGTGTTCCCAAAGCTGGCCGAGAGAAGGGATGCCGGATCGAAGAAATCCTTCCCTCAGTCAGATGGCGTGACATGGAGCGAGAAGAAACGATAGCAAGTCCCAACTATTTGTCAACGATTTGCGGTTAGCGTCGCGAGTTTGAGCAATACCGGAGCGGTCGTTCTCGAACGATGTGTCCCACGCGCGTGCTGATACGTCTGCGCTTGCTTCCATTGGCGAAGCACTTGCACGGGACACCGGAACCTGCGACATGTGTTGACGGCATTGGTTGCGCGTGCAGGCCGCAGGCTACGGTGACTATAGTCGTTATCAATCTGGTTATAGTAACCATCATGCTACTGCGGAGCTTTCGCATGGTTTCTGCGGATGTGGAACTCTTTGGTCGCTTCGCACATCCGCACACTCCCCGAAACTCCATCGGCGACTTCGTTCGCTGAGGCAACGGGCAGTGTCATCGTGGTTTCATTGTGATCGCGGCGGCTGGCTCTCATCCCTGCGTTGCCTTTTTGCCATGCCGAGCTTCGGGCCGAAAAACCGCGATCAGAGCATTACCCTAAAGAATTGAACACGTTAGGCGACCATATCCGCGCCCGTCGGTTGACCCTCAAGCTCATATAAAAGCAGGTTGCCGAGCAAATCGGTGTCATCGGAGACACGATCACCAACTGGGAACGCAACGCAACCACCCCCGTCATTCGCTACATGCCGGCCATCATCCGGTTCCGTGGAAGTGGCCCTGGCAGTTGTTGTGAAGGAACTCTTCGACCAGACGAGTCTTGTGGGCCGAGAGGTTGTCGAGGATGATGTGAATCTGCTGCGTGGCCGGGCACTGAGCGACGACTTCATGGAGGAAGGCCACGAAGTCCTGGCTGGTGTGGCGGGCTGCGGTTTTGCCGTGCACGCGACCGGTGGCGGTTTCCAGCAGCGCATACAGAGAGAGGGTTCCGTGACGGTAATACTCGAAACCGTGGCGCTCGATCCGCCCCGGCGAGAGGGGCAGGACGGGATCGAGCCGGATCAGATTTGTACGAAAGATACTCGGCCGTAATCTGTCGATGGAGAACACTTCACCAAAAGACAGCGCTCAGTGCCCGCAAGATAAGCCCTGTCGCAGCGCTAAGGACCGTAGGCTAAAGCAAGGCTTGGTATTCCTTTCTCGCAATTCGACTCGCCCAAAACGGTGAAACCGAAGGAGAAGTCCGCCGTTCGTGGCACGTCACGGAAAGCTGGAGAAGGTTCTTACGGATGAATTGTGAATCGAGCCGGGTAAAGCTCATTCGGGCGAGAGTGTGCCTCGGGATTCTGGCGATCGCCGGCAGCGTTCAGGCCGCCGCTGCCCAATCCATTTACACATGGGATCAGATTAAGGCGAAATTCCAAAACGATAACCCCACACTGAAGGCCGATCAGGCGAACGTCGATGAAATGAAGGCCGAAGAGGTTACGGCATACCTGCGTCCCAATCCGCAATTCAGCCTGACGGCGGACGGGACACAGATTGCGCCGGACAAAGGAGTGTGGCAGCCGCTGGCCGGCACCTACATCGTTCCCACCATCAGCTATCTGCACGAGCGCGATCACAAGCGCGAACTGCGCCTGCAGACTGCACAGGAGGGAACACGCATCGCGGGGTCGCAACATGAGGACCTGGATCGGAACATGCTGTTCGGCCTGCGTACGGCGTTTATCGCCACGCTTCAGGCCAAAGCCGTTCTCGATCTGGCGAAGGCAGACCTCGAATACTACGACAAGATCATCGACATCAGCCGCAATCGTCAGCGCGCCGGAGATATGGCCCAGGTCGATCTGGACCGTATTGAGCTCATGCGCGTCCAGTACGAATCCGAAATCCAGGCAGCCATCGTTAATCTCCGAACCGCGAAGATCCAGCTGCTCCAGCTCCTCGATGACAATAAGACGTCTGTCGAGCAATTCGATGTCTCCGGTCCCTTCGACTTTTCTGAAAACCTTCAACCCCTCGACGACATCCGCCAGACGGCGCTGGCCACACGCCCAGACCTGCAGGCTGCGCTCCAGACCATCCAACAGTCCGAAACCAATCACAAACTCGCCATCGCGAACGGATCGACCGATCCGACCTTCAGCGGCTGGTACACCTACAACTCGTCGAACAATAACCCGAACGGCCTTGACACGCTGGGGCTCAGCGTCAGCGTTCCCCTGCGCATCTTCGACCGCAACCAGGGAGAGAAGCAGCGCACAGAGATCGATATCGCACGCAGTCAGCATGCCAGCGAGGCTGCCCGCGCTCAGGTGTTCAGCGATGTCGATACGGCTTATACCGTCGTCGAAAGCGATATCGCGTTGCTCAAACCCTACAAAGCCAAATACAACGACCAGGCCGTGCGCGTGCGTGACACCGTTACCTACGCCTGGCAGCGCGGAGGAGCTTCGCTGATGGATTTTCTCAACGCTCAAAGCGATTACCGCCAGGTACGGCTGGCCTACCTGCAACTTGTTGGTTCGTATCTCACCGCATCCGCTCAGCTCAACATGGCGGTCGGACGTGAGGTGATTCCATGAACCGCAACGTTGGAATCCAATACGTGGCGGCTGGGGTCGTGCTGTTGGCCATTGCCGGTTGCGGCAAGAAGTTCGTCCCCGCTGACGGTGCGCCGCCATCGCCACAGGTTATCGACCAGAGCAATGCTTCCCGGGTCACCGTCGATCATCCCGAGCAGTTCCCGCTGGTCTCAGCCGAGCGTATCGAAGTTGCAGACGAGCTCAACGTCACTGGCTCGGTCAATCCCGACATCGCCCGCGAAGTGCCAGTCATCTCGCTGGCCAGCGGCCGCATTGTCGACATTCGCGCGCGGCTCGATGACCACGTGAGGAAGGGGCAGGTGCTGCTTGAAGTGCAGAGCCCCGATATTACCAATGCCTTCGACGCCTATCTTAAAGCCGCCAACGATGAGCACCTGGCCGCTCTTGCCCTGGCCCGCGCCAAAGACCTCTTCGTCCACGGCGCTATCGCACAGGCTCAGCTCGAGCAGGCGCAGACCGCGGACGACGACGCAAAAGCCGATCTGAAGGCCGCAGAGCAGCAGCTCGAAACCCTTGGCGTCAGCAAGGATCACCCTTCAGCAGTTGTGGATGTGCGTGCGCCCATCTCCGGCGTCATCGTCGCACAAAACGTCACTAACGCGGGAGCTGCCGGCGTAACCTACTCCGGGTCGTCAACCGTCTTCACGGTCGCCGACCTCTCCGTCGTCTGGATTCTGTGCGATGTCTACGAAAACGATCTGCCCAAAGTCCGTCTGGGCCAGAAAGCCAGAATCGCATTGACGGCGTATCCGGATCACTCGCTTGAAGGAACGGTCAGCGACATCGGACCAGTTCTCGACCCGAACCTCCGTACCGCCAAAATTCGCGTCGAGGTCCCCAACCCGGGCGAAACGCTGCGCCTTGGGATGTTCGTCACAGCCACCCTTGTTAGCCGTACAACACATGTTCATGCCGTCGTCCCTGCGGCCGCAATTCTTCACTTGCACGATCGCGACTGGGTCTACGTTCCCGCGGATGGGCACCTCTTCCAGCGGATCGAGGTCACCGGCGGACCGATGCTCTCCGGCGGGCGCCAGGAAATTCTGAACGGTATTCTTCCGGGCCAGCAGGTAGTCGCCAACGTCCTTTCTCTGGAAGAGACGCTGGAGGCGCAATGATCCGCAAGATTGTCGACTTTGCCCTCCAGAGCCGCTTTCTCGTCCTCGCCATCGGCATCCTTCTCTTCGC
>CAZSWI010000291.1:0-3319 GCA_964610635.1 uncultured Acidobacterium sp.
CCGCTGGGATTTCGTCGACGCGTTTGGCGAGCATGGGAAGGATGGGCGGGGTGACGGGTAGGTTCACAGGTGTGGTCCTGGGGGTTCAAAGGTAAGTCGGATGGATTGCAGTTCATGGGTCAGACTAATCCTTCTTCCTGTTCTTTGCCCACTGGGCTTTTGGCGCGCGTTTCGGCGGTATGTAGTGGAAGCGGACTAAGTAGATGTTCTGTCCCTTGCCATGTTGGGCTACTTTCAGAAGGTCCAGGACACCGAGGAACCCCGAAGCGCGGGCGAGCTGAGGAGTGATGTCGGGAAAGCCGATGGGTTCGATGGAGTCGATTTCTATTTCGCCTTCTTCCATGCGGTAGCGATTGCCGACTTTGACGTGAGGACGCATCCAGATGCGGACGCTGGAGTTGATCTCGCCGCGACGAACTCCTTCGCGAAGGCGCTTGGTGAACATCATGTTGGGATTTTACGGCGATGTTTGCGGGCGACCGGATTGCTCGTTCCAGCGCTGAAGGTTGACGCCTTTGATGATGAGCCAGAGCATGAGGGCTAGTTCGGCAAGGAAGCCGAGGACTTCGACCCCGGGGGAAAGAAGCTTGAGGAGCGAGGGGGAGAGAGCGGCGAGCCAACCTACTCCGGCGAGCATCATGAGCACGCCGAGAAAGCGCGGGAGGAAGGTCGATTCGAAGATGAGGTAGCCGATGAGGAAGTCGAAGAATCCGAAGAAGACGAGGGCGATGTTGAAGGCCTGCGTGCCTAGTTTGAGGATGAGAAAAGCCAGGGCCTGGAGTTGTTGCGGGTTGAAAGCTCCCAGGTATGGGTCGCCTCCGAGAACGAGTGGCGGACCGAGGGTGTAGAGGCCAGCGAAGACCACCTGAATGCCGCATCCGACGAGGCTGAGGAAGGCCGCAAGCAGGGAAAGGGTGCGGTTCACAGGCCGGAACAGGTTGTAGAAGAGAGCGGTGAGAGCGATGTAAAAGGCAGTCGAGATGAGGGTGACCGCAAAACTGGAGCGAAACAGGCGTTCGTGGGCGAGGAGGTTGTGGGCGGTGGCGGCTGCGTCGGCGGGGACGATGAGGCCCTTGAGGAGGAGTCCGGCGCAGACGGCGGTGAGGAAGAAGAGAAGGTAGATGAAGCCGGTGGTTCTGGCCCAGGGTTGGGGCGGTTGTGCCATTCGGAAGCCTCCTCGGGACGGAGTGCGGGCTGTGTGACAAATCTGGGCGAGTGTTATGAAGACGCCGCGGGGGCGCGGATATTGTATCGTCACGCCGCGGAATTTGTGAGCCTTGCTGCGCCGCATTCGATCCGTTGATCCGTTGGGTCGACAATGCGTCAGCCACTCCGCACAAGTCACGGGATCTCAGGCACCGGTTTCCGCAGTTGTCGAATCCAGCACGGAGAATGAAAAGGCGGCGCTCGACAAAAGCGGCGAATCGGGCAGACGATAGTTGAAGAGGGCTCGCCACCCGCCGTGGAGCGCGGAGACGGCAGGCGCAATGCATCTCCGGGAGCCAGTTTGCAACTAAGTGAGAGATTCAAGGGCCCCTTCAATCTCCGGTCTGAGAAAGGGTCATCCGATGTCGCAAACAGTCGCGGATGTTTTGTGGGAGATGCTTGCCAAAGCAGGTGTCCAACGCTGCTATGGCATTGTTGGAGATGCTCTCAATCCAGTCATCGATGGGTTGCGCCGCAACGGCAAAATCGAGTTCATCCACGTCCGGCATGAAGAGTATGGGGGATTTGCCGCCGTCGCCGATGCGTATTTCACGGGCAATCCGGTAGCGGTGTGCGGGACGGCGGGCCCGGGTGTCGTCCATCTGTTTAACGGATTGATGGACGCGCGCAAGGAGGGCGCCGCGGTTATTGCGATTGCGGGTGACGTGGAAACGAGCATCATGGACACGGCGGCGCTGGAAGAGCTGAATCCGTACAAATTCTTTGAGGCGGCGTCGCTTTACACCGCTCGTGTGGTCAATGCTGAACAGGTGCGGCCGATCGTGCAGACGGCAATCCTGACGGCAGTTTTGGAAAAAGGGCCGGTGGTGATTTCGATTGCGGGCGACGTGGCGGCAACTACGGCGCCAGCCGTCTCAACCGAAACGGCGATTCCCTCTCCAGCGATCCTTCGGCCGTCGGACGGGGATTTGAATCGGCTGGCGAAGATGATCGATGAGGCGGGAACGGTTGCGATTTTCGGCGGCGATGGATGCAGGGATGGGCGGGATGAGGTGATCGAGCTGGCGACGCGGTTGGGGGCGCCTGTGGGCTATTCATTCCGCGGGAAGCAGTGGCTGGAACATGAGAATCCCAATGCGGTGGGTATGACCGGGTTGCTCGGTTACGGCGGGGCTTACAGCGCGATGCATGAGGCCGATCTCCTGCTGATGCTGGGCACTGACTTTCCATTCTCAGAATTTTTGCCTGGAGACCGCGTGAAGAAGGTACAGGTCGATCGGAATCCGAAACACATTGGACGACGGACGGCAGTCGATCTGGGATTGGTTGGCGACATTAAGGCTACGGTTGGCGCGTTGCTGGGCCGGGTTCAGGAGAAGACGGACAGGCGGTTTCTTGAGAAGCAGGTGGCGGAGACGAAGTCCTTCCACGAACTTCTGCAGCATTACGTCGAGAAAGGGCCGGAGATAAAACCGATACGTCCGGAATTTCTGGCAGCGACGCTGAGCGAACTGGCGTCGGACGATGCGATGTTTTTCATTGACACCGGCACGGCGTGCATATGGGGGGCGAGGCATATCGGCGGCGGGGCCAATCGGAGGATGTTCGGCTCGTTCTCGTGGGCTTCGATGGCGAATGCCGCGCCCAATGCCTTCGGCGCGCAATTGGCTTATCCGGGGCGCCAGACGATCGCGCTGTGCGGCGATGGCGGATTCAGCATGCTCGGGTTGGGAGACCTTGCGACGCAGGTGCAGAGAAAGACGCCGGTGGTTCAGATCATCCTGAACAATGAGTCGCTGGACTTCGTGAATATCGAGCAGCAGGAGGCGGGCATGATCCCGTTCGGCGTGGAATTCAGGAATCCCAATTTCGCTAAGGTCGCCGAGGCGATGGGCGCGAAGGGCATTCGCATCGAGGAGCCGGGAGATGTTCGGGAGGGACTCGCTGAGGCGCTTGCTTACAAGAGTGGGCCCGTCGTGGTCGACGCGGTGGTCGATCCATTTGCCCTCTCGCTTCCCTCCCATGTTCCTTTTCACACGGCGAAGGGCTTCACGCTCAGCTTCGCGAAGCAGGTGTTGACGGGGAAAATGGATGCGGTGGTGAAGAGCGTGCAACGGAACGTCAGGCTGGTTTAAGTTTCGTTATCGATGCC
>CAZSWI010000291.1:3419-4716 GCA_964610635.1 uncultured Acidobacterium sp.
GCCACCGCGCGTGTTTTTATTCGGAGCGGAGGGCTTTTACGGGGTCGATGGAGGCTGCGCGTCTTGCCGGGATGATGCTGGCGATGAATGCGCAGACGGCGAGGGTGAAGATGGAGGCGGCGAGGACGAGCGGGTCCCATCCTTTGACGTGATAGAGCTGGGCGGCGATGAGGTGCGCGCAGCCGAGGGAGGCGGGGATGCCGATGAGGAGTCCGATGAGGATCTGGAGGAAGGCTCCGCGGAGGACGAGGCGGATGACGCTGGGACGGTCCGCGCCGAGGGCCATGCGGACACCGATCTCGCTGGTGCGGCGCTCGACGGAGTAGGCGGTGACGCCATAAAGGCCAACGGCAGCGAGGATGAGGGCAAGGATGCCGAAGAGGCCGGTCATGTTGGCGACGGCGCGCTGCTGATCGAAATTGGCGTCCACTTGCTCACGCATGGGGATGACGTCGAGCAGGGTCAGGTTGGGGTCGACTTCGGAGAAGACGCGGCGAATTTGCGCCTCGAGACCATCCATGCTGCCGCGGACCTGGAGAACGGCGCCTTCAATGTAGTGGGTTTGGTCGTCGAGAGATTGCATCATCTGGTTGTCGTAGTGGACGCGCTGCGCGAGGGGCACGAAGAAAATCGGCCGCGGCGGGTCGGTGTTTGCGACGTCGCGGTACTTGGCCTGGCGGACGACGCCGACGATCTGGTAGGTGCTGCTGTATTGAGGCAGGTCGAGGCCGAAATACTGACCGACGGGGTTTTCGCCTGGCTTGAAGAAACGATGAACGAAGGCCTCGTCGACGACAGCGACGTTTTGGGTGGAGGCGGTGTCGTCTTCGGTGATGGAGCGGCCGCGGATGATCGGCTGGCCGAGGGTTTCGAGATATCCGGGAGCGACGTGATCCCAGGAGGAGCCTGACTCTTCGTTGGCGCCAGGCATGGGGTGGCCCTGACGGATGACCATCTCGCCCCAGTTGTCGGTGAGGGGCGTGTATTGGGCGACGGCAGCGCGCTGGACGCCGGGGATATGGGCGAGGCGATCCTGCAGTTCGCGGTAAATGGCATCGAGCCGGGGTCGGGAATAAGAGGTGAAGGGCGCGACGACGCCGAGGACAACGCGATGATCGGTGTCGTAGCCGAAGTCCTGGCGCTGGAGGTTCGACAGGCTGCGGGTGAGGAGGCCTGCGCCGGTAAGGAGGACGACGGAGACCGTGGCCTGCACGATGACGAGGGTTTTCTGGGACCAGGAGGCGTGGTCGCGGGTGCTGCGATTGGCGCCGCGGAGAGCTTCGACGGGATCGGCGTG
>CAZSWI010000292.1:0-4710 GCA_964610635.1 uncultured Acidobacterium sp.
GCGTCATCGTCGACGAAATCCCCATGGACTTCCTCTACAACGACGGCGACGACTATTACTTCATGAACACGGAGAACTACGAGCAGACCCACCTCAAACGCGATACCCTGGGGGACGCCGTCGAGTACCTCATCCCCAACCTGCAGATCAAAGTCTCGTTCCACGATGGCCTGGCCGTCGGCATCGAGCTGCCACAGACAGTCGAGCTCACCGTCGTCGAAACCGAGCCAGGACTCAAATCCGCGACCGCGTCTTCGGTCACCAAGCCCGCAAAGACCGAAACCGGCCTCGTCGTCCAGGTCCCGCCGTTCATCAATGAAGGCGAAAAGATCCGCGTCGACACCGCCGAAGGCGCCTACCTCAGCCGGGCGTAATCACCACCGTCCCCGCACAAAACGGCGCGGCCTACCCTTGTGACGAGTTAGAAGGAATAAAGGCGAAGGTCAAGTAATTCGCGACCGGTCCTTCGGTTGGGGCGGCCAATGCTATGCGGGGCACATTGTGTAATGCAGGAGAAGTAACCTCGTAATAAGAATCCCAAAGCACTTGCCTATTTCGCGCATCGCGGAGCTTGCGTTGCGGGCGGCTAAGTGCAGAATCGCAGGATGCTGAGACATTTCGTGACCTGAGGTTTTGTGGAAGCCCGGCGTGACGATTACCTCCTGCAGCGCAAGCACACCTGAAACTTGAACCTGCAGCCTGCTTTTGGCCGAATGTGGAAAACTTGTCAAGTTTTTCGACCCGTTACCGAAGTGCATCTCGCTCTATTCACGTCACTTCCACGACAAAAGAGTTGGCAGTTTTTCCCGCCCAAGCTGCTATTCTAAAAATAGAGGGGATTTCTCAAAAAGAAGGCCTGCCCTAACCGGCGGGCCTTTCCTTTTGTGCCCTTATCCTGCATTTGCAAAGGACCCAAGAACGACTATGAATATCTTTCAAAAGCTGGGCGTCAAAATCGCTGACTTCGGCAAATGGTTCGCCGGAACCGTCAAGACCATCGTCGGCCTCGCCATCCGCGTCGAGTCCATCCTGAAGTCGGAAAAGCCTTTGGAGCAGCCCTTCATCGCCGGCCTCTCCACCGTGGTGGCCGACGTCGAGGCCGTGATCGCCGCCTCCGAAGGCGCCATCACCGCCGACGGCCTGAACTTTGCTGCCGACTCGAAGGTCTACTCCGACTTCCTCACCCTCATCGACGACTTCAAGAAGCTCGCCCCCGTTGTCGAGCAGGCCATCGCCATTCTTGAGGGCAAACCAGCCAGCACCCCCGCCGCCAGCTGAACCGCTGCGATGCGAAGGGCCGGCAGATCATCGCCGGCCCTTTTCGAGTTTCAATGCCACAGTTCCATCCCCTGGTGGCGCTACCTCTTGCTCACCGCCCGCCGACCAATATCCGGCCGGTACACCATCCCCTCAAACGAAATCCGCCCCATCGCCTCGTAAGCCCACCCCAGCGCCTCCTCCAGCGTGTCACCCGTCGCCGTGACCCCCAGCACCCGCCCGCCACTCGTGCGGTAGACGCCCCCGTCGAGCGTAGTCCCCGCATGGAAAATCTCGACACCCGGCAACCGCGCAGCCTCTTCGAGCCCTGCAATCGGCAGCCCCACGTCATAAATCCCCGGATACCCCGCCGAAGCCGCGACCACGCAGGCCGAAGCTCCTGGCTTCCAGCGAAACTCCGTTTCGCTCAGCCGGCCCTCGACGCACGCCTCCAGCGCCTCCACCAGATCGCTCTCCATCCGCGGCAAAATCGTCTGCGTCTCCGGATCGCCAAACCGCGCGTTGAACTCGAGAACCATCGGTCCCTTCGCCGTCATCATCAGGCCGCAATACAGCACACCCACGAAAGGAGTCTCCTCCTCCGCCATGCCATCCACAGCCTTCTGCGCAATGTGGTGCAGGATCCACTCACTCATCTGCGCATCCACCATCGTGTCCGTCGAGTACGCGCCCATCCCACCCGTGTTCGGTCCCGTGTCGCCTTCGCCGATCCGCTTATGATCCTGCGCGGGAACCAGCGGCGTCGCGTGCTTCCCGTCGCTCAGCGCCAGGAACGACAGCTCCTCGCCGGTCAGGTGCTCTTCGATGATGACCGTCTTCTCGGCCGACCCCAGCAACTGCCCGCTGAACAAATCGGCAATCGCCTGCTCCGCGGCAACTTTGTCCTCGCAGATCAGCACCCCCTTGCCGCCGGCCAGCCCATCCGCCTTGATCACCACTGGCAGATGAAACATCTCGAGGGCCTCCTGCGCCTCCTGCCGCGACTCGCAAACCGCATAAGCCGCGGTCGGAATCGTGTGGCGCTGCATGAAGCGCTTGGCATGCGCCTTGCTTGTCTCGATCATCGCCGCTTCCCGCGTTGGCCCGAAAACGGCCCGCCCGCGTGACTGCATGGCATCCGCCAAACCCAGCGACAGCGGCAGCTCCGGCCCCACTACCGTCAGATCAGGCCGCTCGCTCTCTACCACCCGCAAAAGATCGCTCAGGTCCTTCTGATCGACTGCGACACACCGCGACACCGCACCGATACCGCCATTCCCCGGCGCGCAAACCACTTCCGTGACGCGCGCAGACCTGCGAATCGCCGAGCACAGAGCGTGCTCCCGACCGCCCCCACCAATCACCAGCACTTTCATGGTTCGATTGCCCCACCCGAGCCTACCGCAGTGCCGCTCTCAGCACCAAACCGCTTTCTCATGGGACGAAAAGAGCAACCGGGGACTGTCAACCGGGACCGTCCTCAGCGCACCGCCAGCCACGCCTGCCAGAACACCACTACCATCATGAACACGAGATACACACGCAGAGACCACACCAGTATCAACTTCCAGCCGCCCAACTGCCGCCGCGCCACTGGAACCTTCTTCGCCAGCGCCAGTTGGTCGGGCTCGAGGTTCGACAGCACAAAGCTGGCCTCGGCCGCCCCAAAATACTCGGCCTGGCGCCCCCTCTCGTGCCCGCCATGGTGTCCGCCCTCGTGCCGCCTGTGCTGCTCGTCCGCCAAAGTCGCCTCCTACAACCGCCCAATCCACGCCAACGCGCCCGGCGCAACCACACTCAACCCATATAGAATGCCCGCCGCCGTCAGCAGCACCACCACCGCCGCCGCCAGCGTATTCATCCACGCGGGGCTCTTCACCCCTTCCATGATTTCCTTGTCGTTGACCAGCAGGTATAAAAACACCAGCGCGGGGGGCATCGCCAGCACCGCCACCACGTTCACCACCAGCACCACAAACACCAGCGGCAATCCCGGAATCAGCACAATCCCCGCCGCCGCCGCCGCGCACAGACACAACACCGCATAGAACGACTTTCCCTGGTTCACCGGCAGATTCAAACTGTGGGGCCGCTGCGCCACTTCCCCAAACGCGTACGCCGACGAGGTCGATATCGTAATCGACGCCACGATCCCCGCCTCTACCATCCCCAGCGCAAACAACGCTGCGCCGAATCGTCCAATAACCGGTACCAGCGCCTGCGCAAACTGCGCCGCCTCAAAATTGTCCGCGCTCATCCGTCCAAACAACGGAGCCGTCGCCAGGATCGCGCCCACCGCCGCTGCAGCCGCCAACCCCGCGCCCAGGAGCGTATCGATGCGGCCGAAGCCAATGTCCTTCGTTGTGAGCCCCTTGTCCACGGTCGCGCTCTGCTGGAAGAACAGCATCCACGGCGTCACAGTCGCCCCAATATCCGAGAGCACGATCAGCACCGTATCCCGGTTGAAACCCGGCATCGGCTTCCAGGTGAGAAACGCATGCCCCACCGCGCCCCAGTGCGGATGCGCCATCAGCGCCACCGGCACAAAAATCAGATTGAACGCGGCCGCCGCCAGCACCACCCGCTCCCAGGTCCAGTACCGATGGCTCAGCAACGCCGAGAACAGCACAGCCAGGGCCACCAGAACCGCAGCCCATGGCGGCACGCCGAAGAACCCCAGCCCCGCGCGAATCGCGATGAACTCCGTGATCAGCGTCAGAAAATTGCCGAACCCGAGGTCGATCATCGAGAACCAGCCCCAGAACGGCCCGAAGCGCTCGAAGATCAGCTCCGCGTGCCCGCGATGCGTCGCCGCGCCCAGCCGCACCGTCATTTCCTGAACCACCAGCGCCATGCCGAACGTCAGCACTACAAACGGGAGGAAGAATCCCACCCCAAACTTCGCGCCCGTCGCCGCATACGAGAGCATGCTGGGCCCGTCGTTTTCCCCCAGCATCACCAGAATTCCAGGGCCGATCAGCAGCCACAGCAACCACGCTCGTTTGCGCAGGCCCCGTCCGCCGCGCGCGGCCGTTACCCGCGCACGGTCATGCGCGCGGTCGACGTCCTCATGTGTGACGACGACTTCGTCTTCTGCCGCCGTCAAAGCACGCAGTTCCCGCCCGGATTGTGCGCCCGCACCCATCCCGTCAGCTTCCTTCTTGATGAAGAAAAGATGGCCCAGCCCCGGTTCCTCCGGCTCGATGCGACCGCCGGACAGGAGCGCCGCAATATTTTCGAGTCTACGATGCTCGTGCGTCTTTGTAAACCATAGTTAACACCAAAATGTTAAGAAATGTTCATATTCCGCGCAAGCTGAACCTTCAGTAATCGGCCCACGCGGCCCCTCCTGCAACTGGGTTTCAAAACTCACCCGCAAAATGGTTCTAGAATAAGAGACGATGATCGTCGATTCAGCGATCTCGTTTGCCCCGCTGCTCCGCCGCTTCCGGC
>CAZSWI010000293.1:0-4672 GCA_964610635.1 uncultured Acidobacterium sp.
CAGCGCGTGGGCGACATGATGTGGGCGTTTGCGGATGCGCGGGGCAAGGGCTTTCTGATGGCGGGGACGGCGGGGCGCACGACGATGATGGGCGAGGGGCTGCAACACCAGGACGGGCACAGCCATCTGCTGATGAGCACGATTCCGACATGTGTGAGCTATGACCCGGCTTACGTGTACGAGCTGGCGGTGATTGTGCAGGACGGGCTGAAGCGGATGTATGAGGATGGCGAGGACGTCTTCTACTACATCACGATGTACAACGAGGACTACGCGATGCCGGAGATGCCGGAGGGCGCACGGGAAGGTATTGTGCGGGGGATCTACCGGCTGAAGCCGGCTGCGGGCGGGAAGGCGGTGGCGCAGCTGTTGGGGAGCGGGCCGATCCTGAATGAGGTACTGCGGGCGCAGGGGATTCTGGCAGACAAGTATGGGGTGGAAGCGGATGTGTGGAGCGTGACCAGCTACACCGAGCTGCGGCGCGAGGCGCTGGGGGTGGAGCGGTGGAACCGGCTGCATCCGGCGAAGGCGGAGAAGACGCCGTACATTGTGTCGGCACTGGGCAAGTCAAAAGGGCCGGTGATTGCGGCGAGCGATTACATGAAGGCGGTGCCGGACCAGCTGGCTCCGTGGCTGACGACGCGGCTGGTAACGCTAGGGACAGATGGATTTGGGCGCAGCGATAATCGCGAGCATCTGCGGCGGCATTTTGAGGTGGATGCGGAGTCGGTGGCAGCGGCAACGCTGGCGAAGCTGGCGCGGGATGGGAAGTTCGAGGCAAAGCGGGCGCAGGCGGCGCTGGCGGAGCTGGGGCTGGATGCGGAGAGAGGCGATCCTGCGCATATGTGAGACGCGAAAGACGAGCGTGACGCGAGCGCAAGACGAGCGAAAGGCGAGCCAGAGACGAGTGAAGAATGGGGCGGCAGCTTGACACCGCAGAGTCGATGAATGAGTCTGAATTCAGCGGCGCACGATGATGGTCTCCGCGCCCTGAACGGAAAATCCCCGCCGAGGTCTGCTTGAGATCCTCCCTTATTCTTCCCACAGTTTGCATCTTCAGCGCATTTTTGTCGGTGACCGAAGCACAGGTCACAACGCAGCAGCCGTTTCCACCTGGATATCAGCCGCCTGGGGAAATGATAACGACCAGCGGGCAGGGATCGACGTACGTGCCGATGGACAGCTGGATTTATCCAGCGCTGGACCGGCTGCATGCGCTGGGATATCTGAACAGCGCGTTTCTGGGGATCAGGCCGTGGACGCGGCTGAGCATTGCGCACATGCTGGAGCAGAGCGCGGACCGGATCGATACGGATGAGAAGAACGACGAGGCGCGCGATATTTATCTCGCGGTGCTGCGCGAGGTGCAGCCGGATATCGACAATGCGACGGAGTTGAATCATCCGAATGGGGAACTGGAGAGCGTTTATACGAGCCTGCGCGGGATCAGCGGGACCCCTCTGCGGGACAGTTTTCATCTGGGGCAAACGATTATCGACGACTACGGGCGGCCTTACGAAGGCGGGTTCAATAACTACTCGGGCTTCAGCGCGCGTGCGGAGGCGGGGCGATTCACGTTGTATTTTCGCGGCGAGTATCAGTATGCTCCGAGCGCGACGGGGTATTCGGCGGGGCTGGCGACTTATCTTTCGGAGACGATCGACGACATTCCGATTGCGAGCAATCCGGTGCAGGACACGATCCCTCAGGGGCCGATCGCGACGGCGAACGATGGGCGGATCATGGAGGCTACGCTTTCGTATCATTTGCTTGGGCACGAAGTCTCTTTCGGCAAGAGCGATCACTGGCTGGGGCCGGACCAGGGCGCGGCGATGGTGTGGAGCGACAACGCTGAGGACATCTACGACTTTCAGATCGATCGGGTCGAGCCGTTGCGAGTCCCGGGATTATCGCGGCTGACGGGGCCGTTCCGCTATGACTTTTTTGTGGGCAGCCTGAAGGGGCACACCGATCCAAACGATCCGTGGGTGCATGTGGAGAAGGTCAGCTTTAAGCCGACGAAGAACCTGGAACTTGGATTCGATCGCATGGTGATATGGGGTGGGAAGGATCACGCGCCCATCACCATCCATACGTTTTTGAAGAGCTTTTTCAGTTTTCAGAACGTTTCTGTTGCGGAGAAGCTGTCGCGGGACGACCCGGGGGCGCGATTCGGGACGTTCGATTTCAATTACCGGCTGCCGTATCTGCGAAACTGGGTGACGCTTTATACGGATTCACTGGTGCACGACGATGTGAGTCCGATCAGCGCGCCGCGGCGCTCGGGGGTGCATCCGGGGATATATCTGGCGAGGTTCCCGGGGATGGAGCATCTGGACCTGCGGGTGGAGGGGGCGAACACCGAGCCAGCGAGTCACGCAAACCCGGACGGGAGTGCGATTAACCAGGGCGAGTTCCTGTACGCGGAGACTGTTCAGAAGCAGGGGCCGACGAACAAGGGCTTTCTGCCGGACTGGGTGGGGCGACAGGGCAAGGGGGGGCAGGGGTGGCTGACCTATCACTTGTCGGGCAATGAGGACATTCAGTTCATGTACCGGAATGCGAAGGCATCGGCGCAGTTCATTCCGGGTGGGACGACGCAGAACGATTTCGAGGGCTCGGTGGTGAAGCGGATCGGCAGGGATATCGAGGTGAAGGGCTGGGTGCAGTACGAGAGCTGGAAGGCGCCGATTTATCTGACGGGTGCGCAGAGCGACACGACGGCGGCTGCGCAGATCACGTGGTATCCGCCGGAGAAGAAGCAGCAGTAGGTGCGAGCGGCGGGCGCCGGAGGCAGGGTTTGTCGCAGAGAATTCGTTAAAGATTGTGGTTCACACGTACCCTCAGGGGCTAAAGCCGAATTCATTCTGCGGACTTTACGGTCCGGCTAAAGCCAGACCCCTTCAAAGAATCGAGTTCTTTCGCAAGTTGTGAAGTCCGCGTCATTATGCGGCAGTTAGGGCACGACCGAGGGTATGCCCTGTAACAAAAGCGGCTTGTTCGGCATTTTTCCGCAAGCTGTAACGTCATGCCCTGATACAAAACCACAGAACAGTTCTTTCACCAACTTCGGGGACACCACACCCACTTCATGAAGCCAGGTTCATGAAGCCGGGTTCATGATGGTGCGGCAAATCGTTCGCGGCAATTCATTAGCTGCGGAGGCGGGCGAGCAGATCCTGGGGATGGACGGGCTTGGCGAGAATCTCGAATTCGTGCCCCTGGGCGCGGACGCGGTCGAGCAGATCGGCAGTAGCGGCCTGACCGGAGAATAAGAGGATCTTGCAGGCGGGGAGCATGGCGCGAATCTGAATGGCGGCATCGATGCCGTTGAGGTCGGTCATGATGACGTCGGAGATGAGCATGTCGGGCCGGAGGGTCTGGGCCATTTCGACGGCCTTCTCGCCGCTGTAGACGGCGGTGGCATCGAAGCCGGCCTGGTTGAGAATAATCGCAAGAGTGTCAGCGATGACGCGCTCGTCGTCTGCGACAAGCACTTTTGGTTTTCCCTGCTGTTCGGACATTCGTGTCTTATCGCTTCCTTGTCGTCAAAATGAAGGGGAAAATGAAGACTGCGCAATCGCCGACGGACTACTGGGAGCCGTGCCGGGATGACCATCACCTATGATGATACGCTTTGCTGAGGAGATGCTTCATCGGGCAGCAATGCTCCCACCTTATAGTTTTTTCATTCGCATAGCCAAACGGAATTCTGCTCCTTGAGGGATGGGGCGAATGCGCCGCAATCTGCAGGAGCGACCGGGCGGATTTATTATGACCGACGCAATTATTCAGGCACAGCAGGTGGAGAAGTACTACGCGCAGTCGCGCGACGCACGGATTCAGGTGATTTCTGCGACCGATCTGGCGATTTATCCGGGCGAGATTGTGGCATTGCTGGGGCCTTCGGGGTCGGGGAAGTCGACGCTGCTGCGGATGCTGTCAGGGTTGTCGGAGCCGTCGGCGGGCACGGTTCTCTGGCATGGGAAGGAGCTGTCGTCGGCAGAGATCAACGTCTCGATCGTATTTCAGAGCTTTGCGCTTTTTCCGTGGCTGACGGTCCTGGAGAATGTGGAGGCACCGCTGAAGGCGCGGGGGATGGAGGCTGCGGCGCGCTATCGGCGGAGCCTGAAGATACTGGACACGGTGGGATTGGATGGATTCGAGGCGGCGTATCCGAAAGAACTTTCAGGAGGCATGCGGCAGCGGGTGGGGTTTGCGAGGGCGCTGGTGGTGGAGCCGGAAGTTCTGTTCATGGACGAGCCGTTTTCGGCGCTGGATGTGCTGACGGCGGATAACCTGCGCAGCGAGCTGCTGGAGTTATGGCAGAAGAAGACGATTCCGACAAAGGCGATTTTTCTGGTGACGCACAACATCGAGGAAGCGGTTTTGCTGGCGGATCGGATTATCGTGCTGGGACGGAATCCTGGGCACGTGCGGACAGACTTCAAGGTTTCCCTGGCGCATCCGCGGGAGCGGAAGAGCCACGCGTTCACGGCGCTGGTGGATTACATCTACAAGGTGCTGACCAGGCCGGATGTAACGCCGGCCGAGGCGCCGGCGATGGCGGATGGGCGTCGGGTACGGGATCAGCGGCAGATGCACTACGAGATGCTGCCGCATGCGCGGCCGGGCGGGATTGCGGGATTGCTGGAGTTGATTATCGATCTGG
>CAZSWI010000294.1:0-4669 GCA_964610635.1 uncultured Acidobacterium sp.
CCAGTTCGAGGAGCAGGCGCAGCGTCTCGTCGGTGATGCGGTGCTTCGAGTAGTCAAAGTAGATGCCTTCGGCTTCGACGGTCAGGCGCGTTCCGCGCGCGGGGTCGCTCTTAAACAGCTCGCGCAGGTGGCGCGTGCGGATGGTTTCGAAGTGGGCCAGCAGCGCTTTCCAGGCGGGGAGGGAAGTGAGGGGAGTCTGAACAGCGGTGGCGGTAGCGCTCATAGTTTTCTCCTTGTAACGGATACGATTCGGGCCGGATGCCGCCGGTCGCGCAAATAGTCTTGCCTGGGCACAATTCCTGGACGCGATTAATTGCCGGTGGGGATAATTCCGGCGTTTTCGACCATCAGGATCACGGCTCGCTGGGGTGCGCGGGTGCGGTGCATGACGGTCTTCGGTACGACGAAACCCTGGCGCGGGGCGAGTTCGACGGTGCGGTCTTCGAGATCGATGAGCAGTTTGCCTTCGATCACATAGAAGAATTCGTCGTCATCGGTGTGTTGGTGCCAGTGGTATTCGCCTTCGATCACCGCCATGCGGACGACGCTGTCATTCACCCGGCAGAGGGTTTGGTTGAACCATTTGTATTCGCAGGCGTCGGCGATGGCTTTCTCATCGATGACTTCGAGAGGTTGATGGAGGATGTTCAGGCGGGTTTCATAGGGGTAAGTGGCGACGGAATCGGCCATGGGGACCTCCGTTGGGATCGCTTCATGGTACGCCGGGAATATGAAAACTCGAAAACGGATCGTGAGACCGCGCCCGGGCACGCGCGCACGGCGGGCGGCTAATCTCCCCCGCTCGTCATGGCAAAGTCGCGCGCCGCATCCAGCAGCTTCTTCACCGACTCTTTCGAGCAGGATTCAGAATAGATTCGCAGGAGCGGCTCGGTACCCGAGGCGCGGAGAAGCAGCCAGGTCTTCGCGGCGTTCGGTTTGGTTTTCGCCTCGGGATTGTCGAGCCAGAACTTGATGCCGTCCAGGGTGTCAACCTTTTCAACCGGCATTCCGGCGAATTCCTTCAGGCCGGCTTTCGCACGCGCGATGGCCGCGTTTTTCAGTTGATCGGGGATATGCAGGTCGATGCGGCCATACTGGTGCTCGCCGTATTCCTGCTGGAGACGCTCGACCAGCTGGCCGAGGGTCTTTTTCTCCTCGGCCATGACGTTGGCGATGAGCAACGCGTTGAGCAGGCCGTCGCGCTCGGGCAGGTGCCTCGTGATCCCAATGCCACCTGACTCCTCGCCGCCGATCAGGATGTCTTCGGTCAGCATCAGGTCGCAGACATATTTGAAGCCGATACCGTGCTCGTACAGCTTGCGTCCGTAACGCGCGGCGATGCGGTCGAGCATCGAGGTGGTGTTGAACGCGCGCGTCACGCCGCCGGGCCACCCTTTCCGCTGCAGAATCCACTGGAGGATGACGGAATAAATCTTGTGGGGATCGACGAAATTGCCGTTCTCGTCAGCGGCGCCGATGCGGTCCGCGTCGCCGTCAGTGATCAGGCCGGCATCGCATTTCTGCGCGACGACGACTTCCTGGCAGGCGCGAATGTGCGGCTCGATGGGCTCGGGATTGATGCCTGGAAAAAGGGGATCGGGGTTGGCGCGAATCTCGATGTAGTCGACGCCGATCTTCGAGAATATGCCGGCAAGGATGCCTGCTCCGGCGCCATACATGCAGTCGATGGCGAATTTGAATCCCGACTTTGCGATCAGGTCGAGATCGACGAAGCGCTGGATAGCGTCGATGTAGGGGGGGACGAAATTGACCTTTTCGATCTTCGCGCGATCGACGGAGGGAAGCGGCTTGCCGAGGAGGGTTTCGATCTCCGCCATGATCGAGGGGCTGCCTGAGCCGCCATAGGAGGCTTTGTATTTCACACCGTTCCATTGCGCGGGATTGTGGCTGGAGGTGATCATGACGCCGCCGGCCGCTCCCAGGCGTTTCACCGCGAAAGACAGAGCCGGAGTGGGCGTGATGCGGTCGGCCAACTTCACGGGAATGCCCGCGCCGGAGAGTACTTCAGCCACGGAGGCGGCAAAGGCGGGAGAGCCGAAGCGGGTGTCGTAGCCGATACAGACGCCCTTCGCGGGGTCTTGCTTCAGCAGAATGTAGTTGGCGATGGCGGCGGCGGCAGCGCGGACGTTCGCGAAGGTGAAGTCGTCGGCGATGACGCCTCGCCAACCGTCAGTGCCGAATTTTACTGGGGACTTTTGAGACATCGGTTTGGATTCGGTCTTAGAAGAGGTAAGTCAGATGAGTTTTTCGAGTCCGCGTGCTGCCAGTTCCTTTACTACCTTGCCGACGTCCTGGGAATGATGCAAAGTTGTGATCAGCAGCGCGTCTTCGGTTTCCACGACAACCAGATCTTTGACGCCGACCAGGGCGACCAGCTTGTCCGGGGCGAAAACATAGTTGCCGTGAGCGCCGAGCGCGACGCTGCCACTCGCGTCCAGGACGTTGCCGTGCTCGTCGCCAGCGTTGCGTTCGACTCGAAACTCGTGCAGGGCGGTCCAGGAGCCCAGATCGCTCCAGCCAAATCTCGCGGGAATGCAGTAAAGGTGGGAATGATGCTCGCCTTTGGCGGAACGTGGCTCGAGGATGGCGTAATCGACGCTGATGTTCTCACATTGCGGATAAAGCTCGGCGAAGATGCGATCGAACTCCGGGGTATCCCAGGCAGCGGCAATCTGTTCGAGCAGCGGGGCTGTCTCCGGGAGGTACTCGCGCACGGCGCCAGCGAGGGTGCGCGCGCTCCAGACAAACATGCCGCTGTTCCAGAAATAATTGCCGGCGGTTACAAATTCCTCGGCCTTTTCGCGGTTGGGCTTCTCGGTAAAGCGGCGCACGCGGAGAACGCCGCTGGCCGAGGGCTCGCCGGTTTCGATATAGCCGTAGCCGGTTTCCGGACGCGTGGGCTCGATGCCGAGCACGACCATATTGTCGCCGCCGGCGGCTAATTGGGTGGCGCGCTGAATGGTCAGAGCGAAGGCCTCTTCGTCGGCGATGACGTGATCGGCGGGGAAGATGCCGATGACTGCTTCCGGATAGAGACGCTCGATGAGGAAGGCCGCCAGTCCGCAGGCTGGCGCGGTGTTGCGGGCTGCAGGTTCGCAAACGACCTGGTGTTCAGGGACGCAATCCAGCTGGGTGCAGATGGCTCCGAAGAGGTGGGCATTGGTGATCACCCAGACGTCGCGGGGCTCGGCCAGGGGCGCGCGTCCATGGAGAGCCGTCAGGCGATCCAGAGTCCGCTGGATCATGGTGCGCTCGCCGTCGAGGGCGAGAACCTGCTTGGCGCGGTTGCGGCGGCTGCGCGGCCAGAAGCGTGTACCGCTGCCGCCGGCCAGAATGATGGGTCGAAAGTCGATCGCTGCCTCCGTCTCTACCTGAGATGCGAGCTAAATCCTAAATCAGTTTGCGGCAGGCAGGATTCGGACGATGCCGGCAGCCTGGTCGCAGTCGAGGTCCCAGCACGGGGTAGAGGAGGGGATAACAGCAAGCTGATTACGCTCGACGGAGAAGGATTCGAATCCGTCGGCGGAGATGCGAATCCGTCCCTGAACGACAAACAGTATCTGGATGCCCTGCGCGGGCGCGGTGAGAGCCAGTGCAGTGCTGGCCCCGGCAGGCCAGCGTTCGATTCTGAAGTAGCGTTCATCGATCAGCAGGGTATAGCCATCGAGCGTACGTGGCGGCACTTTGGCCGCCCTTGTCGTCAGCCGCATTGCAGCCAGCGATTTTTGGAGATGCAGCTCGCGCGCGCTGCCGTAGTCGTACATGCGATAAGTCAGGTCGCTGGTTTGCTGCGTTTCCAGAATGACCACGCCGGGTCCCATGGCGTGAACCGTTCCCGCATCGACGAAGATCATGTCGCCTTTGGCGACGGGTACCATCTCGAGCAGCGATTCGAGCGATGCGTCGTGTATGGCGGCTTCGACCTGGGGCTTCGTCACGCCTGGGCGGATGCCGAGAGCAACGTGGGCCCCGGGTTGCGCGTCGAGGGCATACCAGCATTCTGTCTTACCGCGCGGCTCGCCGTAGTGCTGCGCCAGGGCGTCGTCGGGATGAACCTGGACGCTGAGCTTTTGCCTCGGAAACAGGAGCTTGATGAGAAGTGGGAAGTCCCTGCTGGGGGTGCTCGATGGCTGCGGCGGGACACCCAACAGCGCAAATTGGTGCTGCTTCGTGATTTCGGCGAGGCTCAGTCCCCGTAACGGACCGTTATCCGCCTGGCACATCTCGCCGGTCAGCCAGACCTCGCCGATGGGTTCGCCGTTGGTGTGGTAGTCGTACCAGGGGGCGAGGTCCTGGAAGCCCCAGGGGCGTGTGCGGAAATACGGGGCCAGACGAAATGGCGGGAGGGTTTCCATGCGTATCCAGTATGCATGCTGAGACAGAGTTGCGGCCTGTGCGGCGATAGTCATCCGATAGGATTGAACACGATGGCTTCCTATCTGGTGACGGGTTGCGCCGGCTTTATCGGCTCGTGGATTACGCAAACGCTGGTCGAGCGCGGGGCGAGGGTTCGCGGGCTGGATAATTTCGAGACTGGATTCCGCGCGAACATTGGGCATCTTTCTGGCCGCTTCGAATTTGTCGAGTGCGATTTGCGCGATGCCGACGCGACCGCCCGAGCCTGCGAGGGAATCGACTTCATCCTGCA
>CAZSWI010000295.1:0-4664 GCA_964610635.1 uncultured Acidobacterium sp.
AGGGAAAAGGCGGGGGCGAGCTAAGGGCAAGCTGAATACGAGCTACAAGCGAGCGAGCGTCGAGCTTAGGGCGAGCCAGAAACGAGCGAGAGACGAGCTGATGGCGCGCTGCCTGAAACTCACTGGAGAGCTACTTCAGAGGATCTGGGCGGCTTCTTCGAAGTCGAGGCGCGGGAGACGGGGATGGAGCTTGCTCTTGTCCCCGAAGCCGAGATTGCAGAGGAAGTTTGCCTTCCATTTGCCGTCGGGGAAGAACTCCGCGTTGAGCTGGCCGGCGTTGAAGCCGGACATGGGTCCGCAGTCGAGGCCGAGGGCGCGGGCGGCGAGGATGAAGTACGCACCCTGGAGGGAGCTGTTGCGAAGGGCGGATTCTTCCGCGGCTTTTTGGTTGCCGGCGAAGTGCTGGCGCATGTCCGCGTGAGGAAAGAGGCGAGGAAGGTGGTCGTAGAACTGCGTGTCCCAGGCAACGATCATGGTGACAGGAGCGGCCATGCTTTTGTCGACGTTGCCCGGGGCGAGAACAGGCTTAAGGCGGGCTTTGGCTTCGGCAGTGGTGACGAAAACGAAACGGGCGGGCGAGGAGTTGGCGCTGGTGGGTCCGAGACGGGCCAAAGCGTAGGCATGACGGAGGAGCGCGGCGGGGACGGGAATGGGCAGCCATGCTGAGTAAGTGCGCGCTTCGCGGAAGAGCTGATCGAGGGCAGAGTCGGGAAGTGGCGTGCGGGGAGCGGCGGAGGCTGGCGATTCTGGTTGTGGTGACATGGGGCTAGTTTAACGTTTGCTGGAAATTCGGAAAGCGGGGCAGGGGTTGACCAACTTGACCAACCACGTTGGATCGGGCAGACTCTGAGGATGGCGAAGCCGATCAACTTATATGAGGCGAAGACGCACCTATCCGAGCTTGTGGAGCGGGCCGCTGAGGGAGAGGAGATCGTTATCGCCAAGGCGGGTAAGCCGATGGCGCGGCTGGTTTCTTTGCCGAGGGGGAAAGGGCGGCGGTCCGCGGCGTTCGGACGGAATCTGATGGGCGTGACCTATGTTGCGCCGGATTTTGAGGATGACATTTCTCTTGACCTTCTGACAGGCGGCGAGACAGCGGAGTGAGGGGCCAATATCTGCTGGATTCGAACGTCTTGTTCTGGCTGAACTCCGAGCCAGGACGGATTCCGGCGGGGGTGATCGCGAAGGTGGACGCAGCGGATGCCGTGTACTTCAGCGCGGCTTCGGCGTGGGAACTGGCGATCAAGCAGAGCCTGGGAAAGCTGCGGATGAGGGGGTCCATCGCGGCGTTCGCGGCACGCGCGCGGTTTCTGGAGCTGGTGGTGACAACGAAACTGGCGGAGGCGGCGGCGCAGTTGCCGATGCATCATCGCGACCCGTTTGATCGCATGATCGTGGCGCAGGCGATGGACGAGGATCTGACTCTCATTACGGCGGACCGGCGGCTCGCGGAATACGACGTCAGGACGCTGCGCGTCTGAAGGCGAAATATTTGTGAACAGTTGGGAGTGCCGGCCCGTCTTTGCGAATGAACAGGCAAGGAGCCGCGGGCGTGCGAACGGATGACGAGGCGGAGTTCGCAGGTCTGGTGGAGCGGCAGTGGAAGTTCGCCTTCAAGGTGGCGTGGGGCATGTTGCGTAATGCTCAGGATGCGGAGGACGCTGCGCAGGAGGTGTTCCTGAAGATTTTTCGGGCGAAGGCGTGGCGGGGATTGCGGGACGAACGGGCGTTTGTGGCGCGTGCGGCGTGGCGGGCGGCGGTTGATCGGTTGCGGGGACTAGCCGTCCAGGCGGGCGCGGCTGCGCCGCAAAGGCACGAGCGGGAAGTTGGCGAGTCGGCGATTCAGCACCTAACGGCAGTCGGACCGGATCCGGAAGGGTTCACGATAGCGGCAGACTGGGAGGCGGCGGTACATCGGATGATCGACAGCCTGCCGGAGGATTTGCGGGAGCCGCTGGTGCTGAGCGTGGAGATGAGTTCGCGGGAGATTGCGGCGGCGATGGGGATTGCGGAGGGGACGGTGCGGACGCGGCTGATGCGGGCGCGGCAGGTGCTGCGGGAGAAAATGGCGGCGATGGAGGAGCGGCGATATGCGGAGCGATGAGCGCGTGGAGGAGTTGATGGATGCCGCGCTGCGGAGTTATGCGGAGGGGGTCGAGGTTCCGGATACGCGGGTTTCTTTGGCGCGTGTGATGGTGCGGGCGCGGGAGATTGAGGGCCGGAGGCGGATTTGGGCGTGGGCTGCGGCTGCTTGTTTGGTGGTGATGGCCTCGGTTGGTGCGGCGTGGATGGTTGGGGGACCGCGGGTTGCGGAGATTGCGTGGTTGCCGATGGTTCCGGGGGTGCCGGGTATTCTTCCTGGGGTGAGCACGGTAGGATCCCACCCTTTCATGACGAATGGCGCGTCAGGAAAGGGTGGGGCACCCAGCGTTCGTTTGGCCTTGGAGCCGGCGAGCGCACACCGGTTGCCGAAGCTGGAGGTGTTTCCCGCGCCGCGGGCGCTGACTGCGGAGGAGCGGGCGCTGGTGGTATTTGCGACGCAGGGGTCGCCGGCGGCGAAAAAAGAGGTGATCGAGGCGGAGAAGCATCTTGGGGATCCGATCACGATCTCCGACTTGAAGATTGAGCCGCTGGAAGACATAAGCAGGGAGTAGGCAATAGGGAACGGGGAATAGGCAATAGGGACGGCTGCAAGGAGAGGATGGAGAACCTATGAAAAGATTTTCGTTTGTGGTGGGCATTCTGGCGATGGCGATGGGGCCGGTTTGCGCGGTGGGGCAGGGAGCCGATCAGGGCTCAACGAAGGCGGCGAGCGAACCCGAGCATTATTACCGGCTGAATTTCACGCTGGAAGAAATGAACGATGCGGGAAAGGTGGCGAACTCCCGGAGCTATTTTGCAACCATTGTGACGGGGCGCGGGGCGACGCAGCAGATACGCACGGGGTCGAGGATTCCGATTGCGACCGGTACGCACGATGGCTCTACACAGTTTCAGTATGTCGATGTGGGCGTGAGCGTCGATGTGCGGCAGGTGAAGGAAGTCGGAGACAAGCTTGGATTCTCGCTTACGGCGGAGGTGAGCAGCCTGGCCCCGCAGGCCAATGCAATGACGGGTACCGTGGGAAACGATCCGGTAATTCGGCAGAATAAGTGGGACTCGGCGGTGCTGATTCCGATTGGGAAGCCAACGGTGGTTTTCTCGTCGGACGATCTGGACGATAAGGGGAAGTTGCAGGTGGAGCTGACAGCGACGCGGGTGGAATAGGGCGGGGCTGGCTAAAGATGGGGAATCTTCAGCGTTTTTAGACATCGAATCAGAGCCTGATCATATGTCAGGACGGCGAAATTCTTTCGCTTCGCAACCGCGGAGATAAGAATATCAGTTGATCCGCACTGCACCCCCTTGTCGAGGCAGAGGTTGTAAAGGCTGGCAGCTTCTACATAGTCCATGGGAATAACGTCTTCATCAAGAAATGGCGCGAGCAGCTGTTGAATTTTCAGAAATTGAGCCTTGTCGCGAATGCCCGACAGGATTTCCTGGCGGACGATCCCGACGATAGAAGCGCGGTTCTCTCCAATTGCTCGTTGGAACTCGGCGAGCATGCGCCGTTGGTCAGCATTGAAGTGGATTTCCTTGCGTCGGCGAAGTGACAGGGACCAGACACAGGTATCAATGAGGATTTTCATTTTCCGCGCATTCGTTCGCGCATTCGTTCCCGGTCACGCTGGCGGAGCTTGATTGGATCGTAGTCGGGATCGAAATCGATAGTCCCGAAATGCTTCAGAATCTCAAGTTGCTTTCGGCGGCGAATGTATTCATCGAGGGCGGCGGTTACGGCTTCCTTCTTCGTGGCGTGGCCGCCGATGCGGCGAGCTTCGTTAATGAGTTTGTCGTCCAAGGCAAGATTTGTCGCCATCGTTCGCCTCAATTCGTATGTGTAGCATATCACACATTGTCATGTGTGAATTAGGCAAGAAGAAGAGGCCGCAGAGTGATCTGCAGCCTCTTTTCGTTTCGGGCCGAGTTAAATTAGCTGACGAGCAGGATGCCTTCGCTGACTTTGTCTTCGCCTTCTTTGACGACGGGGCGATAGAAGAGCTGGTTATTGTCGAGGTAGACCTCGAGAAAGGCGGGTCGTTCGCTGATGCCGCCTGCGATGAGGGCTTCGGAGAGCGGATCCTCTACAAAGCGCTGGAGGGCGCGGCGGAGCGGACGGGCTCCGTAACTGCGGTCGACCAGGGTTTTTTCGAGAATCCACTTCTTGGCGTCTTCGGTGACGGAGATGGTGATGGCCTTTTGCGCGAGGTTGGTGTTGAGCTGCTGAACGAGGAGCTCGAGAATCTGGATCAGGTCGGCATCGGTGAGGGACTGGAAGAGGATGATCTCGTCGATGCGGTTGAGGAACTCGGGGTTGAAGGTGCGCTTGACCTCGTTCTTGACGAGGTCTTCGATCTTCTCCATGACCAGGTCTTCGCGGTCGCTCTGGAAGCCGAGCCCCTGCTTGCGCTGGAGATGGCGGGCGCCGATGTTGGAGGTCATGATGATGATGGTGTTTTTGAAGTCGACGGTGTTGCCGAGGCCGTCGGTGAGCTGGCCGTCTTCAAAAACCTGGAGCAGGATGTTGAAGACGTCGGCGTGGGCCTTCTCGATTTCGTCGAGCA
>CAZSWI010000296.1:0-4658 GCA_964610635.1 uncultured Acidobacterium sp.
GCCGGCGTGGTGGACACGATTGAAGCCAATGGCGTAGCGCCCTGCTATATCCGGCCGATCGTCCTGCGCGGCTACGGCGAGCTCGGCGTGGACCCCAAGGGTTCGCCGCTCGAGGTCTACATCGCCAACTTCCCGTGGGGCAAGTACATTGCCAACGATGGCGGCGCGGACGTGTGCATCTCCAGTTGGAACCGGATGGCGCCCAACACCATTCCGGCGCTGGCCAAGGCCGGGGCTAACTACATGAACTCGCAGTTGATCCGCATGGAGGCCGATATCAACGGCTACCAGGAGGGGATCGCGCTCGATGTTCACGGCTATCTTTCTGAAGGGTCAGGGGAAAACGTCTTCCTGGTCCGCAACGGGGTGATCTATACGTCGCCCTTGTCCAGTTCGGTGCTGTCGGGGATCACGCGGGACTCAGTGCTGACGCTGGCGCGGCACTTTGGGATTCCAGTGGTCGAGCAGGCGATTCCACGGGAGATGATTTATATCGCGGATGAGGCGTTCTTCACCGGCACCGCTGCGGAGGTGACGCCGATCCGGTCGGTGGATCGGATCCAGATCGCGGATGGGAATCCGGGAACGATTACAAACCAGCTTAAAGATGAGTTTCTGGGAATCGCGACGGGACTGAAGCCGGATCGGTTTGGGTGGCTGACGCCGGTGAGGGTTACCGCGGAGCAGCCCGTCACCGCCTGAGGACGGGCGCCATTCGACTTGTTGACCTACGGCGACTGGCTCAGGGCAGGCTCTCGAGGCGCTTCGCGAAAGTGATGAGGCGTACTAAGCGCCGCCTTTGTTGGCGGCATGGAAGCCAGTGACGCAGGATGGCGGTTTACTGTTGACTCGCGAGAGTTGCAGGCCTAGGCTCAGCAACACATATCGACTCCAGCCTGTTCCTCAGGAATGCAGCCATCACGTCTGCGGCTCCCGCGTAACAGTTCAGGAGCGATAACGCAGGTTGGGGGAGTCGCGGGCAATTCGGCCGCGACCTGCCGTGTTGGTCTTCAGAGTTGCCTGATCGGGAGGCCGCGATGAAACAAAAGCCCGAGAAGCCCGAGGACATGCAGGATCTGGTGACGAGGATAGCCCGGGCACTGGTGGACAGTCCCGAGGCCGTCGTTGTCGATGCCAAAGATACGGGGAAGAGCACGGTCTTGACCCTGCGAGTTGCGCCCGAGGAAGTGGGCAAGGTGATAGGGAAGCAGGGGCGACTGGCGCAATCGATGAGGGTCCTGTTGGGCGCGGTCGGCATGAAGCATCAGCATCATTATTCGCTGCACATTCTGCAGGAACACGATGTTGAGACCTCGCCGCAGGAGCGGGACGCGGAAGCATTCACGGGCAAGTCCTGATGGCAACTTAGTCGCCGCTTCGGAATGGCTGGAACTGGTCTCATAAACTCCATACCACCCAAAAGGCAGCGGGTGAGACCCGCCATCGAAGCGGGGCTCATACAGTTCGCCGAACCCGTTGCCCTGCATATCAGACCAGTTCTGTGAGGTTATGACCGGAGCTAGTAAGTCGCGAGCGATACCCGTAGAACTTCGGGTTCCGAAGAGAAGTTCAGTCCCCAGTCTGTTTGGTCGCCGTTCAGAATGCGGGAGAATTTGAAGATACCGTTCTCATAGGTTCCTTCTTCGACGCGCAGGAATTGGCGGTGCTGCCATTTGCCATCGATCTGCGCCGAAGGTATTTGCCCGGCGCCGTTGACGATCTGGCCTGACTTCTGTTGCTCAGCGGTGCCAGCAGGGCGGAAGTCGACACGGCAGTCGAATCCGGTGACCAGAAACTGATTGTCCTTTAGTTCAGCTACGAGGGCGCGCCCTGTTGGGTCGGGATTGCCCTTGAGGGCGCCGCCGCGCAGGGTGCCTCCGTAGGAAATGACGGCATCCCACGGGCCGAAGTGCAGGGTTTGCGTGGGCTCGCCTTCTATCTCAGCGGCGGCCTGGAGCTTCCCCTGGTAATTGAGCTGGGCTATGTCGCGCATCATGGGGCCGATGAGGCGGTAGTTCTGTGCAGTGGGTTCAAGGAACGTCTCTGGAGGAGTCTTCTCGCCTTCGGGGGCCCGGTGACTGCGCGTGTAGTCCAGCCCGAAAGGAGAATAACCGATGGCCTGGAGACCGAGCGCGGAGAAAAAGAAGCGCGCGCCGGTCTGCGTGCCGCTGGTTTCCGGAACAAATAAGGCATTGTCGGGACGGTGGTATAAGTCGAGGATTTTGAGATACGAAGCGGTGTCGGGTGTGTAGATATCGGGCGCCAGGATATCGATGGCTGGCGCTTCCGCTTTCCAGATATTCAGGACATTGTCGGTTGGTCCGCCGCTTTCGTAGCTGCCCGGAGCGCCCTTGAAGGGATCGCGCAATGCGGCGTTGACGTAGAGAGGAATAGGGTAGACCGCTTTGCCCGCTGCGGCGATCTGCTGGACGTAGCGGGCGACGGCCCAGGCGTGGAAGTCAACGTCGGCTTCGCCGGCGCCGAAGACATCCTGCCAGTTAGCGGAGATGCCGGACGGCTCTTTGTTCATGGCCTTGAGTACTTCGGGTGGGACGGGAGACTCAAACAGCTTATTCGCGGCAGGCGAGTAGTCGCGGAGGGTTCCCCACGTGCCGGTTTCGTTCTCAACCTGAACGAGGAGGACGGTCCGCTCGGAGTCGGCCGCTTTGAGGTGCTCCATGAACTTAGTGAAGGCGCGGATATCCGCCTGGAGAGATGCTGTCGCAAAAGGGGAGGGAGAATCGACTAACTCGCCGTTCTTATTGGTGACGTGGGAGTAAAGGTCTGGCTGGAGTTTCATCCATTCGGGCATGTAGTGCTGGCTGCCGTTCTTCCAGGTGCCGAACCAGAGCAGAACAAGGTGGACATGGTGCTGGCGTGCCTGGGCCAGGATGGTATCGACCTGCGAGTAATCGAACTGGCCGGCTTTCGGTTCGAACTGTTCCCAGTAGACAGGGGTCTCAAGAGTGTTGGCATGAAGGTATTCGATCGCGGGCCAGACTTTGGGTAGTGTGGCGGGCCAGTCGCTGGAGTTGTTCGATTGCGCGCCGAGCATGAGATAGGGAGCGCCGTCGACGAACAGGGCATAGCGGCCGTTGGTTTGAACGATGCGCGGTATGGGATGGTCTTTTGCCTGTGCCTGCGCGACTAAGGCACTGCTGGGTAAGGCGAGAACGGCTGCGAGTAAGAGGGTTTTCATCCTGGCGATCCTCGGTTCTTCAGCGCACCGGTGGTCGGAGCCAAGACCGGATGCACGGACTAGAATACTGCTTATGTTCGAAACCGGAACCCTGGCGGTCCTGTTATGGGCGGGGGCGCTGGCGTCGGCCGGGACGCAGGGGCCTGACACTGTGCCGTCGACGATGGAGATGACCATCGCCTCTGTGCCTCTCACGGCGGGCGACGGAGCGATCTATGTCGATGAGCGGTGCGCGCTGCTTCCGATTCCTTCGGCACCGCCCAAGGATAAGCTGAAACCGCGTTGGGATCCCGCGATTTGCCATCTCGAGACGATCAACCACTCCGAGCACCGGGAAGAGGCGGAGGTGGGCGCTGAGATGCTGCGGCGCAAGGTGGAGGTTAGCGAACAGGAATACGTCCTGCAGAATGTGACGATGAAGCCAGTGGCGTTTGTGGTGAAACAGCCGATTCCGAAGGGGTGGAGGGTGGATTCCGATCCGCAACCGGCGGTGATAGAAGGAACGGCGGCGGTTTTCCGGGTTTATGCGGGGCCTGGAGAGATAGTGCGGCTGCACGTGGGAGTGCGGCGAACGACGGAGCTGAGGCCGAAGACGCTCCATTAAAGAATAGGAAATGAGTGAGTTGCCGGCGGTCACGGGCTTTGGGGACTGGCCCGATCAGGGGAACGCGGATCTTGACTGTTTGCTGAATCGGATAGACGCCGAGAGAACTTTCTTTTAATTGACGTTGGGAGGAAGATTAGCGGGGGTCTCGTCGCCTCAGACCTCGCTCGAAGCGAGGGGCTTGAGGCAAATTCGCTTTCCCCGCCCGAGTCGATCTGAGGTTCCGGAATCAAAGAGTCCGACTCTGGTGGCGATTTTGGGGCCGATGAGCGAACGCCGCTGGCGAAACCGCCGCATGGGAATAGGCGCCCGGCCCACGCGGCCCCGTTAGGTAGTCGCGCGCAATAATCCGAACTCTCCAACGGGAAACACCGGCCCACCCCTGGTCCCCGAACTCTGCACTCCACCTCTCTGTTACACATCTGGTTACGCACTCTAACGCGGCCCGTGCTCTTTTGCATGGCAATGCCACGCCGCCCTGTGGTATTTCTCAGTGAAACAGTCCGTGTGATCGGACCGGAGGATCGATGCTCCCTCGCATCAAACGTATACTCGGCTGGATCGTAGGCCCACCTATTGCGCTCGTGATCGTTGTCGCCGTCCGATTCTTCGAGCGCGGCCTCCGCTTCGACATCCGACGCGACCCTGCCTGGCGCTCCCACGATCGGCTTTCAGTCCACACAACCACTGTCACCGGAATCGCGCACTGAACCCTGTACGCTGACTTTGACTTTGCACTGTCCCCCAGTTAAAGTCAGACATGGCCCGCGCCGCGGCAGGAGCCAGTCCAAGCCCCGCGAAACCAGCGTCCCCGTCGTCTAGCCCGGCCCAGGACACCGCCCTTTCACGGCGATA
>CAZSWI010000297.1:0-4627 GCA_964610635.1 uncultured Acidobacterium sp.
CCCTGGAGGGTGAACTTGAAGGCGTTGGAGAGGAGGTTGAGGACGATCTTCTCCCACATGTCGAGGTCGACGAAGACGGGTTCGGGGAGAGCTTCGCAATGGATTTTGTAGTTGAGGCTGGCGCGCTCCATGGCGGAGCGGAAGACGCTGGCTAACTCGGCAGTGGAAGCGCAGAGGTCGACGGGGCGGTAGAGGGCCTGGATGCGGCCGGCTTCGATGCGGGAGAAGTCGAGGAGCGTGTTGACGAGCTTGAGGAGACGGAGGCCATTGCGATGGACGGTTTCGATCTGGTGGAGGTCTTCGGCCGGGAGAGGCTGGCTGCGCTTGTTGAGGACGTCTTCGAGGGGGCCGAGCATGAGCGTGAGGGGGGTGCGGAATTCGTGGCTGACGTTGGAGAAGAAGATGGTTTTGGCGCGGTCGATTTCAGCGAGTGCTTCGGCGCGGCGGCGCTCCTGCTCGTAGGCGCGGGAATTGGCGAGGCCCGCGGCGATCTGTCCGGCGATGAGTTCGATGAAGCCGGCGTATTCGGTGTCCAGCTGGCGGAAAGGGTTGAGGCCGGCGATGAAGAATCCAGCGGGGCGATCCTGGCCCTGACTTTGAAGGGGGACGATGGCGGCACGGGAGGGGGCCGAGTCCCAGGCCCCGGAAGGAAGCTTGCCGAAGCGGCGGTCGAGATCGACATGGATGAGGGATTTTTGGGCAAGGAGTTCGGCTACGGGCCAGGGGGATTGGGGGTCACTGAGTGCAATCCGGGTGGGGGCGGCGAGGTGTCCGGGCTGGATGCCGCTGCTGCAGGCGAGGCGGGCGTTGCCATCCGCCTGGAACAGGTAGGTGAGGGTGAAAGGGAGGTCGCGGTGGCTTTGACTGAGGCAATTTTCGATGGCGGCGAGGACGTCGGCTTCGATAATGGCGCTGCCGAGCGCGGAGGCGAGAGCACGGAGGAAGCTGAGGCGGCGTTCGCCGATGACGCGCTCAGTTTCTTCGGTGACGACGCAGAACATGCCCATGATGCTGCCGTCGTCACCGCTGAGCGGGCTGTAGGAGAAGGTGTGGTAGGTTTCTTCGCGATAGCCGCTGCGTTCGAGGAAGAGGAGGAGGGCTTCGTCCCAGGTGGCGCGGCCGCCATCGAGGACGCGCTGGATACGGGGGCCGATGTCGCCCCAGATTTCGCTCCAGACTTCGCGGGCGGGGCGGCCGAGGGCCCAGGGGTGCTTCTTGCCGAGAGTCATTTCGGCGTAGGTGTCGTTATAGAGGAAGGTGAGATCGGGACCCCAGCCCATCCACATGGCGTAACGGGAGGTGAGAAGGATGCGTACGACGGTGCGCAGGCTTTGGGGCCAGGATTCAGCGGGGCCGAGGCCGGTTTTCGACCAGTCGACCTGACGGATGAGCTGGCCGAGTTCTCCGCCACCGGCAAAGAGGCTGGAGGAGGATTGGGAGTCAGAGGGGCCCGTGCGACGATAGTGCCGGCTAACCGGGAATTCGTCCAGCGCTTCCGGGGCGGCGGTCCGATCTCGGGATTCCAAGGGACGACCTCGATAGGTTTTTCAGCAAATCAATGAATTTTCAGACAATCAAGCCGTTTGCCCGGCCAGAGCATCATCGAGAACGGGCGACAGCTTTTTAAATTGTAGATAACTCGCACCACAGATGCGGGAACCGTGGCGCAAGTTGGCCGGGGCGGTAAAAAAAAATAGGCGGCGGATTGCGGGATTCGGAGTTGGGAGGCCGGCGATTCTCAAATAATTTTTACTTGACCTGTCCCTTTTTCCCCCTTAGAGTTGGGGGGCAGTATCAAGTGAGGTTCATCCCCTCAGTCCTCGCTTGTTGCCTTCCTGGGCCGAAATCGTCCACGGTTTTGCAAAAGTCTTCCGATGCGCGCCATTGCGATCGTGCCGCATCTCGTTTTTTGGAGAAAGCGGATGTCACCCGCTGCTTCCAGATTACGGTAAGCCAATTCGCTCTGCCTGTTGGTCCCCCGATCAGGGTTGCTCCATGGAAAATGGACGCGGCCCATTCCGATGCTCAACGCACTAAACACACTTAACATTTCCATACTTCAGCACTTCCATTTTAAGAAGTCGGCCTTTCATTTTTCATATTCATTATTGTTTGCAGGAACGCGGCCGATTTCTGTGAGGTTCACATTCGATGCCGTCAGTAGTTGGTTCTCGTCGTTTGTCTTTTTTTTCTATTTTTCCGGGCCTGGCAGGAAAGCGGTTTTGGATCGTTGTTGTTCTGTTGCTGGCGCCGGCGACCGGCGTGTTCGCGCAGACTCCGATCAATCCGTACGTCCAGGTGAACGGGGGTGGCTGGCAGAACGTTGCCAGTGTCACGGTGAACGCGACCGACACGGTGAATCTTGGTCCATGGCCGGTAAGTGGCGGTTCATGGAGCTGGATCGGGCCCAATGGGTTCACGTCCAGTTCGCGGGCCATCTACGACATCGCCCTGGCCGGCGGCACGAACACCTACACGGCGATTTACACCGATCCCGGAGGGGTTGAGAGCACACAGGCATTCATCATCACGGTGAATCCCACGCCGATCGCTCCCTATCTTCAGTTGTACGGAGGGATGTGGCGCGCGACGAACAGCATCGCCGTGGATCCCGGCACGCCGGTCGATCTGGGACCGTGGCCGATCAGCGGCGGTACGTGGAACTGGACAGGTCCTAACAGTTTCACGGCCAATACGCGGGAGATCGATAACATACCGCTGAATGGGGCCAGCAACGTGTACACGGCGACTTACACGAATCCGGCAGGGGTTCAGAGCACGCTGGCATTTACTGTCAATGTCAATCCCACGCCGATTGATCCTTATCTCCAGGTGGACGGGGGAAGCTGGCAAAATACCGGCAGTGTTGCGGTAAGTTTCAGCGACACGGTAAATCTGGCTCCGTGGCCGATTAGCGGCGGTTCGTGGAGCTGGACCGGGCCCAATGGATACACGGCCAGCACGCGGGAAATCGACAGCATTGGGTTGAGCGCGGGGAGCAACACCTATGTGGCAACTTATACGAACTCGGCGGGAGTGACGAGCACGCAGGTGTTTACGATTAACGCAGGTACTGTGGCGCCGGCGCCGATCAGCAGTTACGCAACGGGGATTGACAATGCGTGTCAGTCAACCAACTGGGAGTGCGATAGCGGCGGCGTGCCTTCGCCCTCGTTGATTGTGTATCCGAAGCTGCCATTTCTTGGTGGGAACAGCAGTACGGGAGGCAATAACTGCGCTGTCCTGGTGGTTCACTTTAACAGCGCGTACACGGCCGCCGGTACGCCCGTGGACAATAAATCGGAGACGTGGACGGCTGGGCCGGGAGTAACCGACCCGAACACAGGGCTTACGATGCAGACTTTCTATGTATTGGCCGATACGGCGGGGACAGATGCCATCACCGTGCCGCTGATCGGAACCCCGGGAAGCTCCAATGCCTACGACTATCTGGGCGGGTGGGTGGATGAGTTTCAGAACTGCGGGGGTCTCGGCGGTACGGGGACGGTCGACACGGCAGCGACGGGCTCGCCGGTGACGCTCAACCTCAGCGGTGCGCCAGCGAACGGGGATCTTGTGCTTGGCTACTTTCTGGGCGCGAACTCGGTCACGGCGGCGCCATATGTTCCATATCCGAGTCTTGCGGCCGGATCGGGGTTCGCATCGCTGTCGAATCAGTTATCGTTCGGCAAGCTCTCTGAATACAGCACCAGCACGACGAGCCCATCGGTGACGGCGAACTATCCGGCGAACGCGGGCACTGTGCTGGGAGTGGGGCTGGCGATTCAGCGGGGAGTGGCGGGCACGGCGCCTCCAGCGACTAAGTATATCGACCACTACCAGGTGGAACAGATAGAGACGGCGACGCCAGCGATCAACTTCCCGTGCTCAGGTAATCTGATCGTCGGACTGACCGGGGCGCAGTCGGGGGAGATATCGTCGGTCACTGGATCATCGGGGACATGGAATCCGGGAGTTACAAGCACTAATTGGGCGGTAGCTCAGATTTTCTATGGGACGGGAGTGGGGTGCTCTTCGACGTTTGTGGTCAACCCGACATTCAGCGTGGCGCCGCCTGGGACCGAGATAGCTCTGGCCTCAGTGAGCAATGCAGCCGGGACGCTTGACACGACAGCCTGCGCGCTGGGCGTTCAACAGTACGATCCGAGCCAGGGATCGAACCAGCCGGACTATCTCTATTCTATGGACTGCGGGAGCGGCAATCCGATCGGTCAGACAGCGTCGCTGACCGATCCAAACCTGACCACGGTGTCGATCACGCCGTCCGCTCCGAACGAGATCATTTTCTCGACAGCCAGCATCGCATGGCACACGCTTACGTCGACGGTTGTGGACGCCAACGGGCATACTCCGACATTCCTGGCGGCGGTTATGAACGCGGCCGACGATGCCGGCTACCCAGCGCCCTGCTCGGTCGCGACGCCCAACTCGACGCTTGATGAAGACAATGGTTACGCGTACTTCATCAACAGCGACACGAGCCCTGTCTCGTTCATTTACGGTGGCACGCAGGGGACAGGCGGTTGCATCGGGAGCCCATATGGAGTGCTGGGGTGGTCGGCCGTGGCGGCGGCCTTCCAATAGCGGGGGCCGTCACTGGAAACCC
>CAZSWI010000298.1:0-4624 GCA_964610635.1 uncultured Acidobacterium sp.
AGTTCACGCTGATTTCCGGAGCCCAGGCTTTGGACATGGTGCGGGTGAGCATGTGCAGGGCGGCTTTGGAGGTGCAGTAGTGGGCGTGAGTGGGCCAGGGGTGGAGTCCGCCGAGCGAGCCGATGTTGATGATGCGTCCCCGGACGGCCTTGAGGTACGGGTACGCACTCTGGGCGGCAAGGAAGGGGGCGCGGGTATTGATTTCGAACATCCGGTCCCACTGCTCGACGGTGATGCTTTCAAGGGCGGCGGTTTCGAAGTGGCCGGCGTTGTTGACCAGAATGTCGAGACGGTGAAAGCGTTCGGCGGCGGCTTCGACTGCGGTACGAATCTGGGCGGGGTCGCGCAGTTCGGCACGGTAAGCAACCGCCTGGACGCCGAGCGCTTCGAGGCTGCTGATGGTCCGAGCTGCTTCGCTTTCCGAGTCGCGCCAGGTAATTCCAACGGAGGCGCCGGCTTCGGCAAGAGTTAAGGCAATGGCCCGGCCGATGCGCTTTGCCGCGCCGGTGACGAGGGCGACTTTTCCCGCTAAGGGCCGGGGATCCATGGTGCTGGACTGCATGGGCCGATTCTAAATGCCCGAGTTGGCAACTTGGCCGGAGCGAAAAAGCGATGGGCAACCTTTTGTGCAAGAGATGCAACGACGGGGTGAGCCAGAACATCCTAGAATAGAACCGAGGGCTCCCTCCATGCTGAGCCGTTTCCTGTTCCTGGCCGTCGCCGCGAGCTGCGTGGTGGTGTGCTCCGGCTGCGCGGGTACGGGCGCGGCGGGCAGGGCCAACGTGGCTGCTCAGGGGATTGCGCCCGACGATGCGGCACTGCATCCCAACCGGAACACGCCGTTTATGCTGCCGGGGGAAACCCCGCGCCTGATTCCGCGCGCGACAGCGCTCGACGCCGAGAATGCGGGCCCATGCGATCCGGATGTGCTTTCGGTGGAGGAGATCTCTGGAGACGCAAATGGGATTTTCCGGTCGGTGAAGCTGGCGTTTATGAATCGCGGGGCAATGCCTTGCCGCCTGGGGGGATATCCCAGCATCGCGCTGGTGAGCGCTGAGGGCGAGAACATCGGCAGTATCTCGATGGAAAAGGTCAGTTCAGCACAGGTGGTGGCGGAGTTCGGGAATACGCATGCGGCTGCGGCGGGCGGACCGGCGCCGACGGTGACGCTGATGCCGCACGCGGTTGCAGCGTTTGAAGTGGTGTGGACCACGGGCACCGAGTGTTTGCGGGCGGCGCGGATTCTGGTGACCGCTCCGGGAACGAAGCGGACCTTCGCGATTCCGCAACCGCTGAGGATTTGCCCGGGCCGGATTCAGGTGACCGAGCTGCGTCTGGATGAGGGGGATGTTTGATCGGTGATCGCAGATCACCGATCTCAGCGCGGAGCGCACGGGGCAACGGCGGTGCAGGCTTTGAAGCCCTCGCGAATCCGTGCGAGCTCTGAATTACTGGCGCTCGGGGGTGCCATTCGACGCGCCGGCTGTGCCGGCTTGCTCAGGCCAGGCTCTTCGACTGCGTTGGTCTCGCTGCGCAAGCCAAACTTCGCTCAGGATGACGGGGATTTGCGGCTTAGCGCGATTCCGGCTAAGGCGATGAGGGGCGGGAAGCATTCGAGGGTATAGCGGGGCTCGGGGGCTTCGAGCGTGGCCAGCAAGGCGCAGCGCAGAAGCACAAAGGCGAGAATAGCGCCGGAGAGGCGCGGGCGTTTCAGAAATCCGATCAGCGCGGCAACCAGGTAGGCGAGGTTGAGGGCCGCGTATCCAAAAGCAAATTCTGTTTCGGCGTGATGTCGGCTGTACTGCCACCAGCGCAGCTCAATCCAGAGCGTCTCGGTGCGGGGGCGCAGCCACATGTCGGCGAGGCGCGCCAGGGGCAGTTCCACGTAATAGCGGAAGGGATGGGCGCGAATGCGCTGGGCGGCGAGGGCGGCGAAGGCTGCGTCAAGCTCAGGCGTGAGCGTGGTGGTGCGGTTGTAGGCGGCGATGAGGGTGCGGGTCTGTTCATATTGCTGCGGGGAATCGAATGCGCGCGAGGGCAGGTCCTCGATGTGGATCACATCGGTGTCGGCGTTCCAGTAGACATCCCAGGTGCAGGCGAAATCGACGCAGACGGTTTTGGTCCAGCGATTAAAGCCAGGGTTGGTACTTTCGCCAGGATCGACGGCGTAACGTGGCGCGAGGGGCTGGAAGACATGGAAGGTGCGCTCGTTGCGGAGGGTCCACGGGATGAAGGGCAAGATCGCGATAAGGGCGCAGAGGAGTGCCCAGCGCAGCATGGGTGTGAGGCCCCAACGGCGTGATCCGTAGAAGACGATGGCAGGGCAGAGAGCGACTGCAACGAGGGCGCCGTCGGGGCGGAGGAGGGTGGCGTAGCTCCACGCGGCGGCCATGGTGAGGGCCCACGACCAGCGCGGGGTTTGAAGAAGGCGATCGAGGGCGTAGAAGGCGAGGGCGGTCGAGAAGAGCTCCAGTGTTTCGGTGAGAGGGATGGCGGCGAAGTTGGCGGTGAAGGGGCAGAGAGCAGCAAGCCAGAGGGCCCACCAGCCGGCGCGGGGGCTCCAGATGCGGCGTGCGAGTGCGGCGATGAGGAGGCACGTGGCGAGATCGATTGCGACCTGGACGAACATCACGGCGTGGTAGTGCTCGGCGCCGAAGAGGCGGAAGCAGAGGATGAGGAAGAGTGGATAGCCCGGGAGGCGGATCAGCGTGGGATCGATATGGCTGCCGCTGGACATGCCATAGATGCCCTGGAGCATCCAGTTCTTAGCGATGCCGCCGTAGATGAGGGGGTCTCCCTGGACTTCGGGGTAAGCGTGGATGAACCAGAGGCGGAGAGCGGCTCCGGCGGCGAGTGCGAGGGCGATGGGGAGCCATTTTTTGGGTGGGCCGGGCACTGGAGGTATTAGAACAGGCGGTAGCTTGTAGCCAGTAGCCGGTAGCCAGGAGCTGGGAGCGGGAGTTATCGAGTGGGCAATATCGTAGGATGGGAGCAGGTGATCGAGCCACGATGAAGCAGGTTTTTTATGATCCGCGGCAACGGCGCCGGAAGATTCTGCGGCGTCTGACCGATGTTTCGATCATCGTTCTGACAGGGGTGCTGGCGGTTTTTGTCTTCAGCGTGCTGTCCAAACAAACGCTGCCGGAGCTCCTGCTGCCGGCGCAAAAGCGCAACGTGAAGGCGCTGAAGGAACGGCAGCCGGAGCTGGCCAAAAAGACCGCTGCTCGGCCCGCGCGGCGGAAGACGCAGCTGCATCCGTCGGAAATCGTGCTGAACAAGGACGAGGGACTGCGCGCCGCGTTCTACGAGAACGACGAGGCCAGCTACTCGATCCTGAAGTCGCACATCCATCAGATCGACATGCTGTTCCCGGACTGGCTGCACGTGGTTTCGGCGGATGGAAACCTGGTGGGAGCCACGCCGTTGTTCCCGGTGCATTTCTACAATGTGGTGGATGCGGCCGGGGTGCACGGGGTCGATCCTGAGAACCGCGTGAGGACGACGATCGAGGCGGCGAAGGAAGACACCGATGTCTTTCCGATGCTGAACGACTACAACACGCTGAGCGGGGCGTGGAATGGCGATGTAATCGGGAAGATGCTGCAGGATCCTGCGGCGCGGAACCGTTTGCACGTTCAGCTGGACAAGTTTTTGTTTGCGAATCCTGGATACCACGGGATTTGTCTCGACTTCGAGATGATTCCCGGCGAAGACATGAAGCTCTACGCGGAGTGGATCGGGGAGCTGCACAGCGATTTTCGCGCAAAGAAGCTGAAGATTTACGTGAACGTGCAGGCAGCGGCTGACGATGCGACGATGCGGCAGCTGGCCCAGGCGAGCGACGGCATCATCCTGATGAACTACGACGAGCACGAGGAGACGAGCGATCCGGGACCGGTGGCCAGCGAGCCGTGGTTCGAGGCGAACCTGAAGCGCGTGCTCAAGCTGGTGCCGAAAGAGAAGCTCATATGCGGCATCGGCAACTACGGCTTCGACTGGGCGGCGCCACTGCCGGAAAAAGGGAAGAAGGCTTCGACACGGGTGGCGGATGTCGATGACCTCTCGGTGCAGGATGCGTGGCAGAGGGCGGAAGACGCGGGCGCGGATGTGCATCTGGAAGGCGAC
This sequence comes from uncultured Acidobacterium sp., assembly GCA_964610635.1. Classification (GTDB taxonomy): domain Bacteria; phylum Acidobacteriota; class Terriglobia; order Terriglobales; family Acidobacteriaceae; genus Palsa-343. Next base: position 4,126 of record CAZSWI010000298.1, read on the forward strand.
GAACTGAACCCGCACTTTGCTTACGACGATGAGGATGCGCACCTGCGGCATCAGGTTTGGTTTTTGGATGGGGTGACGGCGCTGAACGAGTTGCGCGCGGGGCGGCAGATGGGACTGCGTACGTTCGCGCTGTGGCGGCTGGGCGAAGAGGATCCGTCGCTGTGGCAGGTATGGGATCATCCGAACGCGAAGGACGCGCCTGAACAATTAAAGAGGGTACTGCCGGGCGAGGACGTGGACGACGAAGGCGAGGGCGACATTCTGCGCGTCGTCGCGCGGCCGCAAACCGGCGAGCGGACGATCCAGATGGATGCGGACAACTCCACGGTGACCGACGAGAGCATGGTCCGGCTGCCGCACTCGTACACGATCGAGCAATACGGGTACGATCCGCACAAGCTGGCGCTGAGTTTTGACGACGGGCCCGATCCGGTGTGGACGCCTAAGATCCTCGACATCCTGAAGCAGTACAACGTGAAGGGCACGTTCATGGTGATCG
>CAZSWI010000299.1:0-4620 GCA_964610635.1 uncultured Acidobacterium sp.
CGTCGGTCACCGTCATCGGATTGCCACCACTCGGGTCGCCCGTCGACCCCGGCCCCGTGTTCTCGATATCCACCGTGAAGGCGCCCTGTTGGCCCTGCGTGAACGTGCCTGTCCCCGGCAGATTCGCCGTCACCACCGGCGCATTTTCGACGAAGTTCAGGCACCACGCGCTCGCGGTCGCCTGAGTGGTGACGACGGAGAAGTTCTGATAGAAGTACAGGCTCCAGATCCCGTTGGGGTTGGTTCCGCCGTACACCGAATCGAAAGTGGAGCCTGCGCGGGGCGCGGCGTAATTGTATGAGCCAGGCAGCGTGTAGAAGCCGCTGGGACTCGCGGTATATGTGCCCTTGATGCCGCCGGTGTCATAGCTGGTCGGCAGGTACGAAGCCGGGCCGAAATCCGCTTGCGGCACCAGTTCGCTGGCGCTGTCGGTGAAGATGTAGTTGCCCTTCGCCAGTTCTGTCTCGTTGTCGGTGGTTCCGGTCCCGGAGAAGAAATCGAGAGTATTTGCCGTGGCGGCCCCGGGCCCCACCAGAAGCGATGACGTGTAGTAGATCGTGTCGCTGTTTGGGTTGGTTTGGAAATTCTCCAGCTCCACTCCGACACTGCTGACGGTGCCCGGCATGTTCGCAACGAAGATGTTCGATGGGTTTGGGGCCGCCGCGCCAATGTTATCCGCGCTTTCCGCCTGGTTCGGCAGCGTGAAGCCTGCCGGATTGCAGAAAGTCGCAGTCGCGCCCGAGGCCGTCGCCGTCGACGGGGCGTCCTCCCGCACCCACTGAGAAGTCTGGCTCGTGCCGTACGTGTTCGCCACCCCGCTATAAACCGCGACGATGTGGTGATCGCCTTCTGCCAGCTCAGTAGTGGTGATCGAGGCCTGGCCGCTGCCGTTCACAGTTACTACGTTGTTGCTGACACCGGCGGGCGATGCGCCGTTCTCCGTGAACGTGACCGTGCCCGCGCTTACCGGATTCCCGCCGCTGGTCACCGTCGCCGTGAGGGTCACCTGATTGCCGGTAAGCGCGGGGTTCGGCGACGCCGTCAGTGAGGTGGTGGTGGCCGCACCGCTGTTCACCGCAATCACTGGAACGATTACTCCAAACCAGGAAGTGCTCCCCCCAGTCCACGTTGACGTTGCGGTTTGAATTCCGGCATTAGTCGCGGCTTTTGCTTCGGAAACCATTCCCGGCGTAACAGCAGGCGCCACGGTTATTCCGGTATATCCTGTGCCAGGTCTGGCAGTGAAACTACAGCAGGGGACCTCTGTGACCGCGAATATCAGATCATTCGCGTTAACTGTTGGACCGCTGGTGGTGATGGTGGCTGTCGTTCCACCTGTTGAATTTCCGGCCTGCCCAAGATTGTCTACATTTTCAAAGCAAGCGCTTATTGGTGAACAGGACGGCGCCAACGATCCGGCTTTCCATTCGGTGATATTTAACTGCAAGTAGCTAAGGTTTGGGTTGGTCGGGGTCACCGTGAAGGATGTCACTCCGGACGGTATGCTTGGACAATACCAGACATAGTGCTGCTGAAAATCACCGCTGCCTTGCGCGCCCCCGTTGCCATCCGTAATAAACGGACTATGAGGACTTGCGACAAAACACGATTCGGTTGCATTGACGTTGTCACCAATCGTTGCAGTGATGCCCGAGATTGAAGTGTTGCATGCGGAAGTGAAACACCATGTAGCCCAAGCGATAATGGCGTTGTTGGGAGACGGGCTGTAATCGACTGTTACATTCCTCGCAGTAGAGACATCGTTATAGGCTTCTCCGCAGAGCGTAAAGTTGCCAATTGCCAGATTTTGGGCACAACTGCTACTGGCGGTAAATCCCATGATGCAGCCATTGCTCAGGCTTGGGCTCTGGCAGGGATTAGTAGCAAATTGGGCGCCATTAGCCGCACCCGGATGAGAGTAGACCACGTGATGGTGCGACCAATCGGAGACGAAGCCGGTGCTGAAAGTGGCGGCAGCGTCGGTGTCATGGGACGCAGAGCCAGGAGATGTGGATTTTTGGCAACGCATCGACGGGGTAAACGCCAGCGCTGCCGCGAATGCGACGGGCGCGATCCATATTTGAGAAAACGAGGTTTGCGAGAGTTTCATGTTCCTGGTCTTGGCTTTCTCTCGAGGATTCTGTTGTCGGCTTCTGGCGTCCTTAGTTTAGTGGCTTATCGCAGCGAAAAGACATTGCTTTGCGGACAAGAGTCAAGAAGTGGTAATTTAGTTTCGGCCTTTTGACCAAGCGGTGTTAAAGACCAGGGCTTCTTTGCGCTCATCGCCTTCTCCTTAGCCGCGAACTCCTGTTTGACATTCGCGGTGATGGCTTCGATGTCCACCTTGTAGGCCTGAGCGGCATCGCGGAGCACTTTCGCAGAATCGGCCTCGGGGCGCATGGAGAGCAGAATGACCGTCTCAACCAAGACGCGTCCGAGTTGGCTTTCCTCGGCATTCGGCAGAAATGCTGCCAGCAGTTTCGCCGGCGCCTCGCTGTCCTTCGGCTTGCCGATGCCGTGCTATGATCCCCGCAAGCGCCGTACAGCGCTTCGCCAGAGAAGATCATCCGGAGCGGGTTCGCGGAGACGGCCGGGTCGTCTCCATACATTTGAGAACTCGGCGGCTGGATTTTGTGGTGCCGGGAGGGGGGGTCGAACCCCCACGAGAGGTTGTCTCGGCGGATTTTGAGTCCGCTGCGTCTGCCAGTTCCGCCATCCCGGCCTGGAAAGGACAGTGGTTAGTATAACGCGCAAGAGGGGACCGCTTTCGCCTTGTGCGATGGGCCTGACGCCTGGTGGTTCCACTTCCACGATCGTCGATTGCGCCACGATCGCGCCGCACGATCACTGACGTGTGGTGGTATGCTCCTCGGTTTGTTCGGGCTTTGCATCGCCGACTGTGGCGCTCTCCGTTCCGGGTGTGGTGAGAGCGATTTCGAGGGTTCCGGCGGCGCCGGGTTTTGGCGTTCCCTCCATGCTCCCGACGGTGGGCCTGAGGACATCGAGGCGATAGCCGGAGTTCAGAGCAGCGGCTGTTGCTGCTTCGGTTGCAGACTCAATGGCGCGCAGAGCCGTCCGGGTTGCGGGAGATTTGGCCGATGGATCTTCTTCGAGGACGGCGATGAAGCGGGGCAGGCAGATCCACCAGAGTAGTTGCTCGTGGGCTTCTTTGTTGAAGTAGCGATGGCCCTGCGCTTCATGGAGGCTGGTGAGCCAGACGACGTCGGGGTCATTCCAGTCAAGATCCTGCGTGGCATCGGGTTGAGTGTTGCTGGGCTGTGTCAGCAACAGACGAACGCGGGTGGCTGCACGGTAGGCAGCATCGCCCTCGACGCCGAGTGGGTGAAAGATGTCAGCGAGGGCCGAGCGGAGGTAGAGGCGATCGAAAACCTCGCCGGGATTCTGTTCGGGCGGGAGACTGTCGGCGAAGGCGCGCAGGAGACACCAGGCGACAACCGGAGCCCATACCGTGACGGCCGTGGTTTTTGGACTGTAGCTGGGGAGCACGATACGGGCATCGGGAGGCCAGCCGTGTGCAAAGGCGTGCTCCAGGGCGGGCAGTTTGCCGGCGGCGAGGAGGAAATCGCGATAACGGGTTCCGGGCGATGGTGTTTCCGGGGTGGAGGCGTGGAGTGTTGGCCGACCTGGAGGCGCAACAGTGGCTTCAGCGGTTCGGGCCTGGCTCTCTTGATCGTCGGGCTTGTCGCGGTGCGCGTCTGTGGATGGGCTTATTTTACTTAGAGATGCAAGAGCCATCGTGAAAAAGTGGTTCGCAGTTTTGTGCAGCGTCGCGAGAGTTTCTTCGTGACTGCAGGGCGCCTTGCTGGCATGAGCATGAGGCGCTTGAGGGTCGGCAGATTCGGCTTCAATCAGATCGGAGAAGCAACGGAGTACATCGGGATGGAGGGCGGCGCGGAGTGCCTGGTGGACGGGGCGCAGCTTGAAGTTGGCCAGCGCATCGTCGAGGCTCCAGACGCCAGTGCCCTTGAGATCGGCGCAGAGCTGGTCCCAGGGATGGTCCGCAGTGGCATGCATCTCTCGCCAGTTTTGAAAGAGGTGATATTGATACGCGCCGAGGTTGAGGCGGAGGCCGCGTTCGCGAATCTCGCTGAGCCGGCGGAGATAGTGGAGGCCGCTGGCGTTGTCCTGATAGGCGAGGATAGCGTTGTGATCGCCGGGCAGTCCGAGAGCTTCGTGGATCTGGACGCTGTAAAGGGAACCGGAGTTTTTGTCGGTGCGGAACGACGATTTATGCAGGGTGCCGGAGGTGCTGGAGAATTTGTTGTGGAATACGGCGAGTGCTCGCTGGTCGCCGAGACGGTTGGACCAGGCGAAGACGTTTTCGTCGACGGCGCCGCTGTCGAGCCAGAAGTCGAATAGGGCGAAGTTGGCGCTTTCAGCAAAGACGTGGCGATTCTTGAGAAGAGGAGCGATCTCGCGCTGGTGGCGATCGACGAGGTGCTGGTTAGGGGTCTCGTCGTAGCGGGGACGCTTGTACTCCATGCCATACTTTTCGGTGAAGGCCTCAATCTGGCCGTGGCCGAACATGGGCAGGCCGGGAAGGGTGGCCATCATGGTGCAGACGCCGAAGTATTTGTCGCCGGTACCGAACTGGTCGAT
>CAZSWI010000300.1:0-3471 GCA_964610635.1 uncultured Acidobacterium sp.
CGGCGGTAGAGGTCGATGAGGGAGGTGCAGCGGCCGATGAGGACGTGCTGGCAGTTGTCGATAACCTCGCCGGTGCCGGGATGTTCGTAGGAGGAGGCACGGCCGCCGAGGTAAGGACGGCGCTCGAGGAGATGAATGCGATAGCCAGCGTCGGCGAGGGCGCAAGCGGCGGCAATTCCGGCGAGTCCTCCGCCGACCACGGTGATGGTTTTGGAGGATTGCGGGTCAGGCATTCGCGTTCTTCGACCCGGAAATGCGATACCGAACGACCTGGGTCAGGCCGCGCAGGAGGATGGCGAGGCGAGTGCGGGTGGGGACGCTGATGCGCGAGGAGAAGACGTCGTAGTTACGGCGCTCGATGCGGCGGAGGAGATCGCGATAGATGGCGATGAGGACCCAGAGGGCGGGGCGGGAGTCCGCGTCGATAAGGGGCAGGAGATCGCGGCCGGATTTGTAACAGTGCTCGGCACGTTTGGCGAGGCTTTGGAGGAGCTCGCGCTGGCGGCGGGTCATCAGCTCGCCATCGTGAAGGCTGGCTAGTTCTTCTATGGAGACGCCGTGGCGGTCGAGGTCTTCAAGGGGGACATAGATGCGGCCGCGCTCGGCGTCTTCGCGGACATCGCGAAGGATGTTGGTGAGCTGGAAGGCGACGCCGGTGTCCTCGGCCAGCTGTTCGGCACGCGGATCGGTGTATCCGAAGATGCGGATGCAGACGAGACCGACGACCGAGGCGACGTAGTAGCAATACTGGCGGAGCTCCTCAAAAGTAGCGTAGGTGTCGTAGCCGCTGTGAGCGTCTTCCTCGGCGTTGGGATTCTCGAGGTCCGAAACGAGGTCCATGGCGGTGCCATGGACGAGCTGGTCGAGGAGTTCCATGGGGATGTTGAAGCGGAGGCGGGTGTCGGCGAGAGCGATGAAGATGGGGTCTTCGGTGAAATCACCGGCGGCGGCGCGGTGCCATTCATCGAGCCAGGTGTCGAGGTTTTCGCGGCGTTGAGCGCGAGGGCGCGACTCGTCGTCGGAGATGTCGTCGGCGTGACGCATGAAGGCATAGACGGCGCAGATTGCGTCGCGTTTTGGCTTAGGGAGGGCGAGAAAGGCGTAGTAGAAATTCCTGGCGCGATGGCGGGCGATGCCGGTGCATTCCTCATAGGCCGCAGCGAGATTGAGATCGGCGAAGCGGAGCCCGCTGGCAGCGGCGGTAGCGGTCAAGCAGCGCTCCACTTGCGGACGAGGGCACGCAGAAGCAAGATGGCTTTGCGGGTTTTAGAGATGGCGGGCCGGGTGCTGAGGACGTTGTAGTTATTACGTTCGATGGCGCGGAGGATTTCGAGGCCGCCGCGGGAGAAGAGGTCGAGATCGAGGGCGAGTTCGCGGTCGACCATGCCGATGAGGGGCAAGCCGGCGCGGAACATTTCACGCGCGACATTGACTTCGTAACGCATGAGCTCGCGGAACTGGGGGGTGAAGCGCGCTTCGGCGATGATGGATTCGTCGACGCCGAAGCGGTCCATATCGTCGCGGGGAATGTAGACGCGGTTCTTTGTGTAGTCGACGCGAACATCCTGCCAGAAGTTGGCGAGCTGCAGGGCGGAGCAGGTTTGGTCGGAGAGGGCGAAGCGCTCGTCATCGCGATAGCCGCAGGCATAGAGGACGATGCGGCCGACGGGATTTGCCGAGTAGCGGCAGTAGCGGAGGACGTCGTCCATGGTGCGGAATCGGGTGATGGTCTGGGCGGACTGGTCGTCGCGGAAGGCGACGAGGAGGTCGGCGAAGGGCTCTTTGGGGATGTCGCAGGCGCGGATGGTTTCGGCGAGTGCGACGAAGACGGGATGGCGGGCAACGCCCCGGTAGCAGGCGTCGAGTTCCTGGCCCCAGAGGTCGAGGAGGGCGAGGGATGCTTCGGGATTGCCGACTTCGTCGCCGAGGTCGTCGGAGACGCGGCAGTAGGCGTAGATGGCGTGGAAGTGGGGGCGGAGTCGGTGGGGGAGAAACCAGGAGGCAACGTGGAAATTTTCGTAATGGGTCTCGGCGAGGCGGCGGCACCAGGCGCGGGCTTCGTCGAGGGTGGGTGGGGTCGCGGGGATGCGGTAGTCCGCGGGAAGGGCGGCCCAGCCCTTTTCGAGCAGAGCATGATTGGCGATATCGACATCGACCGGCATGGGTTTCGAGGAACTCAACCCCCATTCTAATTTGGACCGAGCCGGTCGCTCCGATCAGGTTTGTGTTTCGCCTGGAGCAATTTGGGGAAAAGACTTGCCAGCTTTCCAAGGACCCCCCTCCCCCTCTCTCCTCACTTTCGCCATGTATTTGAAATCAGAGAGCTTCTGGGTGTTATCGAGCTCGATAACCCCTTCGCACGGCTCCGGTGAGCTGCTGGAAGCGGGTTTTTCGGAGGATTGAGACTCGCCGTGCATTGTTGTTTTGACTCCCATGAAAGCAAAAGCCCCGCTCATCCCGGGATGGACACGGGAGATGAACAGGGCTTGCCCAACTATCTATGACGGTAGCGCTGGGGAGGGAGCAAGTCCAGAACAATGCGCACGCTGCACATTACGGAAGTTTGGCGGCGGACAGGCATGCGGGAAAGAGCCTTGATCATTCCGGGTGGACGCCAGGGTTGTGGGGTGAACCTGGCCTGCGCCGCATGGGGGGGGTGGGGCTGGGAATCTCTTCAAACGCGGGCGTGGGCGCTTTGGGCTGTTGTCGCTATTCGGGGATTTGGATCGGCGTCCAGGTAAAGACAACGCGACTTTTCGTTACGCATACGAGTCAATGAGCGACTCGGCGATTTGACGTTATTCCAACGTTTCCAAACCGTGTCGCATTTTCGGCAACTGATGCACAATCTAGGCGACTCGTCCGCCAATTCTATGCTGCTCACACAACAGGATGCCCAATACCCCTGCACTCTTCAGTGGTCCTGTCGTCCCTGGGGCATGCTAGGAATGACTTTCCGCGCATGTATTTGCCCGGAAACTTGAACAATATATTGGCATTAAGAACAGAAATTCGAGGTTTCTAATCATTTCCTGCATCACAAAGCTGCATCGGGGAGGGCACGGAAGGAACCGTTTGACTGGCGATGGCCAAAGCCTGCTTAAGCTCTTGATCATCTTCGCTGGACCCGAGATGCTTGGTATAGTTTTCGATCAGGGACTTCAAGAACCTCCGTTTAGCGTCACCTATGTGTTCATCAAAGGTTACGCAGAAGCGGTCGCTATGCGGTTTGTTGAAAATGTCTACATAATCGTATTTTCCAAAAAAGATCACTCTGTTCTTGCCGTCCATGACATTCTGGACAGCCTGACGCGAAAAGCCGGGCTGATTAAATGTGATGGGCATCGTGAGGCCAGTTTGCGAGTAGACCTTCGTGATCGGTAAAACCGATGCATTTTTCGGCATATTTCGGAAGCTACGCTCGACAGCGTCAACCTCATTTGCGGCGTTTCCACCAGGTCCGATGAGCTC
>CAZSWI010000300.1:3481-4620 GCA_964610635.1 uncultured Acidobacterium sp.
AATCTTGACATTGCCGCTCACACTAGGGGTCTTGCCGAAGTTATGGAACGTTAAGCGAACGGTTGGTTGCCTTGATTCGAAGTTCTCGATTGTAGGGTCGGTCAAGGCGAGTTGTGCGGCTTCATCCAATTCCATCTGATCACGCTGCTGTTGGGACTGGTCGCGCTCAGATTCCTGCATCAGACTGTTCGCACGGCGCATCTGGGACAGCTCAAAACCATAGATGATAACTGCTGCGAGCCCGATGATTGCCAGGCCCATCTGGAAATAGATGTTTAACTTCTCAAGCGCGTGCAACTCACGCGATATCGCATTGGTCTGATTCGTGAGCGATTCTTCGCGAGGCAGATCTGTGCCGCTGGACAAGGACCCATCTGGCAATGTAGGCATCGAAGATGGTCCGTCCGATGAAATGGCGGCAGGGGCAACTTGTTCATTGAGTTCGGTCATGTCCCAAGACTCCTATTGCTCCTGAGGAAGAGCATTCGCCAAGTGGAATCGTCGAAGACTATACCAAGTGTACTCATTTTCGGCCGCGCCTCTACCAGTCCGAAGAACCAGCGGACTAAAAGTACTTTGCGGAACACGAAGAGCCTGCCGGTTGAGCGCTCGCAAACTCAGCAGGCCCTTGCGGTATCCGGCGCGACGACCCTGGCCCGGGTACCCGAGGAATCAGAGAGGATGATAAACGCGCAGTATTGTCGACTCGCTGGCCGTCGGTTTCGGGACTCATAGACGAACCTATCGCATGGCCGAATTCTAGATTTGCTTGGGAGTTTAGGCCCGGACTTGGATCCCGATGAGTAGGCTAGTGTTCGCCGACCCATTTGGGCATGTTCGTCAGTTGAAGCTAACAGGACAAGTCACTCATTGAGCATTGGCTCAACGCTGAAAACGAAATAAGTGCCCACAAACGACCTTCGCTCCAGCAATAGGTTTCGATGAGCGCATCATCGCCGAAGCGTCAGCGATCGGTCAAAGCAACACGGAGAACGGGTGCAGTTTCTCCTGATCTCAGTGCTTATGGGGCAGCACCCGGGTGTCTTCTTGTCCGGAGGTTTCGGGGTGTCCTTTTAACAGCCCGTGGCAGAGGTCAGAACCTGGAAAAGAGCATCCCTCGGCGGCTAAAGCCGCGCTTC
>CAZSWI010000301.1:0-4616 GCA_964610635.1 uncultured Acidobacterium sp.
CTGCAGGATCTTGGCCAGCAGCTGCGGCGGAATGTGGTAGGCCTCGGCGATGTCCCTCGCGCTGAGCGAGGCCTGGTCGGCGTGCTCGGCGAGGAACTTGAGGGCCATGAGGCCGTAATCGGCTTTTTTGGTGAGCCTGAGCATACTTTGCCCGTATACCAAGTTTACGGGGACGGGGAAGCGAATTCAATGCGAACGGCGGGATTGCCGGCGGAGTGGCAATCAGCTCGATCAGCGAGCCATGGTCGCAGCCGCCCAGACCGCCCTGGCGATCTCCGCGATGATGTGCTCGCGAACGTCCGGCGCCGCGGCCGAATCCGCGACCATCACGGCGAGCGCCAACTTGCGGCCGTCGGGCAGCGTGATCAGGCCCACATCGTTCGTCGCGTTCGTGAAGTTCCGTCCCGTGCCCGATGTTCCGGTCTTGTCCGCGACGACGGTTCCCGGCGGCAGCATCGCTCTGATCCTCCGGTCACCGGTGTGCGAAGCGGTCATCCAGCCAAGAAGCAACTGCGTGTGCTCGGGCGACAGGGGCGAGCGATCGGCGAGCAGGCGCAGCAGAGCGACCAGGGCGCGCGGCTGGGCAGAGTCCCGATCTTCGAGTTTGACTTCGCGGCCAAGGGTTTGTTCCGTATCCAAAATGTGAATGCCCTCGATGCCGAGGCTACGAATGTAGGCATCGGCAACGGGCGGCCCAGCGAGCACGCGGAGGAGAATGTCGGAGGCGACTCCGTCGCTTTGAGAGACGGCCAGGCGGAGGAGATCTTCGACGGGAACGTCGGCATTGCCGTGGGCATGGGCATCGCGCAGGGGGCTGTATTGATCGGGTGCAATAAGGTCGGAGGGAAGGAAACGGACGTTTTGAGTGAGAGCCAGGCGGCCCTGCTCGACCGCGTGCAGCGCAGCCATGGCGATGGGCAGCTTATAAACCGACTGCATCGGGAACGGCTCTTCGGAATGGAAATTGCAGTCGAGCGTGCGCCCGGGAAGCGAGCACGCGACGCCCACGCGGCCGTGCGCCAGGGCCGCGATGCGGGCGATGTCGGCGGAGAGTTGGGCGTGAGCGGGGAACGCAAGCGCCAGAGACGAAAGAACGAGGCGAACGGCCAACTGCGTTGCGGAGCGACATCTTTGCATGCCACGCGATTTTACCGGACAAATGAAGGCGGTCTCGTATGGGAGGCTCCCCGACGCAAAGTTGCTCGAAAAAGATTATGTTGGCAGGGGCCATCTGTTTTGGGCGAATCGATTTTGAAATCGGGGGATCAACGCGCGTGAATCGGAGAAGCTTTTTGAAAGTGGCCGGGACGGCCTCGACACAAGCATTGATGGCAGCGCGGCTGGGCGCAATGGCGGAGGCGAACCGCTCGGGGACGCTGATTGTTCCCCAGCAAAGCGAGCAGGAAAAGCCCGTATCGGCCAACGATCACATCCAGATAGCGCTCATCGGCGCGGGCGGCCAGGGCCAGTACGACACGAAAGTCGCCGCCAGTGTCCCTGGCGTTAAGGTCGTCGCCGCAGCCGATTGCTACGATAACCGCCTCGCCCACTGCAGGGAGTTGTGGGGCGCCGACATCCTCACAACGCGCGACTACCACGAGATTCTCGATCGCAAAGATATTGACGCCGTCATCATCGGCACGCCCGACCACTGGCACAAGCAGGCTTCGATCGACGCCATGAAAGCGGGCAAAGACGTTTACTGCGAGAAGCCGATGATCCATCTCTATTCCGATGGGCCGGCGATGATTGAGACGGCGCAGGCGACGAAGCGCATTCTGCAGATTGGTAGCCAGCGCGTCAGCTCCATCGTTTATGCAAAGGCGAAGGAACTCCTGGCTGCGGGCGCGATCGGACAGTTGAACATGGTCAGCGCGTTCTGGGATCGCAACTCCTCGATCGGCGCGTGGAACTACACCGTTCCGCCGGATGCGTCGACGGAGACGTGCGACTGGCCGCGGTTCCTGGGAACCGCTCCGAAAATTCCCTTCAACAGCGACCACTTTTTCCAGTGGAGGAAGTGGAAGGCCTATGGCAGCGGCGTGGCGGGTGATTTGTTCGTCCACCTCTTCAGCGGGACGCACTTCATCACCGGCGCGAAGGGACCGACGCGAGCCATGGCAACCGGAGGGTTGCGCTTCTGGAAGGACGGTCGCGACGTGCCCGATGTGCTGCTTGGCCTCTTCGATTACCCCGAAGGCTTCAACCTGAGCCTGCGCGTCAACTTCGTCGACGGCGGGGCGGAGGGCGAGGGCTTCCTCTTCGCCGGCTCAGAAGGCCAGATGGAGATTGCCGGCAACTCCGTCACGGTGAACCGCGTGCCGCGCGAAAAGGAGCCGGGCCTGATGATCGGCTCGTTCACAGACGCGATGCAGAAGCAGATCACCGCCGACTATCGGCAAAAGTATCCGCTGGTGGAGCCGACCGAGCCGACACGCGTTGGAGTCGACAAGTATGTCGCGCCACGCGATTACAGCGACAGCTACGACCACTTCAAAAACTTCTTCGCCTCAGTGCGTTCGCGGCAGCCGGTGGTCGAAGATGCGGTTTTTGGCTACCGCGCGGCCGGTGCGGCGCTGCTGAGCAACCTGAGCTACGAACGCGACGCCATTGTGAAGTGGGATCCGCAGACGATGAAGCTGGTGTAAGAGCGTGAGAAGGATCAGGAGGCAAAGTCTGGTTCGTGCGCCGCTGTCGCTTCGTCGATAGACCCGAAGCCATGAGCCCTTTCGTCGGGGCCTGCAAAACTCCTGACCACCCACCCGCATCTCTTTGCCGACTATCGACTCGAGCCCCGCCATGCTGCTCCTCCTCGAAAACCGCGCCGCAAAACCTGAATTATGGCAACAGGCAACCGCCTGCAACATCCCGCGCTCCCATCCATCAATGCCGCTGACTACCGAAATGCAAATCAACCTCGGTTCTATTCCGGGCATCGACCCAGGCCCTGAACCAATCCTCAACCCGCCCACGCCACCCAGCCCGGAACCAGCACCGGGTCCCGCGCCGGAACCAGACCCCGAGCCCTATCCAGGCCCCATCCCTGCGCCGCGGCCCGTCACATAGGCAACCTGAGGCGAAGCACCCGTCCCGGCCGAATCCCCTCGAAACACCGCTCCATCCGCAGCCCCCAGCCTCCTTGTAAAGCGCCACGCGCCGCAACCATTCCTTTCGGCTCCTCCCATATCCGCGCCACCGGCGCTCGCCAGTCCCACGATGCGCCCGCCCATCCCGCAAGCAGGCGCCAACGAAGTGACCCTGATCGGCTCCCGTCCCTCCATCGCAGAACTCCGCTGCAAGCCGGTCCCCGCCCCGCCCTTAAAGTTCCCGGAAATTAGAGCCTTCTTAAAACGCATCCCCACGAACCAGCTCCGCAGAATTAACATTCGCAGCCTGATCCGATTGTTACAATCAGGTTACAAACCGTCCGAGGAGGACGTGGGCCACACGCCGACCTTCCACTATGAATCTCTATATTCTTCGCCATGCCAGCGCGGGAACACGCCGCGCCAACCCCGTTATAGATGTCAAGCGGCCCCTCGATAAGGAAGGAAAGCAGCAATGCCTTCTCGTCGGCAGCTTCCTCAACGCCCTGAATGTCCAGTTCGACCGCATCGTCTCCAGCCCCCTCAAGCGCGCCCTCCAAACCGCCTCGCTGGTCGGCACCGAAGCCGGCTACGACAGCAAAATCGAAGTCTCCGAAGCCCTCGCTCCCGAAGCCACCGTGCAGAAATTCCTCGACCTGGTCCGCAGTCTGGATAAATACGAGAACGTTCTCATCGTCGGGCACAATCCCACTCTCACCACCTTCTTTGGATCCCTGCTCTCCCCTTCCGGCCGGATGAACTCGCGCCTTCGCAAGGGGGCAATCGCCCGCATCGACTGCACGCGCCTTCCCGGCACTCTTCATTGGCTTGTCGATCCAAGGATTCTCCGCGGCATCTACGCCAGGGCAACGAAAAGGTCCCGCCCAAAGACCTCGCGGAAGTAGCTCGCCTCTTTGCGCAGCGACCACAGCTCCAGCTCCGCGCCTGTGCGGCCCGGCAACAGATCCATCGTCACGCGCTTCGGATAAACCTGTACCCGAACCTTCAGCACGTCGCTGGCTCGATCCTGATTCAGCGCCACCGCCAGCCGCAGCAGCACCACCGCGCGCCGCACATGGTCGTACTCCTCCGGAGGAACCTGCCGCATTGTCCGCCCTTCCGGCGCCGGCCGGCTTTTGCCCAGATAGCGCGCAATCGCCGACGTCACCACGCGTTGCTGCGGCGTGAATCCATACAATTCCGAGTTCGCAATGATGTACTGCCCGTGCCGGTGGTAGCCCTGGTGATTCAGGAATTTCCCGATGTCCCGCAGCATCGCCGCCGCTTCCACCCAGGTCTGGTATTCCGGCGGCAATCCGTGCACTGCCGCCAGATCGCGAAACAGTTGCGCCGCATGCTGCCGCACCGGCTCCGCCTGCCGCGGATCGATCCCATACAGGCGGCACGTCTCCTCGATCCCCTGCCACCGTTCCCGCTCGAACTCCTGATGCACCGACGCCCGTGGATCCTGTTCCGCCAGCATCTGCGCCAGAATGCCGTCCCGCAGCCCCATCGGCGAATAGCGGCACC
>CAZSWI010000302.1:0-4593 GCA_964610635.1 uncultured Acidobacterium sp.
CCGCAGCAGCGCCTGACCATTGGTCGTCGTCGTGTAATTCGACTCGTCGTAGCCGAACCAGCGATAGACCGGCGTGAATACGCCCAGGCCGTGCCTCAGATCCACCCGCACTCCGCTGGTCGCCTGGCTGGCGCCGCTGCCCATGAAGATCAGAAACAATGCGGCAATCGGCATACTGCGCGTGGATTCGAGCATGGATTCGGCCAGCTTCACTCCGGCAACACCATCTGGTCCCTGACCCTCAACTTTCCCGTGACCACCTGACGGCCACCCTTCGCCGGCCAGCCACATGGTTTGCGCCCTTCGTGGCGACAACCCAACCTAATGCGTTCGCGAGTATCCGTCAATTCCAGGAGATGCATCATCGATGCCCGCATGCAGCATGAGTAGCAGTGCACAATGCAGATCGAAAATCTCCCCCCTGGCGCCGCCATCGGGTTAATCGCCCCTGACCCGGATTAATCACGCCTGAATCGGTTAGTATTGTTGCTGCCTGGCCGGATCGTTGTGTGCCAGGAGCCCCGGAAGCACGTCTCCGGCAGCCGGTTCAGCCTTCCTACCCACATCCTCGAAGGTGGTACCATGAGACGCTCTTCCTTTGCCTGCCTGTTGCTGTCCTTGACCGTACCTTTGACCGCTCCCTCGCTCCTCTCCCAGTCGAACGCGCCCGTGACGCCCACCCCGGACGCGGCAACAGCGCTCCAGCCCGCAGGATTGCCACAATTGCGGGGTCACGTACCCTGGATTCCGTCACTCCAATCGGCGGCTGTAAGTATCACCAGCGAAGATCTGCTCGCGCCGATGCATCGCGAGTCCCTCGATCCTGTTTTTCAGTCGGCCTTAACTTTCAGCTCCGGCGGAAAAGATGCTACTTCGATTGCAGCCGGCGATGTCAATGGGGACGGCATACCCGATCTCGTCGTGACGAATGGATGTTCCGGCGCTGCCTGCACGGCCGGTGTGGTCGAGGTGTTTCTTGGTAAAGGCGATGGCGCATTTGCGTCGCCCGTGAGCCTCGGCTCCGGCGGACTGGGGCCGTCTTCAGTCGTGATAGCCGATGTGAACAAGGACGGCAAGCCCGACCTGGTGGTGACGAATACCTGTGCGGATAGCTCCTGCACCTATGGTTCTGTAAGCGTGCTGCTCGGCAATGGTAATGGCACGTTCGTCCCGGCGGTGAGCTATAACTCGGGTGGTCTCGGCGCCTCTTCGTTAGTCATTGCCGACCTCAATGGCGACGGCAAACTGGATTTGGCCGTCGCCAACGACTGTTACTACCTCTACCAATGCGCCGTTGGTTCTGTAGGCATACTTTTTGGAAATGGCAACGGCACTTTCTCTCTCAACGCCGTATATGACTCCGGAGGAGAGGATGCCAGTTCGATCGCGCTCGGAGACCTCAACGGCGACGGCAAACCCGATCTCGTCGTCGCAACCGGCTGCCCCACCAACTATCAATGCGCGAACGGTACGGTAAGCGTGTTTCTGAATCAGGGCGGCGGCGCCTTCCTGCCGGCAGTTACCTATAGCACGGGTCCGCAGCAAGCTGACTCCGTGGCCGTAGCCGATGTGAACCACGATGGCAGGCTGGATCTGATTGTAGGCAATGAATGCAGCGGCCAGAACTGCACCACCAGCACGGCGAGTATTCTCCTCGGGAATGGGAACGGAACCTTTCAGACAGCTGTGGCCTATGGCTCGGGCGGAACCGGGTACGTCGTCGTGAAAGTGGCGGACCTCTATCGGAAGGGCAGCCCGGACATTGTCGTAGCGGCCCAGTGCGACAACGACGCCGATTGCCTCAATGGAACTGTGGCCGTCCTGCGTGGGAGCGGGGATGGGACATTTCGGCCCCCCGTCACCTATGGCTCCGCTGCGTATGAGGCTGACTCGATAGCCATAGCCGACGTAAACATGGATGGCACGCCGGATCTGCTCGTGACGAATGCCTGTTACAACAGCGGATGCGCGGCGGGCGCAGTCAGCATTCTTCTTGGTCGGCCCGACGGAAAATTCAAAGCGGCGCCGAACTACATGTCAGGCGGCCAGGATGCCGACGCGATCGCGGCGGCGGATTTGAAGAAGGACGGAAAACTCGATCTCGTGGTTGCGGCCGGATGCCTTGGTGAACCCGGCTGTACCAGCGGTATCGTGGGTGTGCTGCTGGGCGATGGGCACGGACGATTCAGTAAAGCCATAACCTACGCGTCGGGCGGCACAGAGCCGGCAAGCGTCGCGGTCGCTGATGTGAACGGCGATGGCAAACCGGATCTGGTTGTAGCGAACGTCTTCGCCACCTCCAACCCGGCGTCGGGCAGCATCGGGGTGTTGCTGGGGAATGGAGACGGTACCTTCCAGCCCGCAATCAGTTTTACCTCGGGCGCAGCCGACGCGGTCTCCGTAAAGATTGCCGATGTCAACGGTGACGGCATCCCCGACCTCGTAGTCGTCAACGAATTCAGCAACACCAGCTACTCGAGCGGTACCGTGAGCGTTCTGCTGGGCAACGGCAACGGAACCTTCCAGCCGGCGGTGAATTACCCCTCGGGCGGCCAATATGCATCTTCGGTGGCAGTCGCGGATGTCAACCGCGACGGTAAGCCGGACCTGATTGTGTCAAATTGGTGCGTGAGCAGTGGCGATTGTACAAACGGTACCGTAAGTGTGTTGTTAGGAAATGGAAATGGAACATTCCAGCCGGCTGTAATTTACGGGTCGGGCGGGCAGTTTTCCTCTCCGGTCCTGGTTGCCGACCTGAGAAGGAATGGAAAGCTGGACTTAGTCGTAGCCAACGAGAATTCGCTCGCCGTGTTAATGGGCAACGGCGACGGAACCTTCCAGGCAGCTGCAGTAACAGCAACCCCCACCGAGTTAGACAGTGGGGATGGATCGCTGGCCATCGGGGACTTTAACAGTGACGGTAAGTTGGATGTAGCCTTCGGGGCTGCCGGTGTTTTGCTTCTCGGCAATGGCGATGGCGCCTTCCAGCCTCCGTTGCCGCTGGGCGCGGCGGGCTCGGGACTCGCTGCAGGCGACTTCGCTCGCAACGGCAAGCTCGACCTCGCAGATACCGGCGTCACCGTGCTGCGGAACACTTCCCCGGACTTCTGGTGAAGCCGGTACCGGCCCCCTCATCTCCCCCACGGCTGCTCAGGATGCCTCAGCGGGTCGCCATCGCGCAACAGACGATATCGCGGTCGTTTTACGCCTGTTTCCGCGCTACTCGCAGCGGCTCCGCATCGATCTGATCCAGGCTCTCCTGAATTTCCTCGACCGCCCGTTGCGCCGCCGGACGCCAGTCCCCGGTCGGAACCTCCGTCGCAAACAAAACTACCTGCAGTTTGTTCCGGATCAGATTCTCAAATGTCTCCCGGATCTGCCGCACTGCCTGCCTCCGCGCGCGGCGCTGCACCGTCCGCACCGCAAAGAAGATAGTCCCGTGCAGCACCCCAACCGCAACCGCCGCAATCGTCGCCGCTTTCCAGGCCGATACATCGCGAAAAATCGCGAACACCACAGCCACCACCACCACGCCGGCGGCAGTCAGAACCAGTTCCAGATATCGTAGCAACCACTGCATTGTTCAAAAAGTATATTGCAATCCCGGTAAACCGTAATGTCCGGCAACAAAGCCTGTGCAACCGCCAGGTTGCGCCCGCCACTCACCACCGGTAAACCGTCAGATTGTCGACATACAGCGTCGACGAGCCGCTCGCGCCCAGTCCATCCACCTGCACATTGGTGAGCAGCGTGGGGCCCCACCCCAGCGCAAACGCCGCCGGAACCGTCGCATTCACATCCTGCTCCACATCGTCCAGCCACACCGACTGGTACGTCGCGTTGCCCGCATCGTCGCGCGAATAAGCAATCTGCACATGATGCCAGGTATCGATACTCCAGTCCTGCAGGTTGCAGTCGGCGCCGGAGTGCAGCCAATGATCCACGGGGTTCTGCGGCGTCCCTGCGTTCGTCGTGTAATCCCAGGTTTTCGAATAGCCGTCGCACTGGAATCCGAAGATTACCGTGAGACCGTTGGGCATCACCTCATTCACATCCAGCTCCAGGTTCGCCACATGGTCAATGGACCCGTCGAGGTAAACCCACGTGTCGTACAGAAAATGAGCCGGCGCCGTGTCATGCCCAAAGGTGACGGAGTACCTCTCTCCGCCGCTGCCTGTGTAAGTCGTCGCGAACTCCCGCGCTTCGCCGCTAAGCGAAGGTGTATCGACAATGGACGTTGTGCCGCTTGCCCCGCCGCTCGTTCCGCTGGTCCCTGTGTCGTAGCCGGCCTTCCAGGCGCTCATCGCCTGGACGGCATTCACGGTGATTGCATCGGAGGGAACCAGACCCAGGGCCGATCCCGAACCGCTCGACGAGCCCCCCGACCCACCGCTTGAACCAGAACCCGAACCGCTTCCGCCCGATCCAGACCCACCTGATCCACTCGAACCAGATCCGGAACCCGAGCTCCCGGATCCCGCCCCGCCAGAACCGGATCCCGACCCGCTGCTGCCCGATCCCGACCCTGAGCCCGACCCTGAACCCGACCCTGAGCCCGACCCCGAGCTACCGGACCCAGAGCTGCCCGATCCC
>CAZSWI010000303.1:0-4591 GCA_964610635.1 uncultured Acidobacterium sp.
GTCTTGCCCAAAGAAGTGCCGCTTTCTAAGGCTGACTGTAGCTTTTGCAGCTCATTGTCCCAAACTTCCAAATGGATGCTGACTCTAGTATGTTGGCGACGTTCCAAGTCGCTTGCCAGGAGAGGATCCCACCCTGAGTTGTAAGTCTTCAGAGAGTCTCGCAAAAAGTTCCGAGAACGCTGCAAAAATGCCATGAAGTGGTCCACATGATCAGAATCAGGCAGACTTGGACCCGGACAGACAAATAGCCCCGGAGCTACGCGAATCACCTCCGGCCACCACTTAATAATAGCCTCCCGCATAGTAAGCCGTTCCCACTTACTCAAATCAATCTCCACCCCACCAAACCGAGTAACCGTACTCCCATTCACCTCCAGCGCCACAAACTCAATCAGCTCCTGTGTCAAATCCATCAAATCCCGATAATTCGCATAAGCCTGGTAAAACTCCAGCATCGTGAACTCAGGATTGTGCTGCGTCGAAATCCCCTCATTCCGAAAATTCCGGTTAATCTCATACACCCGATCGAACCCGCCCACCACGAGCCGTTTCAAATCCAGCTCCGGTGCAATCCGCAAAAACAAATCCATATCGAGCGTATTGTGATGAGTCACAAATGGACGAGCCGCCGCTCCGCCCGCAATCGGCTGCATCATCGGCGTCTCCACCTCGATGTAACCCCTCCCATCGAAAAACTTCCGAATCGCCCGCAGCACCTGCGCCCGTTTGATGAAAACCTCGCGCACACGAATCTCCGGCGCTTGACTCTCAGCCAGCGGCTCCCGGCCCCCAGCTCCCGGCTCCTGGTTCCCAGCTTCATTCAGCACGCCGTTCATGAACAAATCCACATACCGCTGCCGGTACCGCAGCTCCACATCCGCCAGACCGTGGTACTTCTCCGGCAACGCCAGCAACGCCTTCGACAGAAACGTGATCGTCTCCACATGGATCGTCAGTTCGTTCGTCCGCGTCCGAAACAAGTACCCCGTCACCCCAATGTGATCGCCCAGGTCGAGCAGCTTATAGAGCTCAAACGCCGCATCCCCCACCGCATCCTTGCGCACATAAATCTGCAGTCGATCCGGAATCTGCAATCGATCCGTCGTCCCAGGCATTCCTGGCTCGCTACCGTCCGCAGCCAATTTCTGTCTGAACCGCACATCTTCCTGCTGCAGCGTCGCAAACCCCGCCTTCCCCTGCTGCCGGATCGCCATAATCCGCCCCGCGGCCGCAACCGGAATACGCGAAGCCTCCAGCTCTTCACCCGTCGACCCGTCATACTCCGCGCGAATCGCCGGAATCGTCCGCAGGGGATGATCGGCCGCCGGCGCAAACGTGTTGGGATACGTCTCCTGCCCCAGCCCCTCAATCTGCTTTAGTTTTTCCTGGCGGAGCGCATACAGACCGCGCTCAAACTCCGACTCAAACACGGCTTAACCTCATTCCCTGGCGCATCGTTCGAGTATAGCTTTCCATCTTCACACCCGCCCTCGCGCGGGCACGCCGACGGCACTCCCGGCCACGCGAAACTATTCGGCCACGGCCCCGTCTACCTGCCAGGTGAACGTGAAGGGAAACATCATGAAGACAAGTACGGTTATTCTGTCCTGCTGCATGGTTCTCGCGCCGCCGGCGCTGGCGCTCGCCACGACTCTGCCCGATTCCTGCGGCAAGCCCGATGCTGCCCTCGACGTTAAAACGCAGAAAAACCCAGCTGCGCCGGTGAACTCGCAACCCGGCAAGTCGACGCTGGTGTTCGTGCAGCGCAACTCCGCTTGCCTTGGGTGCTCGGTCGTGCGTGTCGGGCTCGATGGCGCCTGGGCGGGCGCAAACAAGGGCAATTCGTACTTCAGCGTCGCCGTCGAGCCCGGCGATCACCACGTCTGCGCCTGGTGGGACGCGCCGCTGGCCCGCATGGAAAGCAGAATCGGCCTCACCGACCTTGAATCCGCCCCGAACCGGACTTACTACTTCGAAGTCGTCGTGGCCAAATACGGCGACTCCGGGGCGCCGTTCATGAAGCTCAAGGCCCTTTCGCCGGATATGGGCGCATTTCTGGCTTCGCGATCTTCACTCAGCATTGCGACTCCGAAGACAAAGTAGGGAGCACGGTAGCACCGAGCCGCGAAGCCGTGCCCCTTCAGAGCAGTGACCTAACCAGAGGTTTCCTGATGCCCGGGTGTATAACGGACCCGGAACCTGATCCAACTTGCCCGAAAACGCTCCCAACCCAAAACCCACCCCGAAGCGCTCCGCGCTCACCCAGGGCGTCGCGAGCGCCGAGCGGCTCATTGAGCTCGCTTTCATCATGCCTGCGGCGCTGGTAGTGGGCTGGCTCGGCGGTGCCGGTCTTGACAAGCTGTTCCACCAGCACTGGATCTACATCGCAGGCATCCTCCTGGGCTTCGTCGCCGGCTTTATCGAAGTCCTGCGTTCGGCGCTGCGCTACTCGAACAAAATCGAGAAGGAGGATCGCAACCCGTGAACCCCGGAATCGACCCCGGCGTGAACGCGGCCGGCGCGATCAGCGACGAAGACCTGCAGCAACTGCTCCGCCGCGCGCAACGCATAGTCGTGATCCTCGGCCTGCTGTTGCTCGCGGTCTTTACAGTAACCCTGGGCTGGCAATCGGGGCTCCTGGAGCTGGCCGGAGCCGTCATCTCCTGGACCGGCATCCGCGAGTGGCGGACTCTGGCCCGGCTCGTCTCGGCAACCCTTGATAACCAGCCGGCGCCCAGCCCCATGGGCCGCACTTTGGGGATGTTTTTTCTCCGCCTCGCGGTCGCCGGAGGGATTCTGTATGTTAGTCTAAAATGTTTGCACGGCAGTGTTTACGCCTTATTAGCCGGCATCGGCCTCGCGGTCGTTGCCCTTTCCATCGAGGCTCTTCGCCTCCTTCGCCAATAAAGAACCCACATGCTTACCTGGATCGACTTTGTCACTCGTCTGCTGAACCACTGGTTCGGCGCCCCGCTCGATGCGCTCCTCGGGAAGCTCGGCATTCAACCGATTCACCCTGGTCATCCGATCAACAACACCTTCACGCTCGAGCTGATCGTCTTCACCGGACTGGTTCTCTTTTTCTTAGTGGTTCGCCTCCGGCTCAATGTCGAGAAGCCGGGCAAAGCGCAGCATCTGGCCGAGATGATCCACGAGTTTGTCACCGGTCAGGCAGATCAGGTGATGGGTCATGGGTACGAACAATTTCTACCCGTCGTGACGTGTCTGCTGCTTTTCATCCTCTGCTGCAACTGCGTAGGGTTATTCCCGGGCATCGACACGCCGACGGCGAATCCTGTGGTGCCGCTGGGCCTGGCTCTGTTTACCTTTGTCTATTACAACTGGAACGGCCTTCGCGCCCAGGGCCCGATCGGCTACCTGAAGCACTTCATGGGACCGGTCTGGTGGCTGGCGCCGCTCATGTTCCCCCTCGAAATCATCTCGCATCTGGCGCGCATCCTGTCGCTCACCGTTCGTCTGTTCGCCAACATGGTCGCCAGCGACATGATCACCATCATCTTCTTCTCGATGATTCCGTTGGCGTTGCCCATCGCAGGTCTCGGCCTGCATCTTTTCGTCGCGGTCATTCAGGCTTACATTTTCATGCTGCTGGCCATGATCTATCTGGGCCTGGCGACCGAGCACGCCGAGCAGCACTAAACAGTTTTCCGCCGGAGCCGCTTCCACTCCGGTTCGGAAACGCCGTTCAGCGTGAGGGGGCCAGCACGGTGAGCCTCAACCACCCACTGGCGGCATATCTTAGGGAAGCAGGAGAAACCTATGCGTAAGCTTCAGTATCTGTTCATGACTTTGGCCGCGCTCTTCATGGCGTCGCCGGCCTTCGCGCAAGCTGCCGGCGGAGGCAGCCCCACATCCAGCTGGGTACCCATCGGCGCCGGCATCGGCATGGCCATCGCCTCCGGCCTCTGCGGTCTCGGTCAGGGGCGCGCCGCCGGATCGGCCGCCGAGGCGGTGGCTCGTAACCCAGGAGCCCGAGCAGCGATTCAGCTGTTCCTGATCTTTGGACTCGCCTTCATCGAATCGCTCGCCCTGTTCACCTTCGTGATCATTCTGCTCAAGGTGAAGTAAGTTTCAGATGTAAACAGGAACTCCCTGCCACGTATCCCGCGGCAGGGAGTTTCCTGTTGATCCCGAGTTATCTGCCGTTCAGCTTACTGCTGCTGAATCGACTTCAGGTAATTCGTCAGATTCGCCAGCCGCTGATGTTCTGCCATCTCCGGTGACGGGCTGCCTCTGTCCAGCGAGCGAAGCGCGGGACCCCATACCGGCATGTCCTTCGACCCATGCGCTGGGTTTTCCATTCCGAACTGCAGCACAGAATAAATGTGAGCATCCGGGAACTTCCCGCCATTCTCTTTGGCGAGCTGCACCAGGTTCGTCGGTTGGACCTTCAGGGCTGTAGCGGCGGGGCCGCTCCCCTTGCCGTCCACTCCGTGGCAAACGGCGCAATACGTGGTGAACATCTGTTTCCCGGATGCGGGTGAGGTTGGCCTCACCGGCACTTCCTTGATAATGGGCGTTGTCTGGGCTATTCCGAAAGCGGCGGTGGCCAACAGCCCCGCCACGAATG
>CAZSWI010000304.1:0-4590 GCA_964610635.1 uncultured Acidobacterium sp.
CACTGGCGGACTGGGCTCGCCGCTCGCTCTCTATCTCGCCGCTGCCGGTATTGGCACGCTTGGCCTGGTTGACTTCGACACCGTCGACTCAAGCAACCTGCAGCGCCAGATCATCCACAGCACGAAAGACGTGGGCCGGCCGAAAATCGACTCCGCGACAGAAAAGCTGGTTGCGCTCAACCCATTCCTCAACGTCGTTAAGCACGAGACAATGCTTACCAGCAGGAATGCGCTCGAGATCATTCGCGACTACGACGTGGTCGCCGACGGCACCGACAACTTCCCCACACGCTACCTGGTCAACGACGCCTGCGTGCTCACCGGCAAGCCCAACGCCTACGGTTCCATCTTCCGCTTCGAAGGCCAGGCCAGCGTTTTCGCCACCGAGCAAGGCCCCTGCTATCGCTGCCTCTATCCGGAGCCCCCACCGCCAGGCCTCGTCCCCTCATGCGCGGAAGGCGGCGTGCTCGGTATCCTGCCTGGACTGGTCGGCGTGATCCAGGCGACCGAAGTCATCAAGCTGATCCTCGGCAAAGGCGAACCGCTCATCGGCCGCCTGCTGCTGGTCAACGCGCTCGACATGCGCTTCCGCGAGCTGAAGCTGCGCAAGAACCCCGACTGCCCCGTCTGCGGCACGCACCCCACCGTGACCCAGCTGATCGACTACGAACAATTCTGCGGCATTATTCCGGAGGCAAAAATGGCGCCTGTACAAAACGGCATTCCCCAGATGAGCGTGAAAGAGCTCAAGCAGCGCCTCGACCAGGGCGACAACGTGTTCATCCTCGATGTGCGCGAGCCTTTCGAATATCAGATCGCCCGCATCGAGGGCCAGGGCGAGGGCCAGGCCGGCGGCCATCTTATCCCGCTCGGCGATCTGCCTAAGCGTGTAAGCGAGCTGAATACGGATCAGGAGATCGTCGTCCAGTGCAAATCCGGCGGACGCAGCCAGCGCGCCGCTGAATTCCTCGCGAAAAACGGCTTCACCAACGTGCACAACCTCGCCGGCGGCATCACCGCCTGGTCGAACGAAATCGACCCTAAAGTCCCGAAATACTGAACAAGGTACCGATCGCGCGGCGGAGCCTCTTAATCCCGAAGCCCTAACTCCACACATTGACGAGGAAGATGGTGTAGGGATCGTCCGCGATCTGCGCCAGAGTTGAGCGGAACGCATCCTTATCGATCTTCAGCAAGGCAGCTGCGGCAACGATTGTGTTGTCGGCGAGTTGCTGGGCCAATGGGTCTTTCGTGTTCCTTGAATCCGTCATCACCGAGGCGATCTCCTGTGCCCCGCGCAGCGAAAGCGGCGTCACGGTGGACAGGCCGTCCCCCAGATAGATCCATGCCAGAGCCTGACTGACGCAATCGATCACGTAATTGAAGTCGTAATTCGTACGGATCGTAAGATCGACCGGATCGCCGTAAGCCAACTGTGTGATGGTGGTAACTCCCTCGTCCCTGAACCGCTCGGCATTGGTCTTCGTCACAGCATTGAGCTTCTCCAGCTCATTGGCGACCTGCTGATCGTCGCCAAGTTTCAGTTGCTGCGTCACGAATCGTCGCCCGATGGTGAAGAGGGTCGTTGTAGGAAACGTACCCAGAAAAAACGCTATCGGGATCGCTGCCGGAACTCCGAAAATTTTGTGGTCGTTGTCCTGGACCGCGCTCAAAGCCCACGCAAACGGCACCGCCAGCAGAATGCGGAAAATGTAGTAATAAACATCGTTGGTTGTGAAATCGCGTCTCCGCAGGCGATCCAGTTCATCGGATATCACCCACACGAACGCGCCCGCCAGGGCCGATGCCGTAAGGGCGCGCATGCTCGTTCCCGGTCCGCCCGCAGTCATCGCCCATTCCCGCAGCATCCGCTGCGCCCAGCATGCCGCTCCCGCGGTGAGAACGACCAGCATCAGCACCGGCGCAATGTAGTATCGCCGCCCATACCAGGTATAAAAGTCCGTGCAAAAGCTGTCCATATACGGCTTCCAGTCCACTGCCGCGAACCAGTTGCCGTCCACCGGCTCCGCCATCTTTACGGGCGGCGCAGACTTTGGGCCGCCTCCCGGCCGGAATTGCTGATAGTAGTAGACGATTGGGTCGCCCGCCAGTTCGCCAAATAACCGGGACGCCCTGAATTTCCACTGTTTCAACAGAAAGCGCCCTATCGGGAACAGCACGAGGATGACCCCCGCCCCGCACAGGATCTCGATCGTCTGCGTGTCGCGCCGCTCATTCGAGCCCAGCGGGGTCTGTGCCACTGCACTGGCGCCGCCCGAACCAGCTGCCGTTTTGTTAGGCTGCCCCGCAGACGGCGCCTGCGCCCCAACCGCCGAAACACACAAGGCAAAAAAAATGCCGGCGCTTACCGCGGTAAGTGCGGCTCTCGACAATCTGCGAATCATATCGCCTCCCGGACGCAGGAATCTCCTGCGATAGCGCTGGATCAATTACGCAAATTCCAGGGAGGGCCTTGCCACGGTGGGTGTCGCCTGTACTGTCGGGCGAGAGGATGCCCGCAATTACCTCACCGATTCATACCTTCTGTCAATAGTCTTTTCGTTCGACTTCCTATGAAAATTGTGGGCTACTTCCACACCCAGGCGGCTACGTATACTCCAGTTGCCTGGCGATGCCGACCCACTTTTTATCCCTCTCGTAAGCGCTTCGGGTCGCTGGCGCAACGATTGGCCTTTTATGGATTTATTCGCTCTGCGTTTGCTCTTTATCCTCATTTTCTCGGTTTCCTGCTGGTTCTTTCGTCCCTTCGGCCTCAATCCGTGGACGGCCGGCGGCCTCGGCGCCGTCATTTCCGGATTCATCATCCTCTTTGAGTTGCGCGTCCGCGCCCTAACGCTCCGGCGTCTCTTCGGTGCGGTTGTCGGCAGCCTGTTCGGCATCATCGGGGCCTTTCTCTTCTGTCTCGTGCTGCGCGACAGCCTTCCCGACGGCCGCCCACGCAGCCTGCTCCAGATCATCGTTCTCCTGCTGATGACATACATCGGCCTCGTGGTGGGCGCCAACAAGGGCGATATGCTCAACCTCGCCGCCCTCGGCGGAGTCTTCTCCCCGGAGCGCACGAGCAAGCCGAACACCAAGATTCTCGATACCAGCGCCATCATCGACGGTCGTATCGGCGACATTGCCGAAACCGGATTCCTCGAAGGCACGCTTATCGTTCCCGAGTTCATCCTGCGCGAATTGCAGATGGTGGCCGACTCCTCGGACTCCTCCAAACGCCAACGCGGGCGCCGCGGCCTCGACATTCTCCAGCGCATGCGGGGTAACGCGCAGATCACCGTCCAGATCGTCGAGGAAGATTATCCGCACATTAAAGAGGTCGATCTGAAGCTCATTGAGCTGGGGAAGAAAATGGAGTCGAAGATCGTCACCAACGACTTCAACCTCAACAAAGTCGCCCAGGTCCGCGGCGTCCCCGTCCTCAATATCAATGACCTGGCCAATTCGCTGCGGCCCGTGGTCCTGCCTGGCGAAAAGATGCGCGTGGTGATCATGAAGGAAGGCAAGGAGTACGACCAGGGCGTGGGCTATCTCGATGATGGCACCATGGTGGTCGTCGATCACGCTCGCCGCCTGATCGGCCGCTCCGTAGACATCGCGGTCACGTCGGTTCTCCAGACCACCTCCGGCAAGATGATCTTCGGCCGCCTCGACGAAGGCTCGCGCCCCGAAGCGGTGCGTGCGGCGGTCGAGGTTTCCAACTAATCAGGGGCGACCCGGCGGGATTACGCAACTCTTACACTCGCCCGAGTCAGGTTCCCCTAAGGTAGAAGGTGGAGTATTGTTGCCGATGTCCACGTTCGCCGAGATCCCAGCAGATACAGTCCGGGCCGACTCCGAGACGCTCGAGCAGACCCGCTCCGCGAAGCTGAACATAATCTTCGCCGTCACTCTGACAATCTTTCACATCGGCGCTGTCGCCGCTCTCTTCTTCTTCAGCTGGAGCGCCCTCGCCATCTTTCTGGTGCTCTGGGTGCTCGGCCAAAATGTCGGCATCGCGATGAGCTACCACCGCCTGCTCACGCATCGCGGCTACATCACCCCCAGGTGGGTGGAATACGCTATGGCGCTCTGCGCCACCCTCGCCCTCCAGGGAGGCCCCATCTACTGGGTCGCCGTGCACCGCATGCATCACCAGCTCACCGACCGCCCCGGCGATCCGCACTCGCCCCGCGACGGAAAATGGTGGTCGCACATGGGCTGGATTCTCCACGGGTCGCTTCGCAATCGCAGCCCGCTCCTCACGCGCTACGTTCCCGACCTCGCCAACGATCCCTTCTACGTGTGGCTCAGCCGCTGGCACTGGGTTCCGGTGACCGTGATAGGCATCGCGCTGTTTTTCATCGGCGGCTGGTCCTGGCTGCTGTGGGGGATCTTCCTTCGCGTCACCCTTGGCCTGCACGCCACCTGGCTGGTCAACTCGGCCACGCACATGTGGGGCGCGCGCCGCTTCGCCACCCGCGACGACTCGCGCAACAACTGGTGGGTCGCGCTGATCACCGGCGGCGAAGGCTGGCACAACAACCACCACGCCCACCCGGTCTCTGCCAGCCACGGCATGGCCTGGTA
>CAZSWI010000305.1:0-4588 GCA_964610635.1 uncultured Acidobacterium sp.
TCCGGCGGAATTTCGGTAGGCGCGACCACCGTGAGCCTCGGCAGCGCCGGTTCCAGCCATCTCCTGAGGTGATACCGCGCCGGACTTGCGCAAAGGAGCACGGGCTGGGCCGAAGACGAAGCCGGTCCCATGAGATGTTTCAAAGAATCGAGGATCCGTTTCAGGACCGGCGTACTCCCGCCTCCGGACAGCAACCGCGCTCCCGGCTCCGGCGCGAACAAACCCATCAGCTCTTCCTCAATCGTCGGCTCCAGCGCGATGACGCGCAGCGTCCCGTCCGCTTCGAGCAGAGGCTGCGTGAGCCGGCGCCCCAGCGATTGGCGAGCCGCCTCGACCAGCTGCGGCAGGCTGCGGTTCTGCGCGCCCGTCTCGACCAGTGTCTCCAGAATCGTTCCCAGGTCCCGAATCGATACCCGCTCCCGCAGAAGCTGCTGCAGGACCCTCTGCACCTCGCCGAGGGAGAGGATCTTCGGCACCAGTTCTTCGACCAGTTTTGGATGACTGTCCGCGAGCGAGTCCAGCAACCGTTTGGTCTCTGCCCGTCCCAGCAGTTCGTGAGCATGTTTGCGGATCAGCTCACCCAGATGCGTCCCGATCACCGTCACCTGATCCACCACGGAATACCCCGCCGCCAGCGCTTCCTCCTCGGCCGCTGGCTGGATCCACCGCGCCGCGGCTCCGTAAGCCGGCTCCCTCGCCTCCTTGCCAGCCAGCGGCCGCGGCTGAGCCTCAGTCGATACCGCCAGCAGGCAGTTACCCTCAGTCTGCCAGCGGCCGACCTCGATTCCCTTCAGCGAGATGACATACTCCCGCGCCTTCAGCCGCAAATTGTCCGAAATATGGACCGGAGGAATGAGAAACCCCAACTCGCCTGCCAGATGCCTCCGCAGCGTCTTCACTCGTCCGAGCACCTGGCCGCCCTGTTTCTCGTCGACCAGGGGAATGAGCTGGAAGCCGATCTCAAGGCTCAGCTCGTCAAGGCGCAGCGTTGACGCCACATTCTCCGGTTTCTCCGCTGCTTTCTTCGCCATCTCCGCTTCGGCCGCCGGAGCCTCGCGCTTCGCCACACGCGTGCCCGCGAACCCGAGAGCCGCCGCTGGCAGGAGGAACGCGAGCTTCGGGAGACCAGGAATCAGGCACAGCGCCCCCAGCACTCCGCTCGCCACATAGAGCGTGGGTCCCTTTCCGAGCAGCTGCGCTCCAAGCTCCGTCGTCAGCTGCCCGGCCGAGGAGGCTCGTGTCAGCACCATCCCGCCGGCGACCGAGACCAGCAGCGAGGGAATCATCGTCACCAGGCCGTCGCCTACAGTCAGAATCGTGTAGGTGCGCACCGCTTCTCCGAGGTCGATGCCCTGCTGCAGCGTCCCGATCAGCAGCCCGGCGAGGATATTGATCGCGGTAATCAGAATGGTGGCCAGGGAGTCCCTCTGACTAAAACGCGCCGCCCCGTCCATCGCCCCGTAAAATTCCGCCTCGTGCGCGATCGCCTGCCGTCTCTTCCTGGCCGTTGCCTCGTCGATCAGGCCGGCGTTCATATCGGCGTCGATGGCCATCTGCTTGCCCGGCAGCGCGTCGAGAGTGAAGCGCGCAGTCACTTCGGCGGTGCGCACGGCGCCGTGGCTCACCACCAGGAACTGGATCGCGATCAGGGCCAGGAACAGGACAAAGCCCACCACGTAATTGCCGCCCACCACAAACTGGCCAAAGGCCTCGATCACCTTGCCCGCCGCCGAGGTTCCCTCGTTCCCGTGCAGGAGAATGCGCCGGCTGGATGCGATGTTCAGCGACAGGCGGAACAGCGTCAGCAACAGCAGCAACGTGGGAAACACGGAGAAATCGATCGCCCTCCGCAGCTGAACCGCCGACAGAAACACCAGGATCGAGGCTGCCATCGAACAGGCCAGCAACATGTCCATAACGAAGGCCGGAACCGGCACCACCATCACAAACAGAACGCTGATTGCCGCGACCGGCAGCGCCAGGCTGCGCAGAGCCTTAACACCGCCGCCGGGCGGGGGCGCCCCCAGGAGCATTGTTCCGGCACTCATCCGATCACCCTCTCCGCTGTCGTCATCGTCCCGCCCTCATTTGTCTTCATCGCGTCTTGCCTGCAGCGGCAGTGCCGCGCTGGTTCTTCTTCCCGTGGGTATCGGCATGGGACCTGGCTTCGCCATGTTCGCGCCGCACACGCTCTTCAACCTCGCGCCGGTAAAGCCAGGCCAGAATCGCCGCCACCGCCGCGTAAAGTTCATAAGGAATCGCGTGACCCTGCTCGACCTGGCGGTACAGCGAGCGGGCCAGCGGCGGATTCTCGACAATCGGCACGCCCGCCCACTGCGCCTCTTCACGAATCTGCGCCGCCAGCAGATCACGGCCCTTGGCCAGAACCCGCGGTGGATCCATAGTTTCGAAGTCGAAGCTCAGCGCCACTGCATAGTGGGTGGGGTTGGTCACCACGACGGACGCCCGGGAAACGTCCGCCTTCATCTGACGCCGCCGCATCTGCCGGCGCAGTCCGCGAATGCGCGCCTTAACCTGCGGGCTCCCTTCCATTTCCCGGAACTCGTCGCGTACGTCCTGCTTCGACATACGCAGCCGGCTCTCCCGGCTCCTCCACTCCATCACGTAGTCGATGCCCGCCCAGCCGAGGAAAATCCACGCCCCATCGAGCAACAGGTTGTACATCTCGGCAAACACGTCCGGGTACCGCTCCATGCTCATGGGCGGTATCTCGGTTTGTGCCTCGATGGCGCGGACCGCGCAGAAGCCCAGAAGCACGACCGGTACCAGCGACTTTCCCAAGCGCACCGCGGCGCGCAGCGAAAAGACATTCTTCGCGTTCTCCGCGGGGCTGAGACGCTCGAGCTTCGGCGACAGCGCCGCAAAATTGAGCGACCAGCCTCCCCCCTGCATCACCCCGGCTGCCACCGCCGCCACGAGCGAGGCCAGAAAGACAATTCCCACGGGCTCCATTGTTCTTAGCGCGATCCCGCGTATGGCCAGAGCCGTTTCTCCGGCGGTCGATCGATCCCACAAAGCCGGCTGTCCAAGGGTCAAAAATGCCCGATAGGCTTCGGACCACCGGCCGGTCCATTGCCTCGCGACGCTGCCCAGCACAAACGTTCCCGCCAGCATGGCGGCGCCGGAGATGAGGTCGCGGCTGCGTGCGCGGTCGCCGTGCTCGGCTGCCTTCTGCCTCTGCCGCGGACTCGCTTTCTCTGTCCGGTCGCCAGGCATGGCCTAAGCCGCCCCCGCCAGTAGCCGTCCCGCGCCGTCGAGCAGCGCGGCGAAGCGCGCCTCGATCCAGTGCGGCCACAGCGCCAGCGACCCGATCAGAACGCTAAAGCCAACCAGGGTTTTGAGCGGCACGGTCAGCGCCATCACCGGCAGTTGCGGCGAGAGCTTACCGGCCAGCGCTACCGCCAGCTCCGCGAGCAGCGTCGCTCCCATTACGGGAGCCGACAGCTGCAGCGCCGCCGCAAATATTCCGCCGGCCATCGAGACGATCGTCAGCCCGGCGTGTGGATCGAGCGTCACAGTTCCCACAGGCGCCGCCGCAAACGTCCGCAGCAGAGCAGCCAGCAGCGTACGGTCGAGTCCCGTCCCCAACACGACCAGCGTTCCCAGCAGTCCCAACATCTGCCCCAGCAGCGGCGTCTGTACCGGGGCATTCGGGTCCATCAGATTCACCAGTGAAAAGCTGAACTGAAACCCCATGACCTGTCCGGCGAAATCGAGCGACGCAAACAACAGCGACAACGTCATCCCGAGAACCAGTCCCACGCTCAGCTCACCGAGGACCGGCATAACTCCCAACTCCGCGTGTGCGCGCGGAAACGACGCGACCACCGGCGCCACCAGAAACGAAACGGCGAGCGCAAACGCTGCCTTGACACGCACCGGAATCGCCGCCGAGGAAAATACCGGAGCGAAGATCATCAACCCGCTGATCCGGACCATGACAAGGGTCATGGCCTCGAACGTGCTTTCCCAGTTCGCGTGGCCCGGGGCGCCGCTCATCCGGCCCCCAGAAAGCGATGGAAGTCCGAGAACAGCGACAGCGTGTAGCTCATCAGCCGGCCCAGAAACCAGGGCAGCGCCGCCATCAGAAGGCCTACGACGATGAGCAACCGGGGAACGGTCGAGATGGTCTGATCCTGGAGCGAGGTCAGCGTCTGGACCAGACTGATCGCGAAACTGGTGACGCAGGCCGCAAGGAGCACCGGGGCCCCCAGGATCAACGCCTCCCGCAACAGGCTCCGCATCAGTTCCGCTACCGCATCCGGTCCCATGGCTTTCCTCTCCCGCTCCCTTCCCCCCAACCGTCCGCTCGCGTCTGGCTGGTCATGCCTCTACGGACCGCTCTGCCCCGCCCCTCGACACCAGCCTCGATCAAAAACTCCTCAGCAGCGAACCCGCCAACAGGTTCCAGCCGTCCACCATGACGAAAAGCAGAATCTTCAGTGGCGTCGAGATCACCACCGGCGGAAGCTGGAACATTCCGATCGAGGTCGTAATCGAGGCCACCACCATATCCACCAGCAGGAAGGGCAGGAACAGCACCGCGCCGATCTCGAATCCCGCCTTC
>CAZSWI010000306.1:0-4476 GCA_964610635.1 uncultured Acidobacterium sp.
AAGCTGGTGCCGTCGTTGCCGTGGTAGATGTACTCGGTGTGGCCGGAGGCGTTGTCGCGGCGCTGGAAGACGACGGCGGCATCGGACTGGTCGTAGTAGTGGTCTTCGATTTTGATTTCGACGCGACCGTCGGAGGAAAGGTCGGGTCCGTTGAAGTTGTAGGAGGGCCAGGGGCGGTCGGGGCGCGAGAGGAACCACTCGGGATGCTCGACAACCCAGGGCGAGTCGATGCCCATGTGGTTGGGGACCATGTCGGAGGCGAGACGGATGCCGTAGCGTGCGGCGCGCTCGCGGAGATTGCGGTAAGCGTGGTCGCCGCCGAGATCGTGGGCGATGTTGTAAGCGTAGAGCGAGTAGGCGGAGGCGACGGCGTCCTGCTGACCGCGCATATGCTTGATGCGCTCGGAGGCACGGCTGCGTTCCCACAGTCCGATGAGCCAGAGGGCGTTGAGGCCCCGGTTCGCGAGGGTCTGCAGCTCTTCATCCGGGACCTGATCGAGGCGTTCGATGGAGTGGCCGTACTGACGCGAGAGCTGGGCGAGCCAGACGTATGTGCTCTTCGCGATCATGACAACGTTGGGCATCCATTCCTGATCGGGACTGAAGCGCTCGTATTCGATGTCGCCGGGATGGCTGCGGAAGTCCGGAACCTCGGAATGATGAGTGTCGCTGAGTGGATCGTGAGGGCGACGCCGAGAAGTTGGATGGAAGCGCATCCAGATGGCGACTTCTTCTTCCTTGAGAACGTCGACGGCAAGTAGAACCTTCCGGAGGTTGTCGCCGAGATACTGCGCCCAGTTTTCGCGGATCCAGTTGAGCTGTCCGCTGAGAGAATCGGGTGCGGCCTGCATGGGGGCGCGGAGCAGGTCGAGGAGGTTGCCGTAGCCCATGCCGGTGGCGGGGCGGGTGGCGAAGTAGTTGCCAAGCTCCGCCGTGACTTGTTTGTAGGCGGTGCTCTCCGCCAGCTTTCTGTCGTCGTAAAGCTCGCGGAAGGGGCGAAACGCGGGGTTCTGATTCGCCAGCCACAGGAGCATCAGTTCTTCGAGGACGGCTTCGCGGTGGGACAAGCCATCGGTTGAGCCCTGGAGCCATGCGTCGAGCTGGACGTCGCCACGGTAAATGGCGGCGTTGGGGAATTCCTGAACGAAGGTCCGCAGCAGTTTGTCGACGTTGTCCTCGCCGACGCGCGCGGCAAACCACCCCAGAGCAGCCTGGGTGACCTGGGGATCGCGGCTGCGGCGGTACTGCGCGACGATCAGGTGGCTGACCTCGTCGATGAGGCCCATAGCAAAGAGGGCGCCGGGATTGATGGGTTCGGCTCCGGGCGAAGAAGCGCGGACTTCCGTCATGCGGAAGGCGAGCTGGCGGCATGAGGCGAGGTCGGCAAAGATTACGTTGCCGACGAAATTGAAGAGGACGTCGCTGACCTGGAAGAGGTCGCGAGTCTTACGAGCAATGTGGAATTCCATCATCAGGTCTCTACAGCGCTTTCAGGATGTTAGATGTGGTTTGTGGCGTTTCGTGCATCTGTCCTTTATTCGGAAACGCAGGCGCGGATGTCGAAGGCGGATGGATGCGAGATACCATACGAAGCGATGCCCGAATTGCCCGACATCACAGCGTACCTGAGCGCGCTGGAGGTGCGCATCCTGGGTCAGGTTCTCGAGCAGGTGCGACTGAATAGTTTTACGCTTTTGCGGACCGCGCAGCCACCCCTTGCGAGCGTGGAAGGGGGCGTTGTGCGGGAGCTGCGGAGGATTGGGAAGCGGATCGCTATCGGAGTGGATGGCGATTCGCCACCCGAACGGCCCGGCCCCGCCGCCGGGAATCCGGGACGTGTGTGGCTCGTTCTGCACCTGATGATCGCGGGACGGCTGCACTGGAAAGCACCGGGAGCGAAGCTGGCGGGGCGGAATGCGCTGGCGGCTTTCGATTTTGCGACGGGATCGCTGGTGCTGACCGAGGCGGGTACGAAGCGGAGGGCGTCATTGTACGTTATTGCCGGGGAAGAGGCCTTGCGGGCGGTTGATCCCGGCGGGATCGATGTGCTGGGGTGCAGTGCTGCGGAGTTTCGTGGGGCGTTGACGGTGGAGAATCGCACGTTGAAGCGGGCGCTCACCGATCCGCGCCTGTTGAGCGGGATTGGAAATGCGTATTCGGATGAGATTCTGCACGCGGCACAGCTTTCTCCGGTCATGCTGACGCAGCGACTGACGGAAGAAGATTGGCAGCGGCTGTTCGAGGCGACGCAGAAGACACTGGGGCTTTGGGTCAAGACGTTGCGCGAGGAGACGGGGGACGGCTTTCCGGAGAAGGTAACGGCGTTTCGTCCGGAGATGGCGGTGCACGGGAAATTTGGGCAGGCGTGCCCGCGGTGCGGGGAGAAGATTCAGCGGATCCGGTATGCGGATAATGAGACGGATTATTGCGCTCGTTGCCAGACGGGTGGGAAGCTGCTGGCTGATCGGGGACTGTCGCGGTTGCTGAAGCAGGACTGGCCGAAGACGCTGGATGAGCTGGAAGCGCTCAAGCGGCGATAGGCAAGGATCGCGAACCAAGCGGTTTTCCGCGCCGAATTTTTGCAAGCGCGAGAGAGGTCGGCTAATGTGTTTGCAAGGCGCGGCCCGGACGGAGCATGGACGCGCATCCTCTATAAATGAAGAGAGGGCAAACGTGAAGAAGATTGGCGTTCTGTTCGGCATGGAGAATACGTTCCCCGGCGCGCTCGTAGAGAAGATTAACCAGATGAATGTCGATGGGATTTCGGCGGAGTTTGTGGAGATCGGGGCGATCCGGCTGGATAAGCCGCCCGCATGGTCGGTGATCGTGGATCGAATCTCGCACGATATTCCGTTTTATCGGGCGTTTCTGAAACATGCGGTGCTGAACGGCACGACGGTGATTAACAATCCGTTCTGGTGGTCCGCGGACGACAAGTTCTTCAACTATTCGCTGGCCGCGAAACTGGGGGTGGCTGCGCCGCCCACGGTGATTCTGCCGCACAAGACATACCCGCCGGGGACCACGGAGCGGTCGATGCGGAATCTGCAGTACCCGCTGGACTGGGAGGACGTGTTTTCCTACGTCGGATTCCCGTCGTTTCTGAAGCCGGTGAACGGCGGCGGGTGGCGGGATGTGTACCACGTTCATTCGCGGGACGAGTTCTTCCATGCCTATGACCGGAGCCGCGATCTTTGCATGATGCTGCAGAAGGCGGTGAATTTTAACGAGTACTTCCGCTGCTATGTGGTGGGCCAGGAGAAGGTGCGCATCATGTATTACGATCCGCGGAGGCCGCATGCTGAGAGGTATGTGCTGAATCCTCCGGCTGCGAGCAAGAAGTTGCTGGAAAGGGTGGAGCGGGATGCGCTGACCCTGTGCCGCGCGCTGGGCTATGACCTGAACACGGTGGAGTTTGCGGTTGAGGATGGGATTCCCTATGCGATCGATTTCATGAATCCGGCGCCGGACGCCGATCTGCATTCGGTGGGCAAAGAAAACTTTGCATGGATCGTGGAAGCGGTTGGGGAGCTGGCTGTGAAGAAGGCCAGGGCAGCAAAGCCGAAGGTACCGGAGTTTCACTGGAGCGCGTATTTGGGGGCGAGCGCCGAGGGGCAGGCAAAGGAAGTAGCGAAAGAGGCTCCAGTCGCTAAGGCGCCCGCGAAAAAGGAAACCGCAGCCAAAGCGGGTGCAAAGACTGCAGGCAAAAGCGCGAAGTAAAAGTCTGGCGCAACCGGGAAGCTCGCGGCGGCGCACGAATGCTCTTGCGCTGACGCTGTGGTTCGTCATACAACGGTAGAACCATGCGGCCTTCCTTCACTCTGGGCATCGAAGAGGAATATCAAACCATCGATCCGGTCACGCGAGATCTGCGTTCGCACATCGCGACGGAGATGCTGGCGCAGGGCAAGATGCGCCTTGAGGAGCGGGTGAAGGCGGAGATGCACACTTCTGTGGTGGAAGTGGGCACGCGTGTTTGCCGCACGATCGGCCAGGCGCGCGAAGAAATTTACGAACTCCGGCGGGAGATGATCAAGCTTGCTCGGGAAAACGATCTGGTTTTGGTAGCGGGCGCAACGCATCCATTTGCCGATTGGCGGACACAGGAGATTTATCCCGACCCGCGCTATCACCAGGTGGTGAAGGACCTGCAGCTGGTGGCGCGGTCGAATCTTATTTTCGGCCTGCATGTGCACGTGGGCATCGAGGACCGGGAAGCGGCGATTCGCATCATGAACTCGATGCGATATTTTCTGCCGCATATCATGGCGCTGGCGACGAATTCGCCATTCTGGCTCGGGCTGAACACCGGATATAAGGGATACCGGGCGAAGGTGTTTGAGAACTTTCCGCGAACGGGGATTCCAGACGCCTTTTCAAGCTATTCGGAGTTTGAGAACTATGTTGCGCTGCTGGTGAAGACCAACTGCATCGACAATGGCAAGAAGATCTGGTGGGACATCCGGCCGCATCCCT
>CAZSWI010000307.1:0-4465 GCA_964610635.1 uncultured Acidobacterium sp.
GGCTCGATCCTGCGCTGGCGCGGCCGGTGGGGCAGTATTCGCAGGGGATGAAGCAACGGGCGTCGCTGGCGCGGGTGTTGATTTCGCGGCCCGAGCTGTTGCTGCTGGACGAGCCTTTTTCGAATATGGATATCGGCAGCGCGCACCAGATGCTGCGGCTGCTGGAGACATTCAGGAGCGAGCAGCGGACGATTGTGCTGACGACGCATCAGCGGGAGCTGGCCGAGCCGCTGGCGGATTTTGTGCTGACGCTCGAGGCGGGGGCCGTGGCGAGTCTTGAGGATGGGCCTTACGGAAAACAGGGAGCGATGGGGCTGGCGGTACTCAGGGGCTAAAGCCCCCTATTTTTAGGGGCGATTCGGCACGACTGAAGTCGTGCCCTGATACAAAGGCGCGTTGGCAGAGAAATGTGGAGGGGAAATCGAATTCCGATGAGCGGGCATAAGACCAATGCGGCGCGGTTTCTCGATTCGCTGGGGATTTCGTATGAGATTCGCGAGTATGAGGTTGCTCCGGAGGAGTTTTCGGCGCTGATGGTAGCGGAGAAGATTGGGCTGCCGGCCGAGCAGGTTTTCAAGACGCTGCTATGTGTAACCAGCGATCGCGAACATGTCTTCGCCGTCGGGCCGGGAGATGCGGAGGTGGATTTCAAGAAGCTGGCTGCTGCGGTGGGGGCGCGTAAGGCGGAGATGGTGTCGCTCAAAGATGTGCAGCCGCTGACGGGCTATGTGCGGGGCGGGGTGACGGTATTTGGGGCGAAGAAGGATTTTCCGGTGTACGTCGACGAGACGGTGGAGTTGTTCGATGTAGTTTCGGTTTCAGCGGGATTGCGAGGCGTGCAGGTGGTGCTGAGTCCGGCGGATTATTTGCGGGCAGCGAAGGCGACGGTGGCGGATCTGACAAAACAGGGTACAGGGCACAGGGTGCAGGGTACTGGCGAGGACTTCAGTCCGGTGGAGCGCGGGGAGAGATCGCGATGAAGACGGCTTACTTCCTGACACATTTGAAGAAGGATTTGCAGCTGGAGTGGAGGTCGAAGGACGCGATCAACTCAATGCTGTTTTTTGGACTGCTGGTGGTGGTGTTGTTCAGCCTGGCGTTCGATCCGACGCGGGCGGTGAGCCGGCAAATTGCGGGCGGGATCTTGTGCGTGGCGACGATGTTTGCGGCGGTGAGCGCGCTGAATCAGGCGTGGGCGCGGGAACTGCGGAACCAGGTGCTGGATGCGCTCCGAATGACGCCTGCGCCGGGGGCGTCGTTGTTTCTGGGCAAGGCGATTGCGAATTTCCTGTTTGTGATGGCTGTGGAAGTAGTGCTGGCGCCGGTGTTCGTGATGTTTTACAACCTGCGGGCGTTGGGGAACGGGTGGCTACTGCTGCTGGTGCTGCCGCTGGGCACGTGGGCGCTGATCGTGAATGGGGTTTTCTTCGCGGCGTTGTCGATCCGGACGCGGAATCGGGAATTGTTACTGCCGCTGATACTATTTCCGATTTTCATTCCGGCATTGCTGGGGATGGTGATGTCGGCGACTGGGATATTGACCGGGGCGACGGACCCGATTCTGTGGATAAAGATGCTGGGGGCTTACGATGTGATTTTTACGACGGTGTGCATGATGCTGTTCGAGGTGATTCTGCATGCGGAGTAGGGACCCGCTGTGAATTGGGGGCGGGACTAGTGGTGGTGATGGAGGAAGTGAGCGGCCGAAATGGCGACAATCCAGAGGCCGACGACGAGCGACCCGACGGTGAAGATCCAGTTGCGGGTGCGGCGGTCCTGAGGGGTGAGGGTGGAGGTTTTGCGGGTGCCAAAAATCTGGCCGCCGATGCCGATGGCCATCAGGAGAGTGCCAAAGATGAGAGTGATCCAAGCCATGGCTAATCTTTTTACCCTATTTGAGGTGGATGCGAAAAGAGGTTATTGCGTTCGCTTGAAGGCGGTGGTGGAATGATGCCGTGCCGGGAGAGGACGCAATGAAAGCGGTGCGGCGGGCGGGTTTTCTGATGGGACTGCTGCTTGTGGCCTGCGGGGTGGGAGTTTCGGCGCAGGACAAGGTTGCCGCAACCATTGCGGCGCAACCAGCAAAGCCTGCGGCTGCTGAGCCGGACAGCGTGTCTGTCCAGATCCTGAGCAAGTTATGGCTTGCGGATCGGGATGGGTTCAGGAGCTATCTGCCGGTGGTGAGGAAGCAGACGAAAGACCAATGGATGACCCTGATGCCGTCAGAGGCGAACCCGCCGATGTCGGCGGCCGGCACGGTGCAAATCGAGTGCTGGCTGCACACCGATGGGCGGGTGACGAACGTGGTTCTGACCCAGCCGTCAGGCAACAAGGCGCTGGATCGAGCGGCCCTTGCGTCCATATCAGGGAGAAGCGAGCAGGCAATTCCGTATGACTCGTTTCCGTATGGGCTGAGCGTGGATCGGGTTAAGGTGCGCTTCACTTTTATGTATAACAACGGGGCTGGGGCCGTGACTGCGCCGGGGAATGCACCGGGGAATGCACCGGGCCCTGTTTCCAGGCAGGCTCCACAGTAAGAGGGTGGTTGTGGTGGCGGAACAGAAACCGAGATTTCGGCGTAAGTCGGGAAAATGAGGCGGGAACGATGAAATTGCGGCGATGGGTTTGGCTGGTGGCGACGCTGGGTGTGCTGGCGGAGGGCTTCCGCGTGGCGCTGTTTGTGGTGCCTCCGGATGCGGCGCAGGGCGATGTGCAGCGGATCTTCTACTACCACATTTCATCGTGGGCGGGGATGGGGTTGTTCTTCACGTTGAATCTCGGATGCTCGCTGGTTTACCTGGCGGTGCGGAATGGGAACCACGAGCTGGCGATGAAGGCGGACTCGCTGGCCGTGGCTTCGGCGGAGATCGGTGTGGTGTATTGCTTCATCGGCCTGGTGACGGGGTCGCTTTGGGGACGCGCGGTGTGGGGCATCTGGTGGACCTGGGACGCGCGGCTGACATCAACGCTGGTGTTGTGGCTGATCTATGTGGCGTACTTGCTGCTGCGGCGGTTCGCCGCCGGACCGCAGATGCGGACGCTGGCCGCGGTGATGGCGGTGTTCGGATTTCTGGACACGCCGCTGGTTTACATGTCGACGCGATGGTGGCGGACGCAGCATCCTGCGCCGGTATTTGGCGGCGCGCCTGGATCAGGGCTCGATCCAAGCATGTTCCCCGCAGTGTGGTGGAACCTGGCAGGGTGGACGATGTGGGGAATTTTTGTGGCGAGCCTGCGGTATGTGTCGGAGTATCGAGCGCAGAAGGCGGAGCAGGATGAAGCGCTGAGGGCGCTGGAATTTGCACCGGGGCAGCAGTCGATAGCGGCGGGGAGGTAGCCATTATGGATATGGGACATCGGCATCTGGTGATCGCGTATGCGGCGACGATTGCGATTCACCTGGTTTATCTGGGGTATGTTGCGGTGAAGTGGCGGGTAGGAAAGAGCGCGGCGAAGTAGAACTCGGCCCTCGTAGCGGCTACCGGAGTTACACTTCTTCGACCTCTGTCGTGGGATGGTGGCGTTCTTTGTCGACCCACTCCCACACCTCGTATTGGTGCACCTTGAACGCGCGCGCGATATGGCGCACGATGTCCGCGATCAGCATCCCATAATGCTCGTGCGTGAAGTTTCCGGGATGAAGGTGCGTGATGGTCTTTCCATCGTGTTCGAAGCAGATGATGAGTCGATTCTCGATTCTCATTTCCTTCCGCATGATGTCAGGCCTCCGCTTGTATCCAGTTAAGCCTTTTCGAGCGCCGAGCGCCAGATGACGCCAGTTTTGCCAACCACAGGCGAGACGGTAAACTCAAAATATGGTTGGAATGTACAGACTTGCTCTGTTAGGAATGGGATTGTTGAGTACGGTTGCGGCGTCGGGGCAGAAGCCGCTGCAGCCGAAGGATACGTCGGCACTGCATCCGCCGCCGGGATCGAAGGTCGCGATTGTAGAGTTCGCCGATCTCGAATGCCCGAGGTGCGCGATGGAGAATCCGGTGCTCATCCAGGCGGTAGAGAAGTACCACGTGGCATGGATGCGGCACGATTTTCCGCTGCCGCAGCATACCTGGAGCTTTCAGGCGGCGGTAAACGCGCGGTGGTTTGACACAAAGTCGAAGAAGCTGGGCGACGATTATCGCAACGCGGTATTCGCGAACCAGGCGAGCATTGAGACCAAAGACGATCTCGAGAAATTCACTCGGAAATTTGCTCAGGAACATGGCGCGGCGCTGCCTTTCGTGATGGATCCGCAGGGGAAACTGGTGGCCGAGGTAAAGGCGGACCAGGATCTCGCTAATCGGATCGGCATTGACGAGACACCGACGGCCTGGGTGGTGACCGAGCACGGGTATAAGCAGGTGATGGATTTCCAGAAGCTGTACTCGATGCTGGATCAGGCAGAGCGGTAGCGTTGCCAGTTGCCAGTTGCCAGTTGCCAGTTGCCAGTTGCCAGTTGCCAGTTGCC
>CAZSWI010000308.1:0-3225 GCA_964610635.1 uncultured Acidobacterium sp.
CGCGCAAAGCCCAGGAGACAGCCGCCGCCCTCGCCGCCGGCCTCCCCGATCCCCATCTCAAACGCAAAAACCCCGACTGCCCCCACGACACCTATTGGTGCGATGGCCCCAAACATCGGCACCACTGCCTCCTTTGCGACAACGATCTCAAAATCGCCGCCGGACTGCCCCCGTTCGACCTCAATAAGCTCAAACCCGAATCCTCCGCCAAACCCACCGCCGCTCCCGCTGAAAAACCCATAACCGAAGTCAAACCCAAAGCCGAAATCAAGCCTATAGCCGGAGGCCTACCCATCGGCGGCCTCAAAGCCTGCGCCTGCGACGCCCGGCCCCCTGTTATCAAGCTCGATAACACCCATAAACCACGTCGTTCCAATTCCCTGAGAAAAACCCATACCCAGGGGGGTGCCCACGGCGTTCGAAACCATCCCCGAGCCGGTGGAAGCAACAGGATGATTTTTGCCCCCGCCCCCCGATACACTACAACCCAGCGGCTTCAAGGAGC
This sequence comes from uncultured Acidobacterium sp., assembly GCA_964610635.1. Lineage (GTDB taxonomy): Bacteria > Acidobacteriota > Terriglobia > Terriglobales > Acidobacteriaceae > Palsa-343. The sequence goes on from CAZSWI010000308.1 coordinate 506, forward strand.
GGGATGGACCAGTACATTGAGCGTGTGGTCGACCTGATCGACCCCCAATCGAATCGCCTTTACAACATGAGCGCGGAACAGGCTCGCGAGCTTCTGATGAAGGGGCCCGCCGAGGCCGCTCGCCAGATTCAGGGCTCGTTTGCGCTGCTCGCAAAATCGGGGAAAACCGTACGCATGGCGCGCTCGCTGGATCGGCCTATGCGGTACTTCCTCGCAAAGCGGCAGGAGGGACCGGCCCTCATCGTAGCCTCGCGCATCGACGCAATCTATGCATGGCTGAAGGCCGAGGCGCTGGACGGCCAGTTTCATCCGAGCTATACGCGCATGGTGCCGGCGCACTATGTCGTGGATCTGCAGCTGATCGGTTGCCCCGATCCCGATCCTGTCTATACGAGATTCTTTACACCGCGGATGGCGGCCCTCCCAGCGGATCTCGACGCGATCGGCAATGCCTATATCTCCGCGCTCGCCGGGGAGATTGCAGTCTGGCTGAAGAGCCTTCCGGCACACGAACCGATCGGCGTCTGCTTTTCCGGCGGGATCGACAGCGGCAGCGTCTTTCTCGTGACTTACCACGTCCTGCGCCAGCTGGGAATGAATCCCACCCGTCTGAAGGCATTTGTACTGGATCTCGGCGATGGTCCCGACCTGCGCCAGGCGCGATCTTTCCTGGAGAGACTGGGCCTCACTTTGTTCCTCGAGCAGATTGAAGCGAACCCATCGCAGCTGGATGTGAAGGAAACGATCCGTATCGTGGAAGATTACAAGCCCCTCGACCTGGAATCGGCCACGATGGCTCTGGCGCTGGAGCGCGGGATTCGCACGCGCTATCCGGAATGGCGGTACCTGATCGACGGCGATGGCGGCGACGAAAACCTGAAGGATTATCCCATTGAAGAGAACCCGGAGCTGACCATCCGCAGCGTGATTCATAATCCGATGCTCTACCAGGAAGGCTGGGGTGTCGGAAAAATTAAGCACTCGCTGACCTACAGCGGCGGCCTCAGCCGGTCGTATGTGCGCACCTATGCAACCGCGCAGCACCTGGGTTTCGAGGGCCTCAGCCCCTACACGCGGCCGGATGTCATTGCGGTAGCGGAAGGCATTCCATTTATCGAGTTGACGCAGTATAACGTCGAGCGTCTTTATGAGCTGAAAGGCGAAATCGTCAGCCGCGGCGTAAAGGCGGTCACCGGCTTCGACATGCCGGTCTTCCCCAAGCGGCGCTTCCAGCATGGAGCGATGCCGCAGAGCGCGCTGCGCTCGGCGCTGCCATGGCGCGAAGCGGAATATCGCGAGCAATTCCTCTCGCTGTATCACTGAGAGGTCCGCTTTGTCTTATCCGGTGCTTGCCAGAGAACGCGATGCCTGGATCCTGGCGCAGCGGCCACAGCGCAACCACCTCGATCCAATGCGGCCGTGGTCGTTTCTGGTGGAGGAAGAACGGAGTGCTGCGGGCGAAGCCGTAACTGTGGCCACGATCTTCCTGACCAATCGCGAGTGCCCGTGGCGCTGCCTGATGTGCGATTTGTGGAGGAACACCCTTGCTGACCAGACACCGCCGGGAGCGATTCCCGCGCAGATCGACTACGCCCTCAGCCGTCTTGGACCTGCCCGGGAAATTAAGCTCTACAACAGCGGCAGCTTCTTCGACCGCAAGGCTGTCCCGCCAAAGGATCACGCTGCCATCGCCGGGCGCGTGGCTGGATTTGAGCGGGTGATCGTGGAATGCCACCCCGCGCTGGTAGGCGACGACTGCCTCCGCTTCCGCGATCGGCTGCGCGGCCGGATGGAGGTAGCCATGGGTCTGGAAACAGTGCATCCGCGGATTCTCGACAAGCTGAACAAGAGAATGACGCTGGACCAGTTTGGCGCAGCGGCGGCGTGGCTGTGCAGAAACGACATCGATCTGCGAGTTTTCATTCTGGTGAAACCTCCGTTCATGGCGGAAACAGAGGCGCTGGAGTGGGCTGCGCGCTCTCTCGATTTTGCGCTGGAGTGTGGGGCGACCGTCGCGACGATCATCCCCACGCGAGCGGGCAACGGAGCGATGGAAGCCCTGGCCGGCCAGGGAGACTTCGCGCCCCCTTCTCTGGCTTTGCTCGAAGCAGCAGTGGCCTACGGGATTGGGTTGGGGCGCGGTCGCGTCTTTGCCGATCTTTGGGACGTGCAGCGGATCGCGCACTGTGCGTCGTGTCGCGACGATCGCATTGCGCGACTGCACTGGATGAATCTGGAGCAGCGTGTCCTGCCGGCGATCGCGTGCGACATGTGCGGAGGAACGATCTGAAGACCTGGGACATTGCGGTGGTCGGCTCCGGTTTCGCGGGCTCGCTGCTGGCCATGATCGCGCGCCGGTTAGGACACTCAGTGGTGCTGGTCGAGCGAGGAACGCATCCGCGCGTAGTCATCGGCGAATCCTCCACGCCGCTCTCCAATTTGCTGATCGAGGAACTGGCGGAGCGCTACGATTTGCCGGCTATTAGACCGTTGGCAAAGTGGGGGAGCTGGCAGCGCGATTATCCCGATGTTGCGTGCGGACTGAAGCGCGGGTTTACGTTTCATCACCATCGGCTCGGAGCGCAGATCGCGGCGAATTCGAGCCGGGAGGATCAATTGCTGGTAGCCGCCAGCCCGCGCGACGAGATTGCCGATACTCACTGGTACCGGGCACACTTCGATCACTTTTTAGTGAAAGCAGCCCAGAAACTTGGCGTCGA
>CAZSWI010000308.1:3325-4439 GCA_964610635.1 uncultured Acidobacterium sp.
GGATGGGTCTGGGTCCTCCGATTCGGCAACGGCATAACCAGCGCTGGTGTTGCGGCGACCGGCCGGGTTGCCTCGCAGCTGAAGTTCGCCGACGGAGCCGCGGCATGGGGACGCGTGCTGCAGCAGATTCCCGCGCTCCGGGAGCAATTCGCGATGGCACGCGAGGAGCAGGCTTTCATACACATTCCGCGACTCAGCTTCCGATCGGGTGCGATCGCCGGACCGCGATGGGTTCTTCTGCCATCGGCCGCGGGCTTTGTCGATCCGTTATTGTCGACGGGATTCCCGCTGGCGCTGCTGGGCATCGAGCGACTGGCGGCAACGCTGGAGCAGGATTGGGGAAGTGCTGCTTTCGAGAGCAGGCTGCAGAACTACGCGGAGAAAACCGACCGGGAATTGCTGGCGACCGCACGGCTGGTCGCCGCTCTCTACGCCACGATGAACAACTTCCCGGTATTCGTTGCATTGTCACTGCTCTACTTCGCCGCAGCCAGTTACTCCGAAGCGGCACGCCGGCTGGGGAAGCCGCATCTGGCCTCATCGTTTCTGCTGTGCGAGCATCCTGTATTCGGAACGGCGAGCGCCGCGCTGTTCGAGCGGGCACAGCGGCCCATGACAAGGCCTGAATCGGCAGAATTGATCCGGGACGTTCTCACGGCCATCGAGCCGTTCAATGTGGCGGGCCTCGGCCGCCGCGAACGAGGCAACTGGTATCCCGTGGAAGCGCGCGATCTGCTGGAAAACGCACACAAGCTGGAAGCTACGCGGCAGGAGGTGCTGGCCATGCTCGCGCGTTGCGGCTTCACTGCTGGGTCAAACGCATGAGTCGAGTAAGGACAGCCGGCTAACTACGCGCTGCGGCCGGATTCGCGATCGCAGGAGGGGCGGCTGCGCGCTTGTGCCGAGCATCCAGCCACATCTCTATGAACAAAGCGGCCGGTCCGACCCAACACAAAGCGTAGAGCGGCGCATAAATGCTGCTGTCGAGGCGCATGAAGAACTCGACCAGCGCAACCGCGAAAGCCACGATGCACTGACCTGCGCGGGAACGCACTGTGGTCTTCGGGTCGGTAATCATGAAGAAGATGAACAGCTGATACATCGGCCCGGTAAT
>CAZSWI010000309.1:0-4436 GCA_964610635.1 uncultured Acidobacterium sp.
CGGTTATTTTTGTTCTCTTCCCGCTTATTATCTGGACCGGGCTTGCGATGTCCCCCGCCTTCACAGCCGCGGTTCCGGAGTCGGTGATTTTGCTGGGAGGAAGGCAGTCGGCACGCACGATCCATTTCTTCGTTTCCGGATTGCTGCTGCTGTTCCTGATTGTTCACGTTACGATGATTGCTATGGCCGGATTTAGGAGCCGCATGCGGGCCATGATCACTGGCCGCGGCGAGGCTGCGGGGGAGGATGAGTCATGAGCCCAATTTCACGCCGCAAGCTCATTACCGGTGGCGTTGCCGCGACCGCCGGCGTGGCAGGACTCGCAACCGCAGCAAGCCTGGCCCAGCGCTACGGACTGATTCCGCCCGATCACGGTGGGGTGTACGGGCCTGGCGAAACGCTGACCTATGCGGCGCAGCGGCTTCTAACCACGCACGCTCCGGCGCGCGAATTCCCGCGGAGCATGATCTCGAAAAACCCGTTCGCCAACGAAACTGCGCCTCCCAGCGAGGCTTTTAAAACGCTTCAGGCCGCTGGCTTCAAAGACTGGCGGCTCACCGTGGACGGCATGGTCGCGCACCCGGCGTCGTTTTCGCTTTCCGATCTCAGGAGCCTTCCAACTCGCGCCCAGATCACCGAGGTGGCATGCGAAGAGGGCTGGTCGTATATCGCGGAGTGGATCGGGACGCCGCTGGCCGGGGTCCTGAACGAGGTTGGGGTTCTGCCGCAGGCACGGTATGTCGTGTACTACTCGATCCAGCCGGACTGGTGGGAGAGCGTGGACATGGCCGATGCTCTGCATCCCCACACATTCCTGACGATGGGGATGAATGACGGCGATCTTCCCGTGGGGTTCGGAGGCCCGTTGCGTCTTCGGGTACCGCGCCAGCTTGGCTACAAGAGCGTGAAGTACATCACTCGCATGACAGTGACCGACTCGCTCAAGCATTTCGGCAAGGGTCTGGGATCGGCGTCGCCGGAGGGCGGCTATGCGTGGTTTGCTGGTATCTGAAGGCTGGAACCTTCCGTAACTTCGTCCTGTTCTGGTCCGTCTGATGTAATGAAGGTATGACGCGAAGCTTCACCCCACCACGCTTGGCTCGGGCGTGCTGGGTCCCCCACCGGGCGGCAGTAGCTCTCTCGATATTCGTTTCTTGTGCAACGGCATTGTGCGCTGCACAGCAGCCGTTTCCCGGCGAACCGCCCGCCCAACCTGCTCAGCCGACGCAGCAGCAGCAGGCGGAGCCGTTTCCGGGCGAGCCCGCCAACCAACCGCAAGGCCAGCCCGAAAACCGGCCGCAGCAGGGCGAGCAGACGCAGCCACAGGATTTTCCGCCCGATCCCAACGAGAACCTGCCGACGTTTCGTGTAAGCACCAGCGTGGTGATTGTGCCAACGCTGGTCGAGAAGCCGAACGGCGAGGTCCTCTACGGCCTCAAGCCAGCGGATTTTTCGGTTTTCGACAACGGCGTTCCGCAAAAGGTTCACGTCGACGACGATCTCGATACGCAACCGGTTTCGTTGGTGGTATGCATCGAGCGGGGGCGCGACGCACCGCTGGAGTTCGACAAGATCGGCAAGCTCGGTCCGCTGCTGGAGCTCTTCACGCGGGACGGGCGGGGCGATGTTGCGCTGGTCGCCTTCGATTCGAAAGCGACTTGGGTGGAACCGTTTGGCCAGGATCTCGATTCAATCACGCGCGACCTGAAGCAGATGCCCGCCGGCGACGGAGGCGCGGCGATTCTCGATGCGGTGGGCTACTCCGTCAATCTGCTGGAGCAGCAGCCGGACAATCATCGCCGGGTGCTGCTGCTGATCAGCGAATCGCGCGATCACGGCAGCCATCACTTCAATATTCCTCAACTGGTGGAGCGGATTGGGACGAGCAATACGCTGGTGCTCAGCCTGGTGTTTTCGCCTTCGAAGGCGGAGATCATCGACTGGGGGCGCGGCAATGCGAATGGCGGCAATGAACTGAATATCCTGGCTCCGCTGGTGATGACGGTGAATGCGATGCGCCGTAATACGCCGAAGGCGCTGGCGGCGCTGAGCGGGGGCGAGTACGATCCTTTCACAAAAGAGAAAGGCTTTGAGACGCGCGTGGCGGAGGTCGCAAGCCACGCACGGAATCGGTATATTCTCAGCTTTCATCCGACCGATCTTACGCCGGGGTTGCACGCGATCCAGGTGAAGCTGACCCAGGAGTATGGCGCGCGGGTGGTGGCGCGCAACAGCTACTGGGCGATCCTCCGCGACGATGAGCATACGGGTCCGGAATCTCTGCCGTCCTCCGGGCATCCGAATGAGTAACGGCAGCCAGAGAACTCGACGGGAGAAATAATGCTGCAGGCATCCGACGGTCATTAACCTGACGCGTAAGTCGCGGGTCCTGACGGGGAACCGATTGCCGGACTTGTGGTAAATCCAGGAAGCGTTTGGCGTGAACAGCGATATTCGTTCTGTCACGGACGGTTTCGCGAAGGATGGCTTTCTGGCTGTTGCTCCGGCGCTATTCCCAGAGGCAGCGGATTCTTTGCAAGTTAGGACGACCGTGTGGTATTGTTACTCGCAATTTACCGGGTGACGTCTGGCTCTCAATGATCAGCATTCCTAATTATCCGTTCGTTTGCTGATCCCCCCCTTTGAAACGGCCTGCGGCGCAGGGCCCGGACCGCGAGGAGAGATCCAATGAAAATGAGACGTTCGGCCGCGTCCCTGGTGACGATCGGCACGTTGCTTGCCGGCTGTGCGACTGCTGCGTTGGCGCAGCGCCCGGGCCCCGGCGGCACTACCAGCGTAACCATTCCCGCTTCCAGCGTTGCCAAGCCTGCCGATACTGGCGTGCTGGCCCACACCAACGTACGAATTCTGACTTTTCCGGGAGAATTTAATGGGGAGCCGCAGACGGCCGGTCCTCCTTACTCCGGATACTTCTACGAAGATCCCGCCTCGCTGGCCTGTATTTACAACCTGGTAACGCCGGTAGGGGGCTGCAATGAGAATGTCGTCACCCAGAATCCGCTGGGAGGTTCGAGGGCTATCGCCGTTGTGGACGCCTATGACGATCCCAACGCATTTACGGATCTGCAGAGCTTCTCCACGCAGTTCGGAGTAGCGGCCATCAACCCGCACAGCTTCAAGGTGGTCTATGCGCCGCTGGGGGGCAATACAGTCGGCTCCTGCACCGGGCCCGCCAGCGAACCCGCAGTCGACCCGACCGGAGGTTGGGAGGTCGAGGAGTCGCTGGATATCGAGTACTCTCACTCGATGGCGCCCTGGGCCAAACTGTACCTGGTGGAAGCTCAATCCGAAAGCTATGCCGACTTAATGTGTGCCGAAACCGTCGCCAGCAAACTTGTGGCGAGGGAAGGTGGCGGAGAGGTATCGAATAGCTGGGGCGGCGGCGAGTGGTCTGGGGAAACGGCGTACGACCCGGTTTTCACAACCCGCGGGGTGGTTTACTTTGCATCGGCGGGCGATTCGCCGGGGCCAATCTATCCCAGCGTATCTCCCAACGTAGTTTCGGTGGGCGGCACGACGCTCACGACGAACCCGTATGTGGGGAACTTCGAACTGGAGAATACGTGGCAGGACGCAGGGGGTGGGCCGAGCGCTTATGAATCCCGGCCGGCTTTCCAGGACGGCATCCAGAATATCGTGGGCAGCCAGCGGGCGACGCCCGATGTTGCCGCGGTGGCCAACCCCAACACGGGGGTCTGGGTACTGGACAACTTCGTGATTCCGGATTTCAACAACGAGACGTACTGCGATGCCACACCGTGCTGGTTGATTGTAGGCGGCACGAGCGTTTCCTCGCCTATATGGGCGGGAATAGTCAACGCGGCAGGCAGATTCTCCAAATCCTCTGACGAGGAACTGACCAGGCTGTACCGTGCGCGGAGCGAGGATTTCAACGATATCAGCTACGGTACGTGCGGCCCGTATATTGGGTCTTTTGCGGTTCCTGGCTGGGATTTCTGCAGCGGTCTGGGCAGTCCGGACACTTACAGGGGGAAATAGGTCCGGTTCAACCGCTTTGACGGTGATGGCGCATGCGGGGGCAGGGGCGGTGAGGCTCCTCCCCCCGGGGTATGTGTGTCTGCGCAGGACGCTGGTGTGCCTGGAGTTAGCGGTGTTATCGAGTTTGATATCCCCTCCGGGTTCATGAGAGCGGCCGGCGCGCGCGCATGATTTTGTTGGCTTCCGTTGTGTCCTGGGATCTGCGCAGGCTTTGAGGCTGGCGATGACCTGGTCGCCTGGGTAGAGGGGATCGGAGGGGTCCATCTTCATCTCGCCGGCGCAGTAGGCGCATTTGTGGGAATGTTTGGGGCCGTCGCACCAGTAGGTGTCAAAGGGGCAGACAGGATTTTTGCGTTTGAGGTGGGGATCGGGGAGGCCGGCGGCGAGGGCGGCGGCTGTCTCCTGGGCTTTGCGCG
>CAZSWI010000310.1:0-4433 GCA_964610635.1 uncultured Acidobacterium sp.
CCCTGGATTTCGGCATGGTGGTGGACGGTGCGGTGGTGATGGTGGAAAACATCGTGCGGCACCTCCACCGCAAGGACGATACCGGCCGCCCCGTCCAGGTGCGCATTGCTGAAGCGGCGCATGAGGTGCAGCGGCCGGTCTTCTACGCAATCGGAATCATCATCACAGCCTATCTGCCCATCTTCACGCTGGAGTCGGTGGAAGGCCGACTCTTTCGGCCCATGGCATGGACCGTCGCGTTCGCCCTGCTCGGCGCTCTCATTTTTTCTATGATCCTTGCCCCCGTGCTCGCCAGTCTGTTTTTCCGCAAGGGTGCGAAGGAGTGGGAAAACCCGGTCATGGAGTTTCTGCGCACCCGCTATCGCAAGGGCGTCCAACGGGCGATCGAGCATCGCTACCTCACTGTGGGCATCGGCGTCGTCGCCTTCATCCTGGTGATCTTTCTAGCCTTCAGCGGCGTGATCGGCTCGGAATTCCTGCCCCACCTGGACGAAGGCGCGCTGTGGGTTCGCGGCACACTGGATCAGAGCGTCGGTCCCGACGCGAGCATTGCGATCGCCAACCGCGCACGGACTATTCTCTGCTCCTTCCCCGAAGCGACAGAGTGTACCAGCCAGACCGGGCGGCCCGACGATGGGACCGACCACACCGGCTTCTTCAACACCGAATACTTCGTCGGGCTGAAGCCGAAAGAGGAGTGGCGGCCCGTCTTTGACCAGGATAAGGACAACGTGATCGCGGCCATGAGCGACCAGCTCAACAAGGCTTTTCCCGGAGTAATCTGGGGCTTTTCCCAGCCCATCGAAGACAACATGGAGGAGGCGGTCAGCGGCGTGAAGGGCGAGCTTGCCACCAAAGTCTATGGCAGCGATCTCCATCTTCTGGAAGACAAGGCTAACCAGGTTGAATCCATCATGAGCCGGGTACCCGGCATCGCGGATATCGGCGTCTTCCAGGTCACCGGCCAGCCCGACCTCGACGTCGAGGTGGACCGCACGAAGGCGGCGCGCTGGGGCGTCAACGTGGCCGATGTCCAGGATGCCATTCAGACGGCCGTCGGCGGCAACGCACTCACGCAGGTGCTGAAGGGCGAAGAAGTCTATAACCTCACCCTGCGGTATCTGCCGCAGTACCGCGATACGCGTGAAGCCATTCAGAATATTCGTCTGCTCTCCTCCTCCGGAGAGCGGGTGTCCCTGGCGCAGCTCTCCACGATTCGCGAAGCCGACGAGGGCTCGGAAATCTATCGCGAAAACAATCAGCGCTACGTCGCCATCAAGTACAGCGTCCGCGGCCGCGCGCTCGGTGACGCGGTGCGTGAAGCCATCCAAAAGGTCACCGCGCAGGTGCAACTCCCGCGCGGCTACCATATTGCCTGGGAGGGCGAATATCAGAACGAAGTCCACGCTGAAGCGCGCATGCTCATCATCGTCCCGCTTACGATTCTGTTGATCTTCGTCGTCCTCTACACCATGTACAGATCGTTCAAGTGGGCTCTGCTGATCATGGTCAACGTAGCCATGGCCCGGGTCGGTGGCCTGCTGGCGCTCCTGTTCACCCACACCAATTTCAGTGTCTCAGCCGATGTTGGCTTTCTTGCGCTGTTCGGGGTTTCGGTGCAGACCGGGGTCATCATGCTGGAATACATCAACCAGCTGCGGGCGCTGGGGAAACCGGCAGCCGAGGCGGCTGTGGAGGGCGCGGTGCTGCGCCTGCGCCCCATCATGATGACCATGCTCGTAGCCACACTGGGCCTGCTGCCCGCGGCAATGTCGCACGGGATCGGGTCGGACTCGCAGCGGCCGTTTGCCATCGTCATCGTGGGCGGGCTGGTCACTGATCTGCTCATGAGTATTTTCCTGCTGCCTACTCTTTACGTGTGGGTCGCGCGGGAGGCAGAGATCCTGCCCCAGGCGGAAATGGAGTTTGAGAACTGACCTCGCAGCTCGTCGCCAAATTCAATTGCATCGCGTATCGAAGAGAGATTCTCTCCGGAAGGCCGGCTTCATGCGGTTTTCGCGTCGTCGGCCAGCCAGTCGTGCGAGTGTTCTTCAAGCGCGATGCGAACCAGCTGACTGCGGGTACGCACTCCCGTTTTGGTAAAGAGATTCTGGAGCACTGCCTTGACTGAGCTCTCGGAAAGGTGAAGTGTATCGGCAATTATCTTGTTGCTGCGACCTTCCAGAACACCTCTAAGCACATCCTTTTCGCGGCTCGTCAACGAGGAGTGGGAGGTTTCGGGGGAGCCGCTGCGCACTGCGCCATCAACGATCGGTTTGACAGCGCGCGGGTCAAGCCACATCCTGCCTTCCATCACCGTTCGTATCGCCTGAACCAATTGCGAAGGGTCGCTGTACTTGAGGAAAATCCCGGTAGCGCCGCGATGCAGAATATCGAGCATGCTGGCGCTGCTCATACCGGCCGTCACCATCAGGATGCGGCTTTGCAGTCCTCTGTGCCGAATTTCTTCAAGCAGCCGCGAGCCCGACTCGGTTTCCAGATCGAAATCCAACAGCACCAGATCGATGGGTTCTCGTTCCAGCACCTTTATCGCTTCAGGGAGGTGAGAGCATTTTGCGACGACCTGGAAATCTGGCTCCGCCGCCAACAGACGAACAATACCCTCACGGAACAAGCCGTGATCGTCAACGACCATAAGACGAATTGGGGTGATCGCTTTATCGCTCACTGCGGAAATCTCGACGATGTATACAGTCTAAGGCCTTAAATTACGAAGTCATCCTGCTCGGCTGTACGCCGTCCTATCTTTCGATACAAGAAGTGACCGATCGGCCGGGCGAGGACAGGAGCTGGTCGTGCCGATAATCGATTAATTTTGTCGGATCCCGGCTACCATTGCGTTGAAAGCGCATGGCAGACGGTTTCTCAGGCCATTTCCACCTCCCGCAACCAAGGCACTGTCTATGGATATACTCGCAATTGATTCTCGCTCCAACCGATGGACTCTGATCGCCATCGCGGCAGTCCTCACGTCGCTCATTGTCGCCGTGGACTGGTACACAAGACCCTATATCTCGATTGGCTTCCTTTACCTCTTTCCAGTGATGCTGGTGAGCGGTATTTTTCGAAGATGGCAGATCGTTGTTGTTGCCGCCGGTTTCGCTGTGCTGCAGGAGGCATTCAGCAACCTTCCTCTCGATAGTGCGATTCCGCGGCTTATCTTCTCCTGGCTCGGTTTCTCGGGCACCGGGTTATTCGTCTTCGAGCTTCTGCGCAATCGACGTATGGTCCTGACTCATCTGGATGAGGTCGAACACCAGGTTCAGCAGCGCCGAGAGGCAGAGGAACAGCTTCGGACGCTGGTGGCCAGCAGTCCTGCCGCGATTCTCACCGTCGGCTCCTCCGGCGAAATCCTGCTCGCCAACGAAGCGGCACAAGAGCTGTTTGGCACTACAGGTACCGATCTGCGGGGCCGGCGGATCGACAACTTTATCCCGGCTCTTTCCTCAGCTTTGCGATACGGTCAGTCGCGTCTCTATCGCACCGCTCTTCAGTGTCGAGCGCAACGTGCCGACGGGGAAGCTTTCCTTGCGGGAGCCTGGTTTTCCACCTACCGCTCGGACTCCGGGAATCGTCTCGCTGCGATTATCGTGGATCTCTCCGACGAACTGTGCAGCAGAGAAGATCTGAGCCTTGATTACCTGCTGAAGAATGCCAGAATCCTGATGAGTGCGGTCTCGCACGAAATCAGAAACATGGCAGGAGCAGCACTGGTTCTGCACCAAAACCTCGCCCGCGTGCCGAACCTTAATCAAAATGAGGATTTTGATGCGCTGGGTACTCTGATCCATGGACTGGAGAAATTGTCTGCCCTCGAGCTGTCCAACGATCCCGAACAGCAGCGCCAGGTCGTGGAACTCTCGCCTTTGATGGACGAGATACGTCTGCTGATTGAATCGATCTGTCGCAACTCGGGAATCGAGCTTGATTGGGCGGTGACCGACCTCCCGCCTTCGGTGTGGGCAGACCGGTACGGTTTGGTTCAGGTTTTCCTCAATCTCGTTAAGAACAGCCGACAGGCTTTGAAAGCTTCTGCCGAACGACGAATCAGGATTAGTGCGCTTCGCCATTCCGGGTCGGTCGTCATCCGCATGGAAGATACGGGACCGGGCATCTCTGATCCACAAATGCTGTTCCGCGCCTTTCAGCGCGACGCGAAAGCAACTGGTCTGGGACTGTATGTCTCTCGTGCCCTGATGAAAAGTTTCGGTGGAGACCTTTCCTTCGAACCCTCAGATCGTGGCTGCTGTTTCGCAGTCGTACTTCAAACGGCGTAATCCCTTGCGGCTCCAGACGATTCAACTCCAACCATCTCGAACCCGCCAAATTCCGATTGCGCGAGATCCTCTGCTCCAGAGCCTCGCGGGCACGATAAGGTCACAATAACTGTTCCCCGGTGTTCCTATAAGCGC
>CAZSWI010000311.1:0-4422 GCA_964610635.1 uncultured Acidobacterium sp.
CATCCCACCAGTTGCCGAATTCGTCGGTGAACTCGACTTCCCACGCCACACCGTGATTATGGCGCAGAGTGCATTATGGCTTCAAGTGCATAATCGGAAACGCAACGGATTTATCCGACTTTTTCGGCGGGAGCGGGACGGGTGAAGAGGGGGCGGACGAGGTCTTCGATTTGGGTAAGGACCTGGTCGAGGGTCAGGGAGGTGGAGTCAATGAGGATGGCGTCGGGAGCAGGGTGGAGCGGCGAGTTAGCGCGGTTGCGGTCGCGCTCATCGCGTTCGCGGAGTTCCAGAAAGACAGCAGAGTGGCTGGGGCCGGACTCGGGCAAGAGGGCGTTATGTTCGCGCGCGCCGGCATTCTGCTCGTAGCCTGAGTTGGAAGCGCGGTCCTTGACGCCGGAATTTTGTTCGTAGCGGCGCTGACTGCGGGCTTCAGGAGAGGCGTCGAGAAAGACTTTAACGTCGGCGTCGGGAAAGACGACGGTGCCGATGTCGCGGCCTTCCATGACCACGCCGCCGGGGCGGCCGAGGTCGCGCTGGAGGTCGACCATCCATGCGCGAATGTGGGGATGAACGCTGACGCGCGAGGCTCCCTGGGTAACGTCGGAATCGCGGATGCGTTCGGTGACGTCGGTGCCGTCGAGAAAGACACGATTGCCGTGACGGTCGGCTTCGAGGCGGATATCGGTGTCACGGGCGAGACGCTCGAGAGAGAATGCATCGTCGAAGTCGTGGTCGGAGAGGATCGCTTTCAGGGCGAAGGCGCGATACATGGCGCCGGTTTCGAGATTGAGAAGGCCGAAGTGTTGGGCGAGATGCCGGGCGACGGTGCTCTTGCCGGCGCCAGCGGGGCCGTCAATGGCGATGATGGGGCCGCGTGTCATTCGGGGTTTTCTTCCTGACTACGATTCTTGCGCGGATTTCGTTCGCCGGGGTCCGATTTGCGAAAAGATTTTTTGAAAGGTTTGCCGGGGCGGCTGAATCGAGCGCCGGGTCGGACGGGCGGCCGATTGGGACGCCGCTCCGGGAATTTGCCGGATTGCGATGGACGAGAGGGGCTTGAGAAGCGGGGTTTCGCGGGCCGTGAGTTACTGGGGGCACCTTGTGACGGGGCAGACGGACGAGTGAATCGCGACTTTGCGCCGAATCGTTTGCCGGGAGCGGTGCGTCGGATTTCGGTGCGCGGACGATTGTCACGGCGAGAGCGATCGGATGGCTGAGAGCCGCCGGGGCGCTGGGGGCGATTGTCGCTGCCTTCCGGACCCTGGGCTGGCGGACGCTGGGCTGGCGGACGCCGATCAGGCCCGGGACGATTTTGACGAGATTGAGGCGGCGCGGATTTCTGGTCGCGCCAGCGTGGTTTGGCCGGAGGACGATTGTCGCGGGGTAGGCGATTCGCAACCGCAGGGCGCTCGGGGCGGGGTTCGCGGGGTCTTTTGGGAAAGTCGCCGCCGCGCAAATTCTGGCCTGGACGGCGCTGCCAGGGTTTCTGGCTGCGACTCGCGTCAGGACGTGCGTTGGCGCGTGCGGAGCGCTGGCCCGGTTTAACTGAGAAGGCGGGCTTCCCTGCCGGCCGGCCGCGATCCGAGTGTGGCCGATCAGGGAACGGTTTGCGGCGATCTGTCGCAGCTGGGCGCTGCTCGCGGGGACGCTTCTCGCTTCCAGGGGCCTGGCGTCCAGGCGTTCCTCCTTCAGGGGCGAAACGGGTTGGGGGCTTTTTGGGGCCCGGCTGCCACGCGCGCTTTGGGCCGGAGTCGCGACGCTGGCCGAAGTTCGCGGCGGGGCGCTTCACGAATTCGCGGCGGGGCGGTGACCGTTGTGCCTGGGGCGGGTCAGGGGGCAGCTCCCATTTTGTGGGACGGGGTTCTTTGCGGGATGGGAGGCCGACGGGTGCGGCGGGTTGAAGCGGTGCCGATTGGGTTTGCGGTTCAGGCTCGGGCTCGGTTGCGGATTCGGGGAGAGAGCCTTCGACGAAGAGGAGCGTTTGCGTGCCAACCGACATCGTTCTTAGCTGGCGCGCGGCGGTCATGCCGTGGATGACTTCGCGGATGCGGGAGCGGGCGGTGAGAGGGGAGAGGAAGATTTCCGCCTCTTCGGCGCTGGCGGCGATGGCGGCGCGGAGATAGATGGAGAGGAGCGCGGAGAGGGCGGTGGTTTGCGCGGTGTTGGCGCCGGTGGCGAGCTGGGCGGGGTAACGATTTTTGAGGAGGCTCCAGCGGGTGGGCTGGCCGGGAGTGTAGGCGGGAACGGCACGGAGGTTGGTCCAGAGCTCGATGAGAGCGCGGAGGACGGCGGCTTCGGTGAGCTCGCGGCCGAGGATTTCGGTGAGTTCGATGGCGGTTTTGCCGCCGTCCTTGTCGAGGGCTTCCCAGGTGCGCAGGACGATGGGGGCTGAGCGTCCTGCGGGTGCGGCTTTCCACTGCCGGTCGCCGCGGACGGAGGCGACCCAGGGAAGAACGTCGGGAGTGACGAGGAAGTCGGGCTGCTCGGAGACGACGCCAAGGAGATTGAGGGGGACGGCGCGGTCCGCCTGAATGAGGCGGGAGGCAAGTTCGGTGGCCTTGGCGATGGCGGGTGCGGGCGGGGTGATGGCGGGGGCGCCCATGGTGGCTTCGGCGAGGGATGGGGCAGGCGCGGGAAGCTGAGTGTGGCGGGGGAGAAAGAGGCAGAGGCCGATTTCGTCGAGCCAGGAGGAAGCATCGTCGAGGGTCAGCAACGGGGCAGCGGGGGGCGGATTGGCGGTCTGATGCCACAGCGCGGCGCGCGCGATTTGTAACTGTTGCTGATTCAAAATGGGCCCGCTTTGACAGCAGATTGACGGTTATCGGTAAGAAGCTTCAGGGGCTAAAGCCCGGTCATCTTGCAGCGGTTACGGCACGATTGAAAACTCGTGCCCTGTTACAAGAACTCTAAATGCGCTGGAATGCGCGCTGAATGTCTTTCCATGAATATCGTAATGCAATGGGACGGCCGTGAGGGCAGCTGGTGGGGTGATCGGTTTTGGCAAGCTCCGAGAGGAGCCATTCCATGCGAGCTGGATCGAGGGGCATGTTGACCTTGATGGCGGCGTGGCAGGCGATGGAAGCGGCGATGCGGGTACGGGCGGCTTCGAGGTTGTCGGACTGGGCCGAAGCGCCGGGCTGCTCGAGGACTTCAAGGATCATGCGCTCAAGTTCGGAGCCGCTGAGGCCGGAAGGTGCGGCTTTGACAGCTATGGTGTGGGGGCCGAAGGGTTCGGCCTCGCAGCCGTTCTCTTCGAGATCCTCTGCGAGCGTGGTGAAGACGACCATCTGCTGGGGGAGGAGGTCGATGAGCATGGGCATGAGGAGGCGCTGACGCTCGACGCGTTCGGTCTGGCGCTCGCGGAGGAGCTTTTCGAAGAGGACACGCTCGTGGGCGACGTGCTGATCGATGATCCAGAGCCCCTCGTCATTGGTGGCGAGGATGAAGGATTCGCGGAGCTGGCCAAGGGGTTTGAGGGAGGCGAGGGAGTGGAGGGTCGGGGCTGGCTCGCCGCCTTCAGGCAAGGTGGGTGCGCCGCAGGCATGGCCGTTGGTGGTGGGTATAGCGGGAGGGGCCGGGAAAGAAACCGCGAGGTCGCCATTCGACTCGCCGGCTTCGCCGACTCGCTCAGGCCAGGCTTTCGCTTCGCGCAGGATGACAGGAGCGGGGAGCGCGAAGGGGAGGTGTACTTCCTCGGGGCGGAGTTGGGGTGGGGCGAGGGTAAAGGGAGCCGCGCTTTGGGTGGAGGGTGGAGCGTCGGATTCGGGCGCGGAATTTTCTTCGAGGGCGGTGTCGAGCACGAGAGAGGACGAGGCGCGCGGGGTGTCAGTGAGAGCCTCGAGGAAGCTGGCGGCGGGGCGGGCTTTGATCAGCGTAATGCGGATGCTTTCGCGTACGAAGTCGTGGATGAGGGATTGCTGGCGGAAGCGGACTTCGGTTTTGGCGGGATGGACGTTGACGTCGACTTCATGCGGCGGCATTTCGAGGAAGAGAAGGATAACGGGGAACGAGGTGGGCGGAATGATGTTGCGATAGGCCTCGACGATGGCGTGGATGACGAGGCGATCGCGGATAAGGCGCTGATTGACAAAGACGTAAATCGAATTGCGGTTGAGCTTCTGGAGCGCGGGGCGTGAGACAAATCCGCTGACGCGGAGGAAGCCTGGATCGGGAGGGGTGTAGTCCTGATCGCGGCGCCAGGGAGGGGGCTCTGGGATGCCGGAATGATCGAAGCGGCGTTCGGCGGCGATGGGAAGGAGCTGATCGAGGGTATCGCGGCCGAAGATCTGGTAAATGCGCTCGGAGGGTTCGCGGACGGGTGGCGCGGTGAGCAGCGCGTGGGTGGCGGAGTGGAGTTCGAGGTGGATTTCAGGATGGGCGAGCGCGTAATGCGTAACTAACGCTGTTACATGAGAGAGCTCG
>CAZSWI010000312.1:0-4416 GCA_964610635.1 uncultured Acidobacterium sp.
TACGCGTGCTGGTGGCGAAGCCGGGCCTCGACGGCCATGACCGCGGCGCGAAGGTGATTGCGCGCGCGCTGCGCGATGCGGGGATGGAAGTGATCTATACCGGCTTACGGCAGACGCCGGAGATGATCGTGAATGCGGCGATCCAGGAAGATGTGGACTGCGTCGGACTGAGCATCCTGTCCGGGGCCCACAACGCCATCGTGCCCCGAGTGACGGCGATGCTGCGCGAGCAAGGCGCGGGAGACATTCTGGTGGTGCTGGGCGGGACGATTCCGGAGCAGGATGCCGAGGCGCTGAAGGGGCAAGGCGTGGCGGCGATCTTTGGGCCGGGGACTTCGCTGGACTCGGTGGTGCGTTTTATTCGCAAGAATGTGAAGGCGAAGGGCCTGGGGGTGTAGGCCGCTTACAAAGTGAGAAAACACGAAGCCCTTCTCGTTGGCTTCTCAGGATGGCAGGTGCGATTTCCACCCGGCGGCCATGCGTTCCTTCAGGATGCAGTGGTCCTGCACGACTTTGATGCCAGCAGCTTCTGCCCAGCCCGCCGCTTCGTCGTGGACCACGCCTTCCTGCAGCCACAGGTAGCGAATCTTGAGGCGGATGACGTCTTTCACGATGTCGGGAACGTGTTCGGGAGCACGGAAGACGTTGACGAGGTCGATTTCCGGATTCGCCGCGAAGGCGGCATCGAGATCGGCGTACGCTTTCTCGCCGAGGGCGCTGTCGATTTGTGGGTTCACGGGGATGATGCGGTAGCCCTGGCTCTGCATAAAGCGCGAGACGCCGTAGCTGGCGCGGCCTTCCCGGTTGGTGAGACCGACGACTGCGATGGTGCGAGCGTTGTCGAGAATTTCGCGGATGGTGGCAGGTTCGTTCATTAGCGTGAGGGAATAGGGATCAGGGTTTAGGGATTAGCAGTCCAAGTCAGTTCAGATGCTCGCCGTCAGGTATTAGTCTGTTTCCAATAGACTACGATAGTCAGGTATGAAGCCCGAAGCCATTCCGCCCGGTCGCTCGGCAAGGCCCGACGAGATTAAGGCCGGAGTTAGTGAACGGACCGGGGCGCGCCTACCGCGGCCACTCAATCTCGACCCGCCCTTGATCCCACCGGCCGGAAGACGCATGGTTCTTACGAACGACGATATCTATGAGCTCATTGAGTTCCCTTGAGCTTTTCAACGGTTAGTAATTCACAATCTTCGCGAAGCTCTGTGGATCAAGGCTGGCTCCGCCTACCAGGGCTCCGTCGATGTCGGGTTCGTTCATCAATGAGGTGGCGTTGTCGGGTTTGACGCTGCCGCCGTAAAGAATGCGGAGATTCTCAGCGGTTTCTCGTCCCAGAAGCTTTGCTGCTTCACCGCGGATGAGCGCGTGGGCTTCGGAGGCCATCTCGGGCGTCGCGGTCTTGCCGGTACCGATGGCCCAGACCGGCTCGTAGGCGATAACGATGGGGCTGGCTTCGCTCGCGTTCAGGCCGGTGGTGATACCGACCAGGCAGTCGCACGTCTGGCGGGTGAGCACTTCATTGGTTTTGCCCGCTTCCCGCTCGGCCAGGACTTCTCCCACGCAGACGATGGGGATGAGCTGGTGCTGGAGCGCGGACTTGAGCTTTTTGTTGATCAGCTCGTCGGTCTCGCCGAAGTACTGGCGGCGCTCGGAGTGTCCGAGAATCACGTGGGTGGCGCCGATGGCCTTCAGCATAAGGGGCGAGGTCTCGCCGGTATAGGCGCCCTCGTCGGCGAAGTGCATGTTCTGCGCGCCGATCGCTACTCCGGAGCCGGTGACCGCCGCGATGACGACAGAGATGGAGGTGAAGGAGGGGCAGACCACGATCTCGTCGCGGTCGTGATTGGCCACGAGGGGCAGGAAGTTCTTCATGAACTCCTGGGCCTGGGCCGGAGTCTTGTACATTTTCCAGTTGGCGACGATGAGCGGCTTCCGCGGCATGATATGTGGTTCCTCAAACTGATTGTAGAAGACGGGGTTGGGGGATACGGTGATGCTCGATACGGGCAAAAGGCAACGGGCAACAGTGAGTGAAAGGCCAGCGCAAGGCGAGCGGTAATACGGCCGGCGATGAGGCTGCTGGCTGTAAAGCCGTCAGCGATTCATCGGCCTGCTGATACCCTTGCTGCGGCTGTTTTGCGAAGCGGAGGGGGTCGTTCGTGTATCGTGAGTTTGGTTCGGTTTCCCACGTAATGATGACGACGAAGGCAGCGGCTCTGACCAGCACCGGGCGGGTGCGCAACAGCAACGAAGACGCATTTGGATATCGATCGGAGCACGGGATCTACGTCGTGTGCGACGGCATGGGTGGTGCGGCGGGCGGCGAAGTCGCCAGCCACATGACGGTCGATACCGTGCTGCGGCGGATGACAGCCGGCGATGGGACATCGGCGCGCGAGCGCCTGCATGAGGCGATCGCCGAGGCCAACGCGGCCGTGCAGGAGAGGTCGCAGCGTGAGCCCGGTCTTTATGGGATGGGGACGACCTTGGTGGCTCTGTTGCTGGATCCGGAATTGGGCTCCGGTTCCGGGACGGGCTCCGGGCCGGGCCCTGCGCTGGTCGCACATGCCGGGGACAGCCGGTGCTATCTGTATCGCGGGGGCAAGCTGTCCCGCATCACCCACGACCACTCGCTGGTGGATGAGCAGATGCGCCTGGGCACGATGACGCCGGAAGAGGCGGAGCGATCGCCGTTTCGCAGCGTAATCACGCGGGCGATCGGGACGCAGCCATCCGTGACCGAGGATCAGGTGGAGGTCGAGATTGAGGCGGGGGACGTTTTCCTTCTTTGCTCCGATGGGCTGACGCGCGAGGTCAATGACGCGGCGATCGCACGCATTCTGGGGGCGGGCGATCACCTTGAGCGCACAGCGCAGAGCCTGATCGACGCGGCCAATGAGGCAGGCGGGCGCGATAACGTGACGTGTCTGCTGGTGCAGGTGGGGTAGCCTTTCTCCTGGTGCAAAAGAGAGAGCGATAACCAAAATGTGGACCCGGTCGCTGATGATTTCGAGTGCGGCAGTTATGCTGGTGCTCGGGGTTCTGATGACGTTCGCGCCCCGCGAAGTCCTGATCTGGACCGGAAGCCAGGCGCCGTTTCTCCTGGTGCTCGCGGTTCAGGCGCTGGGGGCGCTCTACCTCGGATTTGCTGCCCTCAACTGGATGGCGAAGGACAACCTCATCGGGGGCATCTACAGCCGCCCTGTTTCCATGGGCAATTTTGTTCACTTCTTCGTTATGGGGGCAAATCTGCTGAGGGCTTTACCTGCGGGATATCATGTGGCCGTGCTCTGGGTGACCGCTATCCTCTACGTCGTGTTTGCCGTGTGTTTTGGACTGGTGGTATTCGGCAGATCATTACCGAAGGCGGCGCAGTGAAGCTGCGGGAAATGAAAAACTGGGCTTGCAACCGCAAATAGATCAGGGCCTTTATGAATGAAATAAAATTGGTCGGCGTGATCGGCGCAGGCACCATGGGCAACGGCATTGCTCATGTATTTGCGCGAAGCGGGCTGCGAGTGCTGCTCTGCGAGGTGGAGCGGCGATTTCTGGATCGGGGCATCGAGACGATCCGGAAAAACCTGGGTCGCGAGGCCGAGAAGGGCAAGATTACTCCGGATGACGTGGACGAGACGTTGCGTCGTATCGACGGCACGCTGGATCGCCAATCTCTGGCCGAGGCCGATTTTGTGATCGAGGCCGCGACGGAGCGATTCGAAGTAAAGCGGCAGATTTTTCAGGAGCTCGATTCCATCGTCCGTCCCGAGGTCATCCTCGCCTCGAACACGTCATCGATATCAATCACAAAGCTTGCCGCGCAGACCACCCGCCCAGACCGCGTGATCGGAATGCACTTCTTCAATCCTGTGCCGGTAATGAAGCTGGTGGAGGTGATCCGCGGCCTGCAAACGTCGCAGGAAACCTACGAGACCGTGGCGACGCTGGCCGAAAAGCTGGGCAAGACAGCGGTGGAGGTGAACGACGCGCCCGGGTTCGTCTCGAACCGCGTCCTGATGCCGCTGCTGAATGAGGCCATGTTCGCCGTGATGGAGGGCGTGGCGACTCCGGCGGCGGTGGATGAGGTCTTCCGGCTGGGAATGGCGCATCCGATGGGGCCGCTGACGCTGGCCGATTTCATCGGCCTCGATGTATGCCTGGACATCATGCGCGTACTGCATGAGGGGCTGGGCGATCCGAAGTACCGGCCATGCCCGCTCCTGGTGCGGATGGTGGACGCGGGCTGGCTGGGGCGGAAGTCGGGGCGGGGGTTTTACAGCTATTGAGGGGCTGGAGGTTTTCGCTCGCTGTCCACCTTCAGATCCCTGCTGCGCCGTGGACGCCAGCTAGAAACGCCCGAAAAACTTTGGTTACGTATAACCTGCCGATTATTCTGGATTAGCTCCCGCGTCGGCT
>CAZSWI010000313.1:0-4415 GCA_964610635.1 uncultured Acidobacterium sp.
CGGTGCTCGAACATGCCGCCGGTGCGGAGGTTGCGCAATTTGGCCTGGATGAAGGCGCGCAGGTTGCCGGGGGTGCGGTGCTCCACGGAAAAGACGGAGTGGAGGTCGTTGTTGTGCTTGATGATCATGCCCGGGCGCAACTGGGTGGCGGGAATCGCCATAGGGTAAAACTCCTTGCAGAAATGAGTGCGGAATGTGCCGCTGGGACCCTGGGGCGGCCGCGGGTGGCGGCCCTGGAAGGGACCGCCATGTTACATACTCCGGCAATTTCGATTTTATCGCAGGAGATTAATTTAACCCTGACTGGCGCCTCCCGATCCGCTTGCACCCCAGGCGGCCGCAGACCAAAGGTGGCCGCAGACCAGGGGCGGCTCTACTGTCCCCCTCCGAAAATTTTGCGGAGAAAGTGGGCGAAGCCGGATTTCTTCTTCGGCTTGGGGGCCTCGTCGGGTACTGTCGCCGGCGGGGCAACTGCGGCCGCCGGTTCCGATGGTTCGATCTTCGCCGAAGAATTGTTCGTTTGAACATCCGCGTCACAAACCACGCCGGGATACAAGGGATCGCTGCAGGCCGGATTGGTCGCGGGGACGATACCGGAGAGCGAAGAGGCCGGCATTCCAACGCTCAGGGAGGTCTCGCCGTTGTAAACCAGGGGAGCTGTGATCTGAGCGTGCTGTTGTCCGTCTGAAGGGGCCGGTGTGACGGAGGGTGGCGAGGATGGTTGGAGTCCCTCGCTCTCGGCGAGAGGGAATGGATTCTGAACGGCAGCAGTGGTGGCGCCGGGTGGGGGCGGTGTGGGCGACTCATCGCTGGAATGGAGGGTGCCGCCGGGTAAGCCCACCTTTGCGATCGAGGTGGGAGCGGGAGTGGGCGGAGGCGGCGGACACCCACATGGTTCCTTTTCGCTGTCGACAACCTGCTGGAGGCTGCCGTGTTCGAAGAGAACGCGCTGGTTGGGCTGAATGCGATAGGCGCCGCCTTCAAAGAGACTGCTGGCGAGGACGTAGGGAGCATTGTCGCCGTGATTGTCTACACAGGTGTCGCCCTGGCTGTTGACCCGGAGGCTGAGATGGGCCTGTCCAGGCCCGGAGACGAGGATGCGCAGGTCGGGGGTAAGAAGAACGTCGGAATATTGGCCGGGAAGGTAGCTGGCTTCGAGTGCGCCACGGTCGATGGCGATCATGAGGCCGCCTCCAGAGACCGTGATGTCGGTGGAGAGATGAATTTTGGTGGAGGCGCACACGTTAAGGAAGCCGCCGCGGGTGAGGCTGACGTGCGCGGTCCTGTCGGCGGCGGAGATGGTTCCGTTATTGCCGATTACGGCATGACCTTCTTCGACAGAGAGCGAACCGGACAGCGACACGCCCTCGAGCGAGACGGTAGCGATGGAGGGAGACGAGGTGGCTTGATTGATCGGCTGGGTTACAACCGGCGTGTTTGCGACGGTTGGCTGGGACGCGGACGGAGAGGGCGTGGCAGGGTTCTGAGCCGCGGGCGGAGCGGGGGCAGGAGGATTCGATTGCTGGGCGGCGGCACCGCTGGTAAGGCAAGCCGCAGTGAGCGACAGAATTGGGACGAATAACTTCATTGCAGATTCAGGAAGTTCTCAATGAGACGCTTGCCGTCGTTGGTAAGGACGGATTCCGGGTGGAACTGGACGCCTTCGACCGGAAGTTGCCGATGGCGGAAGCCCATGATGATACCGTCGGGGGCGCGGGCCGAGATTTCGAGCTCCTCGGGCAGGCTTTCTTCTTCGACGATAAGGGAGTGGTAGCGAGTGCAGGTCATGGGCGTGGCAAGACCCGCGAAGATGGTGCGGCCATCGTGGTCGATTTCGCTGGTCTTGCCATGCATGAGCTTTGGCGCTCGGATGACGTGACCGCCGAAGGCTGCGCCAATCGCCTGATGTCCAAGGCAGACGCCCAGGATGGGGACTTTGCCCGCCATGTGACGGATGAGTTCGATCGAGATGCCGGCTTCCTGGGGCGTGCACGGGCCGGGCGATAGCACGATGCGTTCCGGGGCCAGGGACTCGACTTCTTGCGGAGTGAGTTCGTCATTGCGGCGGACGACGACTTCGGCGCCGAGTTCGCCCATGTACTGGACAAGGTTCCACGTGAAGGAGTCGTAATTGTCTAAAACGAAAACCATGGGACGAAGACCGTCTTTCTTCAGTGTAGCTCCGGGTCAGGACAAGGGGGTGTTTGCGGGCGGGTGGGCGCAGACTTTTCGATGCGCGCGGTGCTATGCTTTTGGGCATCGGAGGTGCTCGTATGAGGCTGTTCGTCTCCGCTCTTCTTTTGGCCGCTGGTTCTGCGGCATTCGCGCAAGACCAGGTATCCACACCGTCAACTGCATTGCAGGCGCCGGCGAATATCGTTGCGGGTGGGGGACAAAACTCGAGTCTGACGATCGAGGCGCTCAAAACGAAGGCGCTGTCGATCACCATGCCGCAGATGCAGTTTAAAGTCGAGGTTCCCGGCCCAGGGCAGACTTGTTACACCATGCGGAGCTATCGCTTCATGCGTGAAGATCCGAAGTCCGACGCGACCAGACTCAAGAGCTATTCGACGTGTGAGGCTGCGACTGATTTTCGGATGCGAGACGCGGTTGGATCCGCGAAACCAAAATAGACTCTTTAGCCACCTCGGGCCCGCTCGACAGCGCGGACTACTGCCTTCGCTTTGTTGAGGCTCTCCAGATATTCGTTTGCGGGGATGGAGTCGGCTACGATGCCGGCGCCCGCCTGGATGTATCCTTTGCGGCCTTCGACGAGGAGGGTGCGAATGGCGATGCAGCTGGTGAGGTTGCCGGAGTAGTCGGCGTAAAGGACGGCGCCGCCGTAGATGCCGCGGCGAGTGGGCTCGATCTCCTCGATGATTTCCATGGCCCGAATTTTGGGCGCGCCGCTCAGCGTGCCGGCGGGAAAACAGGAGCGCAGCGCGTCGACGGCGCTGAGTTCGGGCTTGAGCCGGCCTTCGATGTTGCTGACCAGGTGCATGACGTGGGAGTAGCGCTCGACGTGCATTAAATTTGTAACTTTCACGGTGCCATATTCGCTGACGCGGCCGACGTCGTTGCGGCCCAGGTCGACGAGCATGACGTGCTCGGCGCGTTCTTTTTCGTCGTGAAGCATTTCGCGCTCGGCTTCGAGGTCGGCCGCTTCGGTGGCGGCGCGGGGACGCGTACCGGCGATGGGGCGGTATTCGATGCGGCGGCCTTCGACGCGGACCAGGAGTTCGGGCGACGAGCCGACGATGTGGGTGGCCTCTTCGCTACTGGAGCTTTTCGGAGATTTTCCGCCGGATTTTCTGCGTTTGAAGCGGAGGAAATACATATATGGAGAGGGATTAACGATGCGGAGGGCGCGGTAGACGGAAAAAGGATCGACGCCGGGTTCGAGATCGAGGCGCTGGGAAAGAACAACCTGGAAGATGTCGCCGGCGGCGATGTAGTCTTTGGCCTTTTCGACCGCTTTGAGAAATGCGGACTTGCGGGTTCGAGGATTGATGCGGAGTTTGCCATCGAGCTTGCGGGTTGCGAGCTTCGGAAGTGGTTGAGCCAGGCGCTTTTCGAAACGGTCGAGGCGGCGGAGCGCGTCGGCGTAGGCGCTTTGCGGTTGGTGGCGGCGGAGATCGCCTGTGACGATGAGCAGGATCTCCTTTTTGACGTGGTCGAAGGCGAGGACCTCGTCGAAGAACATGAGACAAGCGTCGGGAAGCTGGAGGTCGTCGGTGGTTTGATTGGGCAGGCGCTCGATTTGGCGGACGACGTCGTAGGAGAGGAAGCCGACGGCTCCGGCGGTGAAAGGCGGAAGGCCGGGGATGCGAGCGGGGGTATGCCCATTGAGGGCGTCGCGGAGGAGGGCGAAGACATCGCCCGTAATTTTGTGCGTTGTGCCGTGCTCGGTGATTTCGATTTCGCTGCCGTAGGCGACAATGCCGCGACTGGGCCGGATTCCGATGTAGGTGTAGCGGCCCAGATGTTCTCCGCCTTCGACAGATTCGAGGAGGAAGCATTCGGGTTCGGCTGCGGCGAGGCGGAGGAAAGCCGAGACAGGCGTTTCGAGATCGGCGGTGAGGGTGCGGTAGAGGGGGACGAGCGAGTGGGAGCGGGCGAGGCGGAGAAATTCGGCGCGGTTGGGTTGGGAATTCCGCATGTAGGACAGGGTACAGGGTGCGGGGGGGCGTTTTGCGGGGTGCGATCGATAACGAAGGGTGGGTGTGGGCCACCATTGCAGCCGCCACCCCGAAGAGTAATGTGCAGTTGGCGGTGAGCGAAGTCATCACGCGCATGGCGGGCACATGCCACATCGCAATTATCGATTTTGGTGCCCGGAGGGGGACTTGAACCCCCACGACCGGTAAAGGCCTGCGGATTTTAAGTCCGCTGCGTCTGCCGATTCCGCCATCCGG
>CAZSWI010000314.1:0-2371 GCA_964610635.1 uncultured Acidobacterium sp.
GATTGGCTCCTTCTTCGACGCTGACTTTGAGGGCGAGGAGGACGCGGGACATTTCGCCGCCGGAGGCGATCCGATCGAGGGGCTGCATGGGCTCGCCGGGGTTGGTGGCGATGCGGCACTCGACCTGATCCCAGCCGTGAGCGGTCCAGGCGGCGGGGTCTTCAGTGGGCGTGACGGCGATGGAGAAGCGGGCCTTCATGGCGAGGTCGTTGATCTGGGACTCGGCGAGCTTCTCCAGTTTTTTTGCGGCGGCGAGGCGATCGGTGGTGAGGGCGCGAGCCGCTGAGATGTAAGCCGTCGCGGCTTTGCCGAGATCGGCGCGGAGGGACTGGAGGATCTCGTCGCGGTTTTCGATTTCGGCCAATTTGCGCGTGGCTTCTTCACCGGCGGCGATGACGGCGGCGAGGGTCGAACGATGTTCGAGGGTCGAACTGGTTGAACCGTATTTTCGCTTGAGGCGGTCGAGGAGAGCGAGGCGGTTTTCGATTTCGGCGAGGCGTTCGGGAGAGGCGTCGATGCGATCGGCATAGACGCGGACGGTGGAGGCAACGTCCTCGACGGTGGCGCGGGCTGCGGCGATCTGCTGGGCCGGTTCGGCGAAGGAGGGGTCGTAGCGGGCGAGTTCTTCGAGGTGCTTTTGCGCGGCCTGGAGCGCGGTCTCGGCGGAGCGGTCGTCTTCGTAGAGGAGGTCGTTGACGGCGACGGCTGAGGACTGGAGTTTTTCGGCGTTGGCGAGGACGCGTTTCTCGGTTTCGAGGGATTCATCTTCGCCGGGGAGGGGAGCGGCGTCGCGGATTTCGCGTGCCTGGAAGGTCCAGAGATCGGCGAGACGGAGGCGGTCGGTTTCGTCTTTTTCTGATTCGGCGAGGCGGTCGCGGATATCGTGCCAGCGGGCGTAGGCGTCGGAGGTGGCGGCGAGGGCGGTGTCGATAGAGGCGCCAGCGAAGCGGTCGAGGAGGATGCGCTGCTGGGCGGGATCGAAGCCGGAGACGGTTTCGGATTGGGCGTGGACGAGGGCGAGCTCGGGGGCGAGGGCGCGGAGGACGACGACGGTGGCGGGCTGGTTGTTGACGTAGACGCGGCCTTTGCCGTCGGCGAGGATTTCGCGGCGGAGGATGACTTCGTCGCTGTCGGTATCGATGCCATTGGCTTCAAGGATGAGCTCGGCGCCGGGGGTGGATTCGAAGACGCAGGAGAGGACGGCCCGGTCGGCACCATGACGGATGAGGCCGGTGGAGGCTTTCTGGCCCATGAGAAGGGCGAGGGCGTCGACGAGGATGGATTTGCCGGCGCCGGTTTCGCCGGTGAGGAGATTGAGGCCTGGGCCGAATCCGGCGATGGCGTGGTCGATGACGGCGTAGTTTTCGGCTCGGAGTTCGAGCAGCATGGAGTCAGGGTACAGCAGAGGGGGCAGGGTACAGGGTACAGGGTGTTCAGCGTTCAGGGTTCAGAAAGCGGGGCGCGTGATTGCGGTTGCTGTTTTGAGTCAGGGAAATGTCTAATTCTTTGCTATGCGAGAACCGATACGGGTTGGCGTGGTGGGATTTGGGTTGGCGGGGCGGATATTTCACACCGCTGTGGTGGAGGCGACTCCGGGGCTGGAGCTGGCTTGTGTCGTGCAGCGGCGCGGGGATGAGGCGGCGAATGCTTATCCGCGAGTGAA
Source organism: uncultured Acidobacterium sp. (assembly GCA_964610635.1). Classification (GTDB taxonomy): domain Bacteria; phylum Acidobacteriota; class Terriglobia; order Terriglobales; family Acidobacteriaceae; genus Palsa-343. The sequence goes on from CAZSWI010000314.1 coordinate 1,664, forward strand.
GGTGGCGCGGTCGGTGGAGGAGATGCTGGGGGATGCGGCCATCGAGCTGGTGGTGATTGCGACGCCGAGCGATTCGCATTACGAGCTGGCGAAGCAGTGCCTGCTTGCGCAGCGGAACGTGGTGGTCGATAAGCCGTTCACGCTGACATCGACGGAGGCGGCGGAACTAATCGAGACGGCGCGGGAGCGGAAGCTGCTGGTGACGGCGTATCAGAATCGGCGATGGGATGGGGATTTTCTGACGCTGCAACAGGTGATCGCGAGCGGGGAGCTGGGACGGCTGGTGAGCTATGAGGCGCACTACGACCGGTTTCGACAGCAGCCGCGGCTTGCGTGGAGAGAGATGCCTGGGAAGGGGAGCGGGACGCTGTTCGATCTGGGGCCGCACGTGATCGATCAGGCGCTGACGCTGTTCGGTGCGCCGGAGACGATCTTCGCGAGCGTGCGGGTGGAGCGGGAGGCGGCGGCGGTAGACGACGCCTGGGACATTTTTCTGGAGTACGCGAAGCCGCCAAAGACGGTGTTGCTGCGGGCGACGCTGACGGCGTGCGCCACGGGGCCGCGGTATGTGGTGCATGGGACGAAGGGGAGTTTTACGAAGTGGGGGCTCGATCCGCAGGAGGATCAGCTGAAGGCGGGGATGGGTTTCGATTCGCCGGGATTTGGGGAGGAGCCGGAGACGGACTGGGGGGAGCTGCGGATTTGCGA
>CAZSWI010000314.1:2471-4396 GCA_964610635.1 uncultured Acidobacterium sp.
AAGCCGGAGCAGGCGTGGCGGACTACGCGGCTGATTGAGCTGGCGCGGGAGAGCTCGGGGCAGGGGCGAAGGCTGAGAGTGGATTTTAAGTGCAGGGAATAGGCAATAGGGAGTAGGCAATAGAGAGCAGGGAGTAGTGGACGGGGAATCCCCTTCGCGGCTGTGCTGCGAGGCCGGTCAGGGGAGGGCGCATGCGACGTCGGTGCAGGAAAAGTCGTTCCCTTTGAATAAAAGGGGTTGCCCGGTTTCTTTGGCCAGAGCATAGGCGAAGCAGTCGCACAGATTGAGCCGAGCAGGGTGGCCGCTGCCTTTACCGAAGTCGCGATAGGCCTGACGCGCAATGCGCGCCTGGCCTTCGGTGACCGGTTCGACGGCGATGCGTCCTCGTTGGATCAAGTCGTCGAAGCGACGGCTGACGATTGGATCTCGAACACTGTCCATGACGACGGCCGCTTCGACAAAGTTGACTGCGGATATTCGAGGAACCTCATTTTCGATCAAGACGGTATAGGCGGCGGCTTCCGGTTCACCTCGAAGAATGGCAACCAATGCTGAGGAGTCCACGATCATTTGGGCATGCCATTTTCGTCGAAGAGCAGGTCGTCGGTATTCATGGAGCGGAACGATTCCGGCAGACGAGCTGCGCAATCAGCCCCGATGGCCATCAACTGAGCGGCGATGCCCTTTCTGCTTCTCTGGCGCAGGCGGTCGAGTCGCTCGCGGACCGCTTCGGTGACGGCTTCGGTGATGCTTTCCCCGGTAATCTGTGCCAGTTCGCGCGCGAGCGCATGGGTTTCGCTGTTCTTGATATTGAGGCTCACGGAAGAGTCCACCTTTCCACCAACGGCATCTCCCATTCTACCATGGCTTACTCGTTGCGGAGGACTTGCATGGGGTCGGTTTGGGCGGCTCTGCGGGCGGGGATGAGGGCGGCCAGCAGGGCGGCGACGACGAGGAGAGCGATGCTGGCGGTGATGGCGGCGGGATCCGCGGCGCTGGTCTGATAGAGCAGGCTGCTGACATAGCGGGTGGCGGCAAAGGCAAGGGCGAGTCCGGCGAGGATGCCGAAGGCGACGGGGAAGGCGGCCTGGCGGGCGACCAGGGTCATGAGGGCGGTTTTATCGCAGCCGAGGGCGATGCGGATGCCGAATTCCTGCTGACGGAGAGAGACGGAGTAGGCGAGGACGCCGTAAATTCCGAGCAACGCGAGGAGGAGTGCGGCGGCGCCGAAGCTCGAGAGCAGGAGGGTCTGGAAGCGCTCGGTGGCGACGGAGTCGGAGACCTGTTGGTCGAGAGATTTGAGGGTGGGAATGGCGACCTGAGGATCGATGTTCCAGATGACGCGGCGGATGGACAGGGCGAGAGCGGAGGTGGTCTGAGGGCTGCGGATCAGGAAGTTCACGCGAAACCAGGGATTTTGCCAGTAGGGGAAATAAATCATGTTAGCGGTGTGCTTCAGCTCGTTGATGCGGGCGTCAGCGAGGACACCGACGACGGTGTAATCGGTTTTATCGCCGAGATGGAAGATGCGGCCGATGGGGTTTTCGCCAGGCCAGATGCGGCGCGCCGCCTGTTGGGAGATGAGCGCGTTATTGGGATGGTTCCTGTCGCCGGGATTGAGATCGCGGCCGGCCACGATGGGAATGCGCAGAGTGGATGCATAGCTGGGGCTGATCCAGCGAATATTGGCATCGGGCGTTTGATCGGCCGGCACAGGGTGGTCGGGACGTTCGACTTCGTCGATCCAGGTTTCACCTGCCAGGGGACGTTCGCTGGTGACGGCGACAGACTGCACACCTGGGAGGCGGGCGAGATCGGCGAGGGCGCGGTCGACGAAGGTACCGCGAAGGGCGATGGAATTCTTGTTCTGGTCACCATATTGCGGGGCGTAAAGGTAAACGGAGGTGAGCGTGATGTGGCTGGAG
>CAZSWI010000315.1:0-4385 GCA_964610635.1 uncultured Acidobacterium sp.
CCGCCGCCGACTCGATATAGCTCGTCACCGTAGAAGTCCCCACCAGCGATCCCGCTACCGTCGCCGTCGCATCCGCAAACAGAATTTGGCTCAGTCGCGGTATCTCATTGTTCGGACCCAGCAGCCCGGCATGCTTCGTCACCGCCACCAGCGTTCCCAGGTTGTCGAACAAATCGACAAACAGGAAAACAAACACAATCTCCACCAGCCCAATGTGCAGCGCAGCAGGGATATTCAGCCGAAACGCCGTCTGCGTAATCGCCGAAATGCTGTAGGGTGCGGGATTCCAGTGCACCAGCCCAAACGGAATCCCCGCCAGCGTAATCGTCAGCACTCCAATCAGAATCGCTCCGCGCACCCGCCAAGCCAGCAACGCGGCCATCAGCAGCACCCCCAGCAGCGCAAGGAACGTCTGTGGCTGCCGCAGATTGCCCAGCGTCACCATCGTTGCCGGATCGGCCACCACAATCCCCGCATTCTTAAATCCGATAAACGCGATGAACAGCCCAATCCCGCCGGCCACCGACGAGTACAGCTCATGCGGAATGCTCCCGAGAATCGCCTGCCGCAGGCCTGTTGCCGTCAGCAGCAAAAAAATGGCGCCCGAGAGAAACACCGCACCCAACGCCGTCTGCCACGGCACGTGCATTTTGATCACAACCATGTAGCTGAAGTACGCGTTCAGCCCCATGCCCGGCGCCAGCGCCAGAGGATAGCGCGCAATCACCCCCATCAAAATGCTGCCGAACGCGGCGGCAATGCACGTGGCCGCTGTTACCGCTGGAACTGGTAATCCCGCTTTGCCCAGGATCGAGGGGTTCACCACGATGATGTAAGCCATCGTGACAAAAGTCGTGAGCCCGGCGAAAATCTCCGTCCTCCAGGTAGTCTTCAGCCCGGCAAAATCAAAATACCGTTCCAGTCGGTCGCGCATGTTCTCCGGGGAAAATTGCAGGTTTGGTGTGAATGCTATGAAATCACAGCCTCGGCCCATCCCCGAGAAATATTTTCCAGGACTCAGCCGCCCCGCGAAGATGACGACAGTCTTGTCCGCTCGCAAAATCAGCTCCGCGCAGGCCCACCATCGCTTGTATTCTCAAGATGGAAGTCCCGCCTTGCACTCGAATTACTCCATCCGATCGTTCGCGCGTCCCGCCGTCGTCCTGCTGCTGGCCATCCTCAGCGGATGCTCACGCTCCGCCCCACACCCCGCATCCTCTCTCGAAGCCGCTGCCACCGCCAGGGAGCAGGCCCTGCAGAAAGCCCGCGCCGCTGCGGCCGCTCGCGATCAGTACCGCCAGGATCTCGCCAACATCCCCCTGCCCTCGAAGAACGTCTACCTCGCTATCCACACGCGCCAGAGCTGGACGAATCCCTTCCTCATTGTCGGCGCCTCAACTGTGAACCTCGCCATAATGGTTCCCGATGTCGGCCTCACGGAAGGTCAAGCGAATATGCCTGGCGCCGAACTCCTCCACCCCGCCGCCGCCCGTCGCCGCGTCCTCGATCTCCGTCTCTCCGATTTGCCCGAAGCCCTCGCCGCTCTACCCGAAAATACCTGGCCCTTCGGCCGCGTTATTGCCGTCGAAGAAGATCCTCTCGCCCCGCGCGCCAATCGTGCCCAGATTCGCGGCAATGTCGAAGCCACCATGCAGATACTCAATGACCTCGGCGTCGTGGTGGACGAGTGGCCGCAGCCGGGCACGCGCTGATCTTGCAGCTCCGCCTACTCCAGTAACTCAATCGCAAACGGAATATCGGCCTCGACAGCGGCGCCCTTCATCCAGACAATCCGCCCCTCCCACTCCAGAACCGGCCAGGTACTCCGCGCCTCAGCATCGACATTTATGCGCGAGAAAATCTCTTTCAGCGGTTTCGCCCCCCGCGAATAGCGCAGCCGCACGCGATCCCCCGCGCGCGGCGCCCGTAAAATCGCAGCTGCAATTTCGGGCCTCGCACCCGAAGTCAGCGCCAGCCGCAACGACACACCCATCCCCGTTCCCTCACCCGGAATCATCACCACAACCGGTTCCGGCGCGACATGCTCTCTGCGCGTAGCCGAACGCACCAGCCGCAACTCCCGTGCCGTCCGCTCTGCCCACAACTCCGCAGCCAGCTGCTCCTTCCCCGCCGCGCCCGGCCCAAAATCAGGCGCGCACATTCCCATCAGCCGCTCCGTCTGCTCGAAATTCAACCCACACCCCAGTTGCTCAGCCGCCGCTCGCAGCACCCGCCGCCGCATCGCCGGAGCCAGCCCCCGCAATCGCTCCAGCTCCATCCCAACGCTGCCCTCACCCGGTCGCGTCGAAACAGACCGTCCCCCACCCCGCACTGCACGCCCTGGCAGCACCAGCGAAGGCAGCACCTTTGCCAGTTCCGCCTCCCACCAGCTCTCCTCATCCCGCGCAATCGTCGCCATGTGCGCAAACTGCTCCGCAATCCGCGGATTGAACTCCGCCAGCCGCGGCAGCAATTCATGCCGAATTCGATTCCGCGTGTGTGTCGTATCCTCGTTCGACGCATCCTCTCGCCAAGCCTGCCCAATCTCATCGAGCCAAGCCCGAATCTCCCCACGCCGCGTTCCCAGAAACGGCCGCATAATCACACCCCGCGCGCAGCTCACCACAGGATGAATCCCACCCAACCCCTCGGTCCAGGCGCCCCGCACCAGCCTGTGCAGCACCGTCTCCGCCTGATCGTCCACGGTATGCGCCGTCCCCACCGCATCCACCTTGCCCTCCGCCAGGAGCGCGCGAAACCACGCGTAGCGCAGATGCCGGCCCGCCTCTTCAAGTGTCTGCTTCTGTTTCAGCGCAACCCCCGGCGTGTCGGCCCGATGTAAATAAAACTCCAGCCCCAACCCTTCCGCCAACTCGGCGACGAACTCCGCATCCGCATCCGCCGCGCCGCCGCGAATCCCGTGATGCACATGCGCCACCGCCAGCACGAACCCGATCTCCGGCGCACAGCCCACCAGTGCCCGCAGCAGCCCCACCGAATCCGCACCCCCCGACACAGCCACCGCCACCCGCATCCCCGCGCGCAGCTGTTTCCGATCGATCTTCAAGGCAAGTGTCACGCTCACATCCTAAGTTCTATACTGCTCATCATGCTGAAGACGAGGCTGGCCACCGCCGCCGACGCTCCGCTCATCACCCGCCATCGCCGCCGCATGTTTGTCGATGCCGGCCGTCGCGACGATCAGGTCCTCCAGCTAATGTCTCAGGCCCACGAACCCTGGGTCGCCCAAGCCATCACCAGCGGCCGCTACCTCGGCTGGCTCACCGAGGACGACGGAGCCGTCGTCGCCGGCGCCGGCCTGCTCGTCCTTGACTGGCCTCCGCATCCGCTTGACCCGAGTTCGACAACCCGCGGCTATCTCCTCAACGTCTACGTCGAACCGGATCATCGCCGCCGCCGCCTCGCCAGCGACCTCATCGATCTCGCCCTCGCCGAAGCTCGCCGCCGCGGCATCCGTGTCGTCGCTCTCCATTCCACGGAGGAAGGCCGCCGCCTCTACGAATCCAGCGGCTTTCGTCCCACCAACGAAATGTTCTACGTCGAGCCAACGGAGTCCTGACGGACCCCCACCCGGCGCCCATCTCGTTTTTGGTCAACTCAACCTGAGATGCGCAACGTTGAATAATCTCCGCGGACCCATCTCCATGGACCCAGCGGAACTCCCCGCCGCTCCCGGTGTTTGAATCCATGGCAGCACCGAAGTCTGAATCTGTGCCGATACAATAAGGAAAGCCGGAGTTGCGCCCTCATCTGCGCGCCAGCTCAAACCCACGTCTCAGTCCGCCGCGCATCCCGGGCCCGACAAGAAATCACTATGACCTTTCGCAGACTTCTTCTGGTTCTCATCCTCGTTGGAGGTTTCTGGTACCTTACCACCCACTCCGGCTTTCGTCCTTCCGCAGTCCCCGAAGGCAAAAACTCCCCCCTCACCCTCACTGAGGCTCACGCCGCGCCGGAGTTCACCCCCACCGAGCTCAACAACATCTCCGTCTACAAACGCGTCGTCCCCTCTGTCGTCAACATTACTGCCGGCACGGTAGCCCTCGATTTCTTCTACGGCTACGTCCCCCAGACCGATCAGGGCTCCGGCTTCATCCTCGATAAGCAGGGTCACATCCTCACCAATTACCACGTCGTCGCCAACGCGCGTAACGTTGAGGTCCAGACTCACGACAAGCATCGCTATACCGCGCAGGTCATCGGAAAAGATCGCCTCCACGACCTCGCCCTTCTCCAGATCAACGCCCCCAGCCTCGTCCCCGCCGTCCTCGCCTCCTCCCGCGATCTCCAGGTCGGCCAGCAGGTCTATGCCATCGGCAATCCCTTCGGCCTCTCCGGCACCATGACCGTCGGCATCATCAGCG
>CAZSWI010000316.1:0-4372 GCA_964610635.1 uncultured Acidobacterium sp.
TTGGTGCGGGCTTGCGATAGAGGAGGGTGATTCGGCGGACCTGCGCGCGGTCAAGTGTGCGTGTTTTGCCGTCGACATCGATGACGACATCGGTGGCGGAGACTGACCGCAGATCGCCATTGACGGTGGTGCCGTCACGCATTTCGATGGTGTCGTGAGCCTGGGTCAGGGCTGTAAGTTCGTAGCTGACGCTGCCGCCAGGGATGTCGTCGGGGGCGACAGAGAAGAGGTACTTGCCGCGATTGAAGCCTTCCTTATCGAATTCGAGCACGTGGGTACCGACGGCGACGTCGATGGGCTGCGGCGTCACACCGCCGTCGCGGCCATCCAGGGTGAAGTGGGCGCCCTGCGGGTCCGAATTCACGAAGAGGTAGATGGTTTTGAGGGGAAGCAGAGATTGGAGTTCGTCGGGGAGCGACTGCGGCTCGATCTTCGTGGAAACGGCCTCGCCGGAAGCCATAATGCTGGTGGGGAAATGGGCGGTCTCGCCTGGCGCCAGGTTGGTGATGGCGATAACGCCCTCGCCAATCCTGACATTTTTCCTGTCGAGGAGATAGAGGGCAAAGGTCGCTTCAGGAATGGGCTTACCCCAGAGGTTCTGGACCTGGGTATCGACCGAGTAGGCCTGCTGGTGCTCGACCGACTGGAGGGCGTGGAGCCTGCCCAGAGTGAAGCGCACGACCGGCTTGGCCGGATCGGGCCAGACGGTGACGGTTTGCGCGTCTGTGGCAAACGCGCAGGAGAAAAGGATCAGGAAAAGAGAACCTGCGGCGAGAAGAAGTCTCTTTCCGGAGACGCTGATCATAGTGGCCCGCACCGGGCCAGTATAGGACACGGGGAAGAGGAGTTGGAGGGGTTTGCGCGGGTGTCCGGGTTGTGGTGCGCCTGAAAAGATACGAGCGTTTGGCTTGCCGCAGGGTTCCAGAGATACGCGGGAATTTCAGGCGCGGCTACAACTAAGCGGTGGGGGACGCTGGCGCAGGTGAATGGACAATCGCGAACTGAATCGGGTTCGAGCAGTGAGCGCAGCTCGTATCGAGCATGGGCGCGGCACTGGAGCCCAAAAGCTGAGAGAACGCCCTCAGGCACTCCGGACAGGAAATCACGACGTAAGGCACTCCCGAGGGATCGTGTCCGTTGGTGGGAATCCAGATGGGCGCATTGGAACGTGGCGGATGAATGACGAGTGTGTTCCGTGGGCGCATCATCGCGTCCACCATTCGGAAGAGGGTGGCGGGACGGGTTCCCTTCTCGTAGAAAGCGTCAGCGGCAACACCAGGCGGGACATCGTTGCCTGAGTATGCGCCGCTCATGGCGATCACACGAACGGTTGGGAATCGGCGCCGGACCACCGACAGCAGTTCAAAGCCGGACATTGCGGGCATGTTCAGGTCGGAGATAATCAGGTCGGGAATTTCATTCCTGATTTCGGCCAACGCGGAAAAGCCGTCGGGAACAGTGCGCACCGCATAGCCGAGGGCTGTGAGCAGGATCGACAGCGTTCTGCGAATCGGAGCCTCATCGTCCACAACAAGAAGGTTTGCTTTTGGGTCGTGCATCTTTCACCTTCAAATCGGAATCTTAGCCCGTTCTGAACGAGTGTCCCATTTGCCCCGATTTTCTGCTGATCAAAATTGCACAGGTGCTCGACTCCTGCCGCCAAAGGTACTGAAGAAGCCGCCGGAACTGGGGCTCGAGACGAGCCCCGCGGATGTGGGGAGACAGGGAGTTTTGTGGAAAAAGGGAAGGTGAATGGTGCAAGGGGCTTAAGTTCTGTTCTCCCGCGGAGGGCTCGCTCGCAGAATCGTTGGCAGGACATCGGGATGGCATTTGATGCCAGCGTTTGCTTTGGGCTAGCCCGAGGTCGCGGCCTCGATGCATTGTCTTTACTTCAATTCTTTGCGGCCTTCTTCAGTATTGCCCAGCGCGCCCGCTGACCAGCCGCGATCCGTGCGCGGGCTTCTGTGCTCATCCTGTGTTTTTTCCTTTTTGGCATCTTCCCGGCAGCCCACCGTGCTTTTGTAGCGGCACCGATCCGTGCGCGAGCTTCGGCGCTCATCACAGAGCGCTTTCCCCTGACGGGCTCGGCTATGTGCCCACCCTGACCGGCGAGGAGTGCGCGGGCTTGCCCAAGACGGGTAATCTCGGAATCAATGGTGGAGAGAATGTCGGTTAGGTCCATGGCGCGTAGTGTAGCGCAGGTACCCCGGAGGCATTATGTCCATGCCTGGATGGAAGAAGCTATGACATTTAGGCGATGTATGACAGGACAGGCAGTGTTTCCCGGCAGTGTGGTGCGCCCGGAGAGATTCGAACTCCCGACCTGATGCTCCGGAGGCATCCGCTCTATCCAGCTGAGCTACGGGCGCGTGCTTTCAGGATACTACGATGAGGCTGCGGGAATCGCGGTGCGGGCGGCCTCGGCGACGGCGGCGATGTGGGCAGGACCAGTGCGGCAGCAGCCTCCGACAGCCTGCGCGCCGGCGGCATACCATTGGCGAGCGAGCTCGCCAAAGCGGGCGGCTGCGGATTGGACGTGCCATGCGTCGCCGGGCCTGGAACCTGAATGCCAGGATTCGAAATGCCGGGAATCAAAATGCCAGGTTCGCGTGGCGGCGTCCCAGATTTCGCCGGAGTTGGGATAGACGATGACCGGCAGCGGTTCATGCTTGCCGGGTTGTTTCCGGGCCTGATTTCCGGCTTCCGACCCGGCGCAGGCCTCGGCGATGAGCGAGGCGACCAGATGAGGCGCGGTGCAATTGATGCCGATGGCGGCGATTTGCGGCGATCGGGTAAGCGCCGCCGCGCAGGCGCGCAGCGGCTCGCCATGGGCGACGTGGGCGGCGTCGCTGCAGGTGAAGGAAATCCAGGCGGTAAGCGCGGGGGTCTGTTCAAGGGCGCGCAGAATGGACAGGGCTTCTTCGAGCGAGGGGATGGTTTCGAAGGCGACGAAATCGGCGCTGGTATGGGCGAGAACGGCGAGCCGCTCGGCGTGGAAGGCGACCAGGTCGTCGAAGCCGATCGCATAGCGGCCATGGTATTCGGCTCCGTTGTGGAGGGCCGCGCCCCAGGGGCCGAGCGAGGCTGCGATCCAGACGCGGCGGGGACTTTCGAGGGCATAGAGTGCGCGGGCCTGCTCGGCGATCTCCACAGAGTGGAGCAGGGCAGTGGTGGCTCGACGGGCGGGGTCAATTGGTTCGGCGGCCGGCGCCTGGGCGAGTTCGCGATAGCCGAGCGCGGAGACCTGGTAGCTTACGGTCGAAATGCAGTCGGCGCCGGCGCGGAGGTAGTCGAGATGAACGGCGGCAATGATTGAGGGCGCATGGTCGAGCACATGCGCGGACCAGAGCGGGCCGGAGATGTCCGCACCGCGGTGTTCAAGCTCGGTGGCGAGGCCGCCGTCGAGGACTCGTATGTTCGAAAAGCAGATGGAGCTACGCGGAGTCACGGGGATGCATCATGAAGAGAAAAAGACCGGGACAAGGCTCGGCCCTGTGGTCATTCTCTATTGTGACGGAGGGAGATGGGAAATCTGCGCGATTCGAGGAATCAGAGGGTGTTGCCGACGGTGTTAAAGAAGGTGGAAATACGCGTGGCAAGGGTATTCATGGAGGCGACAAGCGCAAGAGCAAGGACGGCAACGATCATGGCGTACTCGATCAGGTCCTGGCCGGATTCGTCCCTGAGCAAGCCGGCGAAGGTGGGTGAAGCGATCATTGCAGTCTCCTAGCGGCTGTGAGCGGCGGCGGGTCGATAAGGGCAGCCGAAACAGGCAGATATGATCACAGTGAATGAGAGCGGCGAGTGTTGCAATACTCAGGCGGTGCTATTACCGCAGTAACAACGATACTGTAGGCGACGCCACGGAAACTGAGATCGGCAAACGGGGCGGCAGGGAGGCGGCGCGAAATGCTCAAATGCTGTTCCCCACATTGTTGAAATCGCCGGCGATGTCGTTGGCGAGGGGTCCCATCACGGCGATCGAACCGAGGGCGAGAAGGGCAGCGATCAAGGCGTAATCGATCAGGTCCTGCCCGGACTCATCTTTCAGAAGCCTGGTGAACAGCTTGGTTTTCATTCGCTCTCCTTAAGCTGGGCGATTATGCCGGAAAACACTTGCGGGACGGCCTCGCCGCCAATTGTGCATCGCCCTTCCGGGTCATTAACGGCCAGTTGGTGTTCTTCCTTGAGGAGAGTGTTGCAGGAGGGGACAATCGTGCTGCCGGACCGGAACCGTTGGCCCAGGGGGTTGCGCCTGGCCGTTTGCCCTGGTTACCGGGGTGCAGTAAACTGAAGCAACGTCGGGGCTCAGCCCGCGTGTCGGGGAGTGGCTCAGCCTGGTAGAGCACCTGGTTCGGGACCAGGGGGTCGG
>CAZSWI010000317.1:0-4355 GCA_964610635.1 uncultured Acidobacterium sp.
GAAGAGGGTCTCCATGTCTTCGAGCGAATCGATGGCGACGCCGCACTTGCCGACTTCACCTTCGCTCTTCGGGTCGTCGGAGTCGCAGCCCATCAGCGTGGGCAGATCGAATGCGACGGAAAGTCCGCTCGCTCCGCCGGCCAGCAGGTATTTGTAACGAAGGTTGGTTTCTTCCGGGGAGGCGAAGCCGGAAAACTGGCGCATGGTCCACAGGCGGCCGCGGTAGCCGGTGGGATGGATGCCGCGCGTGTAGGGCGGCGCGCCAGGGGAGCCGAGGTACTGCGCCTGGTTTTGCCAGTCTTCGGGCAGATCGGCTTCAGTATAGAGACGGCGGACGGGCTCGCCGGAGATGGTGGTGAAGCGCGCGTGGCCGGCTTCGTCGCGATTGATGCCGGTGGGGGCGCCGATGGACTGTTCCGGAGCCTTCTCGATGGCTGGCTGCAACGTCTCTTCGGCCCAGCGGAATTCCTCGGGGGAGGGATGCCTCCTGGCGGTTAACTCTTTGGGGAGCGAATCACCCGCCTGGGAGGCTTTATCTGGCATGATCTTTTTGCTTCGCTCGAATGCTCCAGCATGGGAGAGGTATTACTCGTCGCAGCCCGAAAATTTGAGCTTGCCCCGATACTTGCTCATGGTGCGCTTGAAGCGCCTGAGAGCGGCCGCTTCTCTGTGAGATCTGAACGCTCGAATAAGCCAAAACATGATTCACATCCCTCTCTCCAAGGTTACTCGGTCTCAGGAGATTCGGCTTGCTTTCGTGTGAGTTCCCAGGCCTTCGCATATTTCCAGCTCACGTAGACCGAATGGTAGAGGTGAAGGAGCAGGCCTTCCCGTCCGTCGAGAAATCCCAGGCGAAGAAAATAGTTGTACTTGAAAGTGGCGATCGGGATGACAAACACATTCCAGAGAAACGCGAAAATCGACCGGCTTGTCTTGCCGCGGGCTACCGCCTGCGTGGCCCCGAGAGCGCTGTAGCGGTTCATGTGCTCGATGTAGGAGTCGAGCGTGGGATAGGCGTGATGGAGCAGATCGCCATGCAGATGGCCGACTGGGCCTTCATGCTGAATCGTCTCGTGGACTGCGCGCACTTCGAACTGCGCCGCGCCCCGTAGAAAAAGTCGCAGCTTGGGATCGGGATAGTAGCCACCGTGCCGCATCCAGCGGCCGAGGAAGAAGTTTCTGCGGGGCAGAAAGTATGCGTCGTGGGCTGGATGGCCGATGAGCAGAGCATGGATTTCTTTAGTCAATTCGGTGCTCACCTCCTCGTCGGCGTCGAGCGAGAGCAGCCAGTCTCCTGAGCATTTGGCAATGGCTGAATTTTTTTGAGCACCGAAACCCTTCCAATCCTCGACGAAGAATTTCACGCCAAATTCCCGGGCAATCGCTGCGGAGCGGTCCGCCGATCCACAATCGACGATTACGATCTCATCGGCCCAGCGCACGCTGGCGAGGGTCCGAGCGAGATTCGCTTCCTCATTCTTCGTGATGATGGCGACCGAAAGGGTAAGGGGCATGATGGCGGATGGCGACCAGGCCGCAAAGGCCGCGCGGTCTGGCGGCAGTGTAACAAGTAAGATTCCCTTTTTTTCAAGTCACCAAAGGTTTGACGACGTTTACCTGAATTGCAATGCAACTCCAGCATTGTGGAGAGGGATCACAATCCCCCTGGACCCGGGAGGAACCATGTCCGCATCCGGACGTTTTACTGCCGTCGTAATTTTCGCCGCAGTAGTATCGCCCCTTTGCGCTCAGCAGCCTTCTAGTGCCGCGCAGCAACGCAGCGCGGAATCCGCACGCGATTTGGTGCGGGAAGTCATTTACAACGAATTACACGACCGCGAAAGAGACAGCCACTGGGAATACCGCAGCGAATGCGTATCAGCGGCGGAAAATCTGGTGCGCGAGCAGGTGGAAACCGACAACGGTCCGGTCTTTCGCGTCCTCGCCGAGCACGGCGCGCCGCTCGACGATGCCCAGCAGCAAAGAGAAGAACAGCGACTGGATCGATACATTCACGATCCCGGAGAGATTGCCCGCGTGCGGCATGCGCATGAGGAAGATGAGGCGAGGCTCGCAGGGGTCATGGAGCTACTGCCGAAAGCTTTCGTCTTTGAATATCAGGGTGGGGAGTATCAGAACGGGGAATATCGGAACGCGCCTGCGGACGAACTGGTGCACATCGCGTTCCGGCCCGATCCGCAATTTTCACCATCGAGTTACGAGGCGCGCATCGTTCACGCGCTCGCCGGCAGGCTCACTGTCGATACCCGGCTGAAGCGGATGATCGATATGCATGGGGTGTTGGCCGAACGCGTCGATTTCGGCTATGGGTTCCTCGGCCACGTGGACAAGGGCGGCTCCTTCGAGATTCATCGGGTGCGAGTGAGCGCGGCGCACTGGAAGACGGACCTGGTGGAGGTCCATATCCAGGGAAAGGTGCTGATGCTGAAGACAGTCAGCAAGGATCAGCGAGAGGCGCGGTCGGATTTCCGTCCGGTTCCGAACGGAACCACCCTCGCAGAGGCGAAACAGATGCTGAACCAGGCCGCCGATCAGCGTGTGCAGGCGCGGTTGGTGCCTGCGGCTGTGCGTAAATAGCCTTCAATAGCCGGTCCAAGTCGTCGGTTCATGCTTGCGGCTCGAGGTCCGGAATATCTTCGCGCAACCACGGATTAGAACGGGATGTCGTCGTCGGTGATCTCGGTTGATTGCACCAAGTCGTCGGCATGCGCAGTAGGTCGCTGATCATACGAGGAACTGGACGAGGAACTGGAGGAACGGGAATAACCGCCTGATTCGCCTCCTTCGCCGCGGCCGGAGAGCAGCACCAGGTCGTTGATCACGATCTCCGTTTTGTAATGCTTCTGGTTGTCCTTATCGTCCCAGGACCGCGTCTGGATGCGCCCCTCGACGTACAGCTTCGAACCTTTCTTCACATAGTCGCGAACGATCTCCGCGAGGCGCTGAAAGGCGACCAGGTTGTGCCACTCGGTGCGTTCCTGGAATTCGCCGCCCTTGTCCTTGAAGCGTTCCGAAGTGGCCAGGGTGAAATTGGCCACGGCTGCGCCGCTGGGCAGGAATTTCACTTCAGGGTCCTTGCCGACATTTCCAATCAAGGTGGCTTTGTTAATGCTCTTCGCCATGACACGCTCTCCGCAAAATCGAATTTATCCAATGAAGGATAGCAGCAACTCACGCACTGTGACAGGCACGACCGGGGCGCTCAAGTTACCCATGGAACTTCCATGCCCGCGTTTACACTGCTGAATTGATCTGCTCGAGGAGTTCGTCAGCGCTCCGCGCAGGCGGCAGGCACGATGTGCCGCGGCAGACGAGCGCCACCGCTGTCGAGTCCGGGGACACGAGACCGGGCACGTGCGGAAGCGTCTCCCGCAGCACCGGGGGCAGTTGGACGGACGCGACCTGGGCGGGGCTGAGGGAGATGACGGCCTTGTTCACGGCGTAACGCGCGTTGGCTATTGCTGCGAGCTGCCTTGCGCTCGCGCCCTCTCCGACGATGACCACCTGAATGGGCGGCAGCAGGAGGCGTTCCAGGGCGAGCCCGTAGCTGCCCGCATAGAGGCCGTAGTGCTCGATGACTCCGGCAAAGGCGGCCAGCGTGTCTTCGGCTTTGGCGTGAAAATCCTCGCGTCCGCTGAGGGCTTCGAGGCGCAGCAGGACTGCCGCGGCGGTTGAGTTGCCTGCGGGGGTTGGGGAATCCTGCATGGGCTTGCGCCGCGCGGCCAGGGCTCCCAGCTTGTCGCCTCCGGTTTTCTCGGTGTCGAAGAAGCCTCCACGCTCGGGGTCATGAAAGCGCTCGACCATTGCCTCGGCCAGCTGCATCGCGGCTTCGTAGTAGCGCAATTCCCCGGTCGCCTCCCAGGCATCGACACAGGCGTGAGCCAGCAGCGCATAGTCGTCCAGTACAGCTGGAATTCGCCGCGCTGTGGTTTCGGGCTCGGGGTAGGCAATGACATGCGCGAGGCCGGTGCGCTGGTCCCATCCCTCCTGAAGAATGCGATCTAACGTCTGCAGCGCGAAGACGCGCGTTGCGTCGAGATCGAGCACCCGAGCCGCATCCAGATACGCCGAAATGGCGAGCGCATTCCAACCCGAATAGACGGTCTTGTCGATGAAGGGCGTGGGGCGCTTGTGCCGTGCGGCGTAGAGCTTGCTTTTTGCGGAGGCCAGATCGCGTTCGACGTCAGGGGTACCGCGCTTCATGCGCCGTGCGACTTCTTCGACGGAAAAATTGCGATGCAGCACATTTTTCTTTGGATTGTGGTGCATGTCGCCCAGGTCGCCGATATCGTAGTACAGCTCCGCGACGCTGAGTTCCTCGCCGGTGAGCACGG
>CAZSWI010000318.1:0-4336 GCA_964610635.1 uncultured Acidobacterium sp.
GTCGCCGCCTGCGTCCGATCCTCCACGCCCATCTTGCTCAGCAGACTGTTCACGTGCGTTTTGACCGTCGCCTCGGAAATAAACAGCGCATTCCCAATATCCTTATTACTCTTGCCGGCCACAATCAGATGCAGCACTTCCAGCTCGCGCGCCGTCAGCGTCGCTCCGCTCATGCGCTCCGCCAGCTTTTCCGCAACACGCGACGGAATCCGCGACTTGCCCGCATGCACCACTTTAACCGCGTCGGTCAGCTCCGCCAGGTCCATACCCTTCAGCAGATACCCCTTCGCCCCGGCCTGCATGGCCCGATAAATGTCCTCATCTCCATCGAACGTGGTCAGCACAATGATGCGCGCCGCCGGAAACTCCGCGCGAATTTTCTCGATGGCCTCCACGCCATTCATCTTTGGCAATCGCAAATCCATCAGCGTCACGTCGGGCTGATGCTTTCTGAAGAGATTCACGGCTTGCTCTCCGTCCGCTGCCTCCGCCACAACCGCCAATCCGGCCACCGTTTTCAGCAATGCCGACAGCCCCTGGCGCACGATGTGATGATCCTCCACAATCAAAATGTTAATCGTATCAGTCATAGTTACTTTTGTGTCTCCGCATTCCGCACCAAAGGAAGCGCCAGCCGCACTGTGGTTCCCTCGCCCAACCCGCTCTCCACCGTCAGCGTTGCGCCAATGCTCGCCGCCCGCTCCCTCATTCCCGTCAGTCCGAAGTGCCCGCTCGCGCCATCCTTCGGCACCCCCGCGAATCCCCGCCCATCGTCGCGAATCTTCATCCCGAACATACTCCCCTCGAACTCCAGCCACAGCACAATGTTCTCGGGATCGCCGTGGCGCACCGCATTCACCACCGCCTCACGGGCAATCTGCGTCAGTTCCCGTTCCACCCCGGATTCCAGCGGATGGTTCGTTCCTGTGACCTGCATCTGCACGCGCGCCTTCGATCTCGCGCGTCCCGTCACTTCCTCGGCCGTCCTAAGCAGTCGCACCGCCAGATCCTCACGCTCCGCCGCCTGCGAACGCAGCTCCCAGATCGAAGTCCTTGCGTCGTCCAGGCTGTTCCTCACCAGCGCCTGCGCGTGATGCAACTGCTCTCGCGCCGCCTCCGCGGAATTCCGCATCAACTGCCCAACCAGCTCCAGCTGCACAGACACCGCAACGAACCCCTGCGCCAGCGTATCGTGAATCTCCCGCGCAATGCGTGTCCTTTCGCCCAGCACCGCCTGAAATTCCCGTTCCACACCTGCCAGCCGCCGCCTCCAAGCCATGTAGGCGAGCCCCACCATCGCCAGCGGGACCAGCAACTGAAACCAAACCGTCTGGTAGAAATGCGGCTCAACCGTCAGCTCCGCAGTTGCTGCCGCTGCGCTCCAAACTCCATCGTTGTTGCGCGCAACCACGCGAAACGTAAACGTCCCGTGGGGCAAATTCGTGTAGTACGCCGCCCGCCGCGTCCCCGCGTCCACCCATCCCCGATCGAATCCTTCCAGTTGATATCGATACTCCACCTTCTGCGGGGCTACAAAGCTCAACCCCGCGTAGTCGAACTCGTAGTGGCTGTGCCCCGGTTCGACCTTCAATCCTGCGATCGACTCTTGCGGCACATCGTCCACACTCACCCGCTCCAGGGCCACTTCCGGCGGCACACGATTCACCGGCATGTGTTCCGGATCGACGCGCGCAATCCCCTTCAGCGTTGCAAACCACAGCGTCCCGTCCTTCAGCCGCAGTGCCGCCGGATGCCCACCGCTGCTGCACTCGCTGATGCGCATCCCATCCGCCACGCCAAAGCGCAAAACTTCGGGAGCCGCACCACCGTTCGCTATTCGATTCAGCCCATCGCGGCTCACGCGATACACCCCGGTGTTCGAGCTGATCCACAGAAACCCGTTCGCATCCTCCAAAATCCCGATCACTCGCGGCGGCAGTTGTTGCGAAGCCACGTTCACAATCCTGCCCGACCGCAGCCGGTTCAGCCCACCATCATTCGTGCCGATCCACAGCGTTGCGTCCTGATCCTCATAGAGCGCGGTCACCACATTGCTCGAAAGCCCGTCCTGCGTCGTGAAATTTCTGAAGCGCCCGTCGCGAAAGCGGCTCAGTCCACCCAGCGTCCCGACCCACAGCGTGCCGTCTTTGCCCTCGATCATCGCCCCAACCAGGTCGCTGCCCAATCCATCCATCGCCGTCCACGTCGTAAATCGGCCGCTCTCATACCGCGACAACCCGCGCCGGGTCCCCACCCACAGCTCTCCATGCGCGCCCACGTACAGCGATCGCACAAAATCGTCGGCTAGTCCGTCCGCGGTTGTGAATGTCCGCAACACCCGGCCATCATGGATGAGATCCAACCCGTCCGGCGTTCCCGCCCACACATCACCATTTGCGGCAGCGGCCAACGCGAGCACCACATTGCTCGACAAACCCTGCGCCGTTGTGGCCGCACGAAATTTTCCGTCGCGAAATACGTTCAGTCCGCCACCCCTGGTACCCACCCCAACATGTCCATTCGGAGCCTGCGCCAGCGACAGAACGTACTCATCGCTCAATCCGTCCGCCGCCGTCAGCGCAGAAAATTTCCGATCCCGCAGCACCGCCAACCCACCAGCCTCGGTTCCCAGCCACAAATCCCCTTCCCTGTCTTCCGCAGCGCTCAGGAAAACATCGCCGCCCGGCAGCAACTCCTCCGCCGCACCATCACCTCCCGGCGCAATCCGCATCAGCCCGTGGGCCGTTCCCGCCCACACCGTTCCCTGCCGATCGCAATAGAGAAAGCCCACTCGCCCCATGTTGTGTCGAAATGCCTGAACCTTTCCTCGGTCGAGAAAGAAAAGCCCCGCATCCGTCCCTATCCAGATTCGTCCCGACGTACCAGCCGCCAAAGCATTCACCGACGCCCCATCCGGCAGCGCCACGTTGCGGCATGCCGCCGCCGAGCAAGTCACAAGCCCCGATCGCATCCCCGCCCACGCACGACCTTGCCTATCAATCGCCAGCGCCACCACCTCTCCCGCATCCCCAACCGGAAAGAATGCTCCTCCCCGTTCCGCCCGCATCAAACCTTCCGCCGTCCCCAGCCACAGAGTTCCGTCCGGTCCTTGTACCATCCGGCTCGTCTCGCTCAGCGCTCGCCCGATTGCAATTCGCTCCGCCTTTCCTCCCTCAATCTCGAACAGGCCCGCCGCCGTGAGCGCCCACACCGCGCCCCCACCTTCAAATGTCCCCCAAACCTGCGTCGCCGGAATCCCGTGTGAAGGCCCAAACGCCTCAACCTTCCCCTCATGCATCCGCGCCAGCCCGCCCGAAGTGCTGATCCAGATCCCGCCATCGCTGTCTTCCATCAGGTCATCGACCAGATCGCTGGGCAGCCCAAGGGTCCCCGACGCGCCCGCCGTTGGCGCGGTGGGGTGGAGGCCCGGGATCCCCATCGCGCTGCTGTCGGCGCGAATGGGGTGGAGTTCCGGCGTAATTGCCCGCGTGATCGTTTTGAACTCAACGCCGTCAAACCGCACCAGCCCGGCTTCGGTCGCAATCCACAGGAACCCATCGCGCCCCTGCACAATCGCGTGGACGGTGTTCTGCGGTAGCCCAGTGTCCGTCTGCCATGACTGGTATCCATATTGAGTGAGAGCCGCGCGCGGATCGAGCGCCCGGGCCGGAATCGCCGCCAGCGCCATCGACGCAACCCAAATCACCCCGGCAGCACGCAGCGGCATAAACATAGTTTGAGTTTCTTCTGGAATTCTAATGATCTGCGCGGTCCATCGGCAGTCCCTGGACAAACAGAGAAACGGCTCACCCTGCCACGGCGACCAGAATCGGCGGGTCGGAATCGTCGGGACAAAATCAGCGTCCCCGGCCACCGTTTGCGGCACCCGCCCTGCCCGCACCGAGCTTCACGCGCACCTTGTCCGCCGCCGCCGGCCCGATCGTGAAATGCCCCGCCGGCGTCTCAATCCCCATGGTCTGGTCATAATTGCGCTGCAGCACCCGCACATCGCCGCCTGGCTCGATCCCCGTCTGATGCAGAAACCGCAGCAGCTTCGGGTCCCGCTCGTACAAACTCGTCACCGTGCAATCCGTGCCCTCCGCAACCTCGGCCAGCAGCCGCACCCCATGTTTCTTCCGTTTCGTATCGCTCTCAGGAAGCACCGCGTTCCCGTGCGGACAAGTCCCCTTCTCGCCCAGCTTCTTCATCAGCAGAGCTTCAAACGCCGGCGAAACCGCATGCTCCAGCCGCTCTGCCTCGTCATGCACCTCGTACCACGGCATCCCGAACATCTCCGACAGCATGCGCTCGATCAGATGATGCCGCAGCGCCGTCC
>CAZSWI010000319.1:0-4329 GCA_964610635.1 uncultured Acidobacterium sp.
ACTCCGGGACCTGTCAGTCCATGGGGATCTGCATGGGTGGCTCTTGGCGGATAGCAGAGTCCAGCCGGAAGCAGTGGTATCCCTGAGGATGTGCCCACTCGTCGGGGGCGGGAGTGACCTGTTGCTGGCGATTGCTGCTGAGAGCGAAGTTGGCGCAGAGCTGATATTGGCTGCCCTCGCCTAAAACATATTGATACGGGGCGTGGGAAACGGGATCGGCGAGCTTTCGGCCTGGCAGGCTGTCCAGGCTGGGAGGGAGCAGGGAGTGGTGGGCGGTCCAGTAATTGTCAATCTCGCTGCTGAGCCGAAATAGTTCGCGAACTCGCTGGTTGTCGGCGCGGGCCAGGCGCTGGGTGCGGGGCGCTCCTGGCTGCAGGAATCCGAAAATAACAATGAGGAGGACGAGGGCAGAGGAGACTGCGGCCATGATGCGGTCACGGCTCGCTCTTGTGGATGCGGGGCCGGTCTTGCGCAGGCCGCCGAAGTAATAGAAAAAGACACTACCTGAGAGCGCGAGGACCACGAGGGATTTGGCGAGAAAGCGCGAGGTCAGCTCTCCACGCAGCAGATAGGCGAGCGCGGTGATAAGGTCGCCCATGAAGAATCCGGCGGCAATCACGAGCGCCATGTAGGTGAGCCATTTGCGGACGGGTGAATCGAGCTTGCCAGGGTCGGCGGCGGCTTCGCGAATGACGGCGCGGGAGATGAGCAGATAGAGCGGGAAGGCGACGATGAGAGAGGCGAGGCACGAAGTGATGGTGTAGGTATCCCAGGCCTGCTGATAGCCGTTGAAGAGGGGGTCGGCGAACCAGCGATCGGTGAGCGCGAAAGCGAGATAGGCAAAGGCGGTGGTCCAGGTGGCGAGGGTGGCGAAGAGCAGGAGGTAGAAGAAGGCTTCCTTTGCGGAGGCGCCGGCGCCGGTGCGGTGGGGGATGGCGATGCCGGTGACCCGTTCATAGTGCTGGGCGAGTGCCTCGTAGACTTCGCGCTCGGGCCAGCCGTGCGCGGTGAGGACTCCAACGAGGGCTTCCTGGGGAATGCCGGCGTCGAGAGCCTTTTCGATGAGCACGGCGATTCGGGGATCGGGCGGCATGAAGAAGTTTTACACGATAGGTCGACAGGGCCGGGAAATGTTGTTCGATCCGTGCCGCCTCTTCGATAAGTTCAGGGCGACCGCTATGGGGCACTCCGAATCGTCCCACTTAGAATGACGTTAGCGATGCGGTGTTTGTGCGCTTTCGTAATGCTGGTTTGGTTTGCCGCGCTGGGGTTGTGCGCGTAGCAGAGTGGGGCGGTACATCAGGTGGGCGGACAGGCGGACCAGGCGCAGACGACGCCGTCGAACTCAACGACATTAACGGTGCAATCGACGCTTGTCGAAGTGCCTGTTCTGGTGAAGACGAAGGGCGGGCAGGTGGTTTTCGAACTGACGGCGGACGATTTTGTGTTGACGGACGATGGGAGTCCGCAGCAGATACGAATGGAGCAGGACACCGATGCGCAGCCGCTGGCGCTGGCGGTTGTGGTCGAGACGGGCGGAGCAGGGGCGCGGCACCTGGCGGATTACGAGGCGCTGGATGCGATCCTCGATAATCTCGTCGGGAATGTGGAGCACCGGGTGGCGATGATCGGGTTCGACAGCACGGCGCATCTGTTGCAGGCTTTTTCGCACGATACAGAGGATGTCTCGAAGCGACTGTCGCGGCTGAATCCCGGGGATAATGGCGCGGCGATTCTGGATGGTATTGCGATGGCGGTGGAGCAGCTGCGAGCGCAGCCTCCTCGGTTCCGCCGGGCGATTCTGCTGCTGAGCGAGACGCGGGATCAGGGCAGCCGGACGACGCTGAACGAAGGGCTGCGGCTGATCAGCGATGCCAACATTACGATGTACAGCTTTGGGTTTTCGAGCACTGGGGCGGCGGTGTCGCATGAGGCATCGAAGTTCAACCGGCCGGATGAGCCGGGGCCGGCGCATGGGTGCTTCAGCCGTGACGGGACCGATCCGGTAAGCATGGCGGAGTATGAAGGGCATTACAGCAAACAGGTGCTGGATTGCATCAGTGAGCTGGCTCCGCCGCTGCGACTGGCGACAATGGGGTGGATTGCGGCAAGCGATGGGCTGAGGAAGAACACGTCTGCCGAGATTGCGGGGCTGACGGGAGGGGAGTTTTTTCATTTTCACAATGCGAAGGATTTACGGGCGGGTCTGATCAGGATTGCGAACGATGTGCCAAATTATTATGTGCTGAGTTTTCGGCCATCGACGGTTACGCCAGGGCTGCATGCGCTGCATCTGGAGATTAAGGGTAGGCGGGAGCTGGTGTTTCGGGCTCGGAGCGAGTATTGGATTGACATTGAGGAGCCTTGACTGGACCCCGGGGTGCACGACGACCTCCGAGGCGGTCGCGGGAATAGCATCTGTAAAGGATGCGGTCGCACAAATACTCGTTCACGATTGCTTTGACCGGGATTAGCCGGGCTTTGCTGCTGAGGGATCGTCTGATGGGGCGGGTGCGGCCGATTGTGGATCGGACGGGGCCGGTGGCGTCGGTGACGCGGCACCGGATCGCGAGCGGGGCAAATGTTCTGGATGCAGTGTGGGTGAGGCCTGTGACTGGTGCGGAGGCTGCGCCGGTGGGGGCGGTGTTGTTGGTGTGTCATGGGATCGGCGAGACGGTGGGGCATTGGGTGCCGGTGCAGGAGCTGCTGGCAGCGAGCGGGGCGGCCTCGCTGGTGTTTGACTACTCAGGGTATGGGCGAAGCACGGGGCGGATCGATGCGGCGCAGTGTGAGCGCGATGCGATTGCATCGTTCGAGTATCTGGAGAAGCTGGCACCGGGGACGCCGATCGCGTTGCTGGGGTTTTCGCTGGGGAGCGGGATTGCGGCGGCGGTGATGAGCCGTGTACGGGCGAGCCGGCTGGTACTGTGCGCGGGGTTCACTTCGTTTCGAGCTGCGGCGCATTCGGTGGGGGTTCCGGTTGGACTGGGACCGCTGATTCCGCGGCTGTGGCATGCAGAGGAATCGCTGCGCGGATGCAAGGTTCCGATTCTGGTGGTGCATGGTGAACGGGATCGGGTGTTCCCGGTGGAGATGGCTGCGGAACTGGCGGCATGCTGCGGGGCGGAAGAGAGGATTGTGCCCAGGCTGACGCACGCAGAACCCTATTATCGGCCGCAGGTGGAGTATTGGGGACCGATCGTGCGGTGGATCCAGGGATGAGTGCGAGAACGTGACGCTGGGAGTTGCAGCTCAACGGCCTTGCGGGAAGATGGCGGAGAGTTCCTCGGGCGGGACGACTTCAAGTTGCGCGTAGGTGCAGTCGGTTGGATTTTTGTCGCGACGCCAGCGGCGGAAGTGGGCCATGTGACGGAAGCGGCCGCTCTGCATGTGTTCGTAGGCGACTTCGACGACGAGTTCGGGGCGTAGCGGTTCCCAGGACAGGTCTTTGCCCTGGCTCCAGCGGCTTTGGCCGCCGGGCATGCGATGTTCGCCATCGATGCTTTGCGAATCGGAGCCGGCCCAGTTCTTCCAGGGATGATGGTCGAGGGCGTTCTTGCGCCAGGGCTCGAGGAATTGGACGAGCTCGCGGCGTTTTTCGGTTGTGAAGCTGGCGCAGACACCAACGTGCTGGAGCGTTTGCTGGTCGTCGTAGAGTCCAAGGAGCAGCGATCCGACGGCGGAGCCTTTGCTCGCTTTGTACCAACGGAAGCCGGCGACGACACAGTCGCAGTCGCGTTCGTGCTTGATCTTGAGCATGACTCGTTTGTCTGGCTCGTAGGTACCGGTGGCAGGCTTGGCGACGACACCATCGAGGCCTGCGCCTTCAAAGCGGCGAAACCAGTCGAGCGCGACTTTGCGATCGCGGGTGGCGGGGGTGATGTGGATGGGCGGGGTCGCGGGGGCGAGCAACGATTCAAGGTGGGCACGGCGCTTTTCGAAAGGTTCACCGCGCAGGTCGTGGTTGCCTTCGCAGAGGAGATCGAAGAAGACGACTGAGGCCGGCGTTTGGCCGGCGAGGAGCTTGACGCGAGAGGCGGCGGGGTGGATGCGAAGCTGAAGCGCGTCGAAATCGAGATGGCCGTTGTGGGCGATGACGAGCTCGCCGTCGAGGACGCAGTGGGCGGGGAGCTGGGCGCGAAGTGGCTCGAGGAGCTCGGGGAAATAGCGGTTGAGTGATTTCGCGTCGCGGCTCTGGATGAGAATATCGCCGATGTCTTTGAAGATGAGGGTGCGGAAGCCGTCCCACTTGGGCTCGAAGAACCAATCGCCGGCCGCTGGGATTTCGTCGACGCGTTTGGCGAGCATGGGAAGGATGGGCGGGGTGAC
>CAZSWI010000320.1:0-4306 GCA_964610635.1 uncultured Acidobacterium sp.
AGGGAGTTGCAACCGCAAGATCGGGGAAAGGAAAGCAAATTCATATTACGGCATATATTTCACATGCACGGGCAAAACAACAAATGCCTGGCCTTTCTTCGTAGCCGTTTCGCTGGTGTGTACGGGCCATGGTGTCAGGTACATGGTCCCCACGAGCAGAGCCTGCCGCTAGCCGCCATCGAGCAGGCGGAACCCTTCGGCAAATTCGAGGAAGCCCTAGCGGCATTTCACTGAGCCGCCACCTACGCCCTCAACCAGCGGTCCTTACCGCCCTCATCAAGAACCCTCCGCGCTCTCTGCGGTGACATCGAACCCACCGCGATCACCACCCCACCGCGCGACTTAAACCCTCGCCGCCCTGCACCCTGTACCCTGCACCCTGTACCCTGCTTTTCTGTCAACTTTCCACCACTTACCCAAAGTAACAAATCCTCATAAATCAGGACTTAGAAGCCACCAAAGTTGGCAGTGTTTCCCTCCAAACCTGCTATTCTGAACTTATAGAGTAGAAATAGAAAAAGCCCGTGCATGCGGGCTCTCTTTTTTGGGAAAGGAGCGATCAGAGATGAGAACCAGGTCAAAAATATGCCAATCTTCCGGCCGCCTCAGCCATGGCCGTCCTGACCGTCACGTCCCAGGCCGTGTCATCGCCTCCCTCACACCCGCGAATGACTCATTCTCGCGCGCCAGGCTAACTCACCTGTTTTCAGAAGCCGCCAGGTACCCAAAAAAAGACGTTACTATAGAACTTCAACAAAACAAAGGCCCAGCGGTGACAACCCCAGGGGGCCCAAAAACTCCGGAGCCGCTGCCAACGCGTGCCGTAAGACCTGAAGGAACTGGCTGTTTCGCGATTCGTTACTCGAAGAATCACCGACGGCAACGACATTTACGAGCGGCTGGTCACCTCGTACTCCAGATGGAACGGCTTGGGCTGGCGAATCGCCTGGTGAAAAAAGACTCGCTGCCTGAGAAACAGCGTCGCGAACATCGGCACAAGCGTGAGAGCTGCAAAGGCAATGACGAACGCCAGGGTGCTTGTGACTTCCGACGGGTTGGTATAGGTGGCCGTGTAGGTGCCGGCAGTCCGCCCGAACGCTGTACCGGAGTGCCTAATGCGTGGTAGATTCTTTGATCGCAGGGGACGATTGGGGCCGGAGTGCGCCAATGAACTTCGCGACGCTCGAGAGAATTGCCGATGCGGTGCTGTATGAGGGCTACATTTTGTACCCTTACCGCGCATCGGCTCTGAAGAACCGGCAGCGGTGGAATTTCGGGACGCTTTACCCTCGCAGCTTTGCCGAGCAGCAATCGCCTGCGGAGCCGTGGTCGTTTCATGCCGAAGTTCTGATCCGGGGAAGCGCCGAGAGCCGATTGTGTGCGCGCATTCGGTTTCTTCAGCTCGCTGCCGGGAAAGGCGCTGACGAGCAGGAATGGAGCCAGGGCTTTACGCGCTCTCGAACGGTGGAGGGAGTCAGGCTTGGAGAAGCGGCTGCGGGGCTGGAGCAGAACCTTGATCTGAGCGCGCCCACACAGGAGGAGCTGGACCACGCGCCGGCGACGTTTGCGCCAGTGCCTCTGGTGGCGAGGCTGAGGCTTGATGCCGAGAGGCTGCGCGAGGGGCTGTGGCGGCTCAAAGCCAGCTTCGCGAACGAGACTCATGTCGATGAAGCTGAGACTGATTCGGGGAACGCCGGGTCAAAGCTAAGGGCTCCGCTGGGCAGGGCTTTGGTTTCGGCACACTTGTTGTTGGGTGTCGACGGAGGTGAGTTTGTGTCGCTGCTCGATCCGCCGGCGGAATTGGCAGGCGATGTTGCGGGTTGTACGAATCAGGGGGTTTTCCCGGTGCTGGCGGGAGAGGCGGATGACCGGACTCGGATGATATGTTCGCCGATCATTCTTTATGACTATCCGCAGATAGCGCCGGAGAGTGCGGGGGACTTTTTTGACGGGACAGAGATGGACGAGATGCTGGCGCTGCGGGTGCTGACTCTGACGGATGAAGAGAAGGCCGAGATGCGGCGTGGCGATCCGCGGGCGGCGGCGATTCTGGCGCGGACGGAGACGCTGCCGGACGAGCATATGCGGAAGCTGCACGGGGCGGTGCGGGGAATGCGTCCTGTGGCGCGAGGTGTGTCGGGTGCGGAGGAGGCCGGGGATGGGATCGATGGGCGGATGGAGGTGTGGAATCCGTTTGAGGAGCGGCCGCCGGTTAAGTCGGTGCGGGTGTTTGGGATCGATGTGCGCTGCGGGGATCGGGTGCGTCTTTGGCCGAGCAAACGGGCAGACATCATGGACATGGCGATGAGCGGCAAGGTGGCCGTTGTTGAGGCGATAGAGCAGGACCTTGAGGATCAGGTTCAGTTTGCTGTGGTGCTCGAGGACGATCCGGGAAGAGATATGGGGATGCTGCGCCAGGCTGGGCACCGATTCTTTTTCTCGCCGGAGGAGATCGAGCCTTTGGGAATGGAGACGCTATGAGCGCGGGGGTCCTGGTTGCGTGCATCGGCAACATTTTTCTGGGAGACGACGGGTTTGGGTTTGAGGTCGCGCAGGCGATGGCCGGTTCGGCGCTGCCGGCGGGGGTTGAGTTGGTGGACTACGGCATTAGGGGGCTGGACCTGGCGTATGCGCTGCTGCGGCCGTGGCAGGCGGTGATTATTGTGGACGCAATTGGCCGGGGGGGCGCGCCGGGGACGCTGTATCTGGTGGAGGCGGCGGAGGAGCAGATGCCGGAGGCAGGACAGGGGATCGATCCGCACGCGATGGATCCGGTGCGAGTGTTGTCGACGGCGCGGTCGCTGGGTGAGGTGGGCGCATCTATCTACATAGTTGGGTGCGAACCGCAGGATTTCGGAGAAGAGCCTGAGGGGCGCATGGGACTTTCGCCACCGGTGGCATTGGCCGTGCCGGAAGCGGCGAGGATGGTTCTGGAACTGGCGGAAAAACTAGCGAATGCCGCGGCGTCGACGCCGGAGTGCGCTGCGTAACTGGAGAAAAACGATGAAGCCATGGGTGTGGATTGCAGCAGGGGGAGTTCTTGTCGTGGCTGTGGGATGGGCGATTGGTCCGGACCTTCGGCGATACACGCGGATGCTGTTCATGTGAGTATTGACTGATGCACGAACTTTCGATTGCGCTCAGCATGCTGGAGCAGATCGAGGAAGAAGCGGCAAAGCACGGCGGAACTGTCCGCGCTGTGCAGGTGAAGATCGGGGTTCTGTCCGGGGTTGACTGCGACGCGCTGAGCTTCGCGTGGGAGATAGCCCGCGAAGGGACGGACGTGGCGGGGGCGCAACTGGAGATCGAGCGGGTCCCGCTGCTGGTGCGGTGCCCGGGATGCGGGTCGACGCACACGCCGGAGATTCAGGCAATTTATTGCCCGCAGTGCATTACGCCGGAGCAGGATATCCTTTCCGGGAGGGAGCTGGAGCTCACCTCACTGGAGATCGATTCGTGACAACGCAGCCTCGTCTGGTTGAAGTGCGCGCCCGCATTCTGAAGGAAAACGATGTGCTGGCGCGGGAGCTGCGCGAGCGATTCCGGCAGGCTGGCGTGAGCGTGATCAGCTTTGTTTCGAGTCCGGGATCCGGGAAGACGACCTTTCTGGAAAAGCTGATGGCGCGGCTGGGAGAGCGGCATCGGATTGCGGCGCTGGTGGGCGATCTGGCGACGGACAACGATGCGGCGCGGCTGGGGCGGGCGTGCAGTCGGGTTCGGCAGATCACGACGGGAACGATTTGCCATCTGGACGCGAAGATGATCGCGGCGGCTCTGGAGGGGTGGAAGCTGGAGGAGCTGGATTTTCTGTTCATTGAGAATGTTGGGAATCTGGTTTGTCCGTCGAGTTATGACCTGGGGGAAGAGA
This sequence comes from uncultured Acidobacterium sp., assembly GCA_964610635.1. Taxonomy (GTDB): domain Bacteria; phylum Acidobacteriota; class Terriglobia; order Terriglobales; family Acidobacteriaceae; genus Palsa-343. The sequence goes on from CAZSWI010000320.1 coordinate 3,869, forward strand.
TGCGGGTGGTGCTGCTTTCTGCGACGGAGGGAGAGGACAAGCCGCTGAAGTATCCGACCATCTTTAATACTTCCGATGTGGCGCTGATTACGAAGATGGATCTGGCGGGGGCGACGGAGTTCGATCGGGAGGCGGCGCGGCGGAACATCCACATGGTTCGGCCGGGAATGCGGGTTCTTGAGGTTTCAGCGAAGAGCGGCGCGGGGATGGCGGAGGTTGAGGAATTGTTTGCGGGGTTGCGGGTTGCGCATCCGAGAATTTGAGGGGTGGGCTGTGCACCCCCCGGGGGTGGTTGGGGATGCGGTGTGTTTTGTTGAAGTTACATAGTAACGTTTTCCTTAGGGTACCTGGCGGCCTATGAAAACAGGTGAGTTGGGTCGCGGGGGCGAATGCGTCATTTGCGCTCGTCAGAGCACAGAGCTCAGGGCACAGAGTCTC
>CAZSWI010000321.1:0-4295 GCA_964610635.1 uncultured Acidobacterium sp.
GAGCGGTATTTGTTTGCGCTGGGGGACAAGCTGAAGGTTGCGGATGTGCGAGCGCAGATTGAAAAGATTCTGCCGGACGCGCAGGTGGCGGATTTTCGGGAGACGAGCCCGACGCTGACGCAGGGCGTGGATCGGGCAACAGGCCTGCTGAGCCTGATTTGCCTGGTGGCGATGGTACTGGGTGCGATTGGCGTGGCCATGGCGATGCGAGCGCATCTGCAGCAGCGGATCGAGATTCTGGCGATCATGAAGTCGATTGGAGCGCGGTCGGCGGACATTCTGCGCATCTATTTGTTACAGACACTATTACTTGGAGTGGCGGGCGCGCTGATTGGCGTCGTGCTGGGGCTGGGGGTAGAGTATGTGTTCCCTTCGGTGCTGGGCAAGCTTTTGCCGATCCGGCCGGAGATACGGCTGCCGCTGAGTCCAGTGCTGGCGGCGCTGGGAACGGGGATTCTGACGACGCTTTTGTTTTGCCTGCCGCCGCTGCTCGATGTGCGCAATGTGCGGCCGAGCCTGGTGCTGCGGAGGGTGGTGGAGTCGGGCGGAGGCGCAGGGTGGGTGGTGCGGCTGAAGGAACAAAAGCTGCAGTTGGGCGCGATGGTGGTGATTCTGGCTGGGCTGGGTGGGATTGCCGCGGCGCTGGCAGATTCCTGGCTCGTCGGGAAGTGGTTCGCAGCGTGTCTTGCGGGACTTCTGGTATTTATTTTGGGGCTTTCGGCTTTGACGTTGCGGCTGCTGCGGGCATTTTTGTCACGGACGCGGTTACATTTTCCGTCGGCACTGCGTCACGGGTTGGCGAATCTGTACCGGCCGGGGAACCAGTCGTCGGCGGTGCTGGCCGCGCTGGGCACGGGGGTGATGCTGATCCTGAGCGTGTTTCTGATGCAGCGATCGATTGTGAACGCGCTGCATGAGGATGTTAAGCCGGACACGCCGAATCTGTTTCTGATCGACATGAGCACACAGGAATTGCCGGGGATTCGAGCGGAGTTGAAAAAGCAGGCGGGTGTGATTGGCGATCTGGAGGCGATTCCGATTATCTCGGCGCGGGTGGAGTCAATTGACGGTGTCGGGGTAGATGATCTGAAGGTAAAGAATTACCCGAAGCGCATGCTTCGTAACACTTCGTTGTCGTGGTCGGATGCTGTGCCGGCAGGGACGAAGGTTGCGGAAGGGAAGTGGTGGACTGGCGCGGGTGGCGACGACTTTGCCGTTGTGGATCGGGTTGCGAAGCGCCTGGACCTGAAGGTGGGATCGCGAGTGGTGTTCATCGCGGGAGATAAGGAGATCCCGGTGAAAGTGGCTGCGATTTATCAGATAGCCGGCGAGCATGCCTTTGCGAGGAGCGAATTTATTCTGCCGAAGGCGCTCCTCGCAGATCAGCCGACGGTTTGGTATGGCGACATCCACGCGCGGCCGGCAGCGATTCCTGAAATTGAGCGGGCTTTGTTCGCGACTTATCCAACGGTCACGGTGATCAACATTGCGGACATACTGCAGACGATCACGGGAGTGGTGGATCAGATCACGATTGTCATTCGGTTTCTGGCGGGATTTTCGATTTTGTCGGGGCTGATTATTCTGGCGTCGAGTATAGCGAGCACGCGCTTCAGGCGGATTCGCGAGGTTGTGGTGCTGAAGACGCTGGGTGCGACGCGGAACCGCATTGCGACTGTGTTCAGTGTGGAGTTTGTTGTGCTGGGATTGCTGGCGGGCGCGGTGGGCGCACTGTTTGCGAACGTTCTGTCAAGAATTCTGCTGCACCGGATGGACGTGGTTTTCCAGCGCGATGTGCGCGGATCGTTGACAGCGGTTGCGGGCACGGCGGTGCTGGCAGTGGCGACTGGATGGATCGCGAGTTTTCACATTCTTGGACAAAAGCCGCTGGAGGTTCTGCGCGAAGAGTGAGAAAGCAGGGAACAGGGGATAGGGAGTAGGATTCACCGGGCTTAGCTCTGCGCCTGCCGGGATCGCTGTCAAGACCCGCGCGTGACGGTTGGTGCATTGACCCCTGTGGGCGGGGCCGATAGTATGAAAAAGCGGCGCTTTGCGCGACCGCTTCTTTAACTGCCCCCTCGTTCAACGGCAGGACAGCTGACTCTGGATCAGCATATCGGGGTTCGAATCCCTGGGGGGCAGCCAATCACGCACTTCCTCGCACTTCCCTGAACCTCCCCATTCTACGTAATAGACTGAAAATAAATACACTTATGCGGATACAGAGTTCGCTGTAGTGCGCGGAAGTGCGCCTACAGCCATTCAAAATGTGGGGTACGGATTGGGGTACAATCCCGTTTGAAAGTGGGGTACAAGAAAATCCACTCTGGAGATGAGGCGGATGCCACTCTCAGATCTAGCGATCAGAACACTCAGGCCGCGTGAAAGAGCGTACAAGGTCTACGACCGCGACGGACTTCTTCTGCTGGTCAATCCCGGCGGCTCCAAACTGTGGCGTTGGCGGTACCGTTTCGATCAGAAGGAAAAACTGATGGCCTTGGGCGAGTATCCAGTCGTAACCCTTGGGAAGCTCGCGACCGTCACCTCGCAGCACGCAAAATCCTCGCAGGGGGGAAGCGATCCGATGGCCGAACGGAAAGCCACTGCTCAAGCGAAACAGAAGGAGATCGAGGCTCGGGAGCGGGAATCGGAGAGCAGTTTCGAGAAGGTGGCCCGGAAATGGTGGGACTGGTGGGTTGTCGGCAAATCGCAGCGGCATGCCGACTACGTCTTACGGAGACTGGAAGCAGACGTCTTTCCTGCATTTGGCCACAAATTCATTGATGCGGTCGCCGCTGCTGACATACGAAACCTGATGCTGGCGATCGAAGGTCGTGGCGCCAGAGACGTAGCGAAGCGTGCTCATGAGACGACCGGCCAGATTTTTCGCTAGGCGATTGCACTCGGGTTTGCGAGCCGTAATCCTGCCGCCGATTTCAAACCGAAGGACATCCTGGGTGAAACGCCGCACGTCGAGGGGCAGAGTCCGGTAAGCCCAAGGTAGCGCGCGAACTGCATTACTGCGAATCGAAGCCGCCGGAAGATCCCATCCGCCAGAAGCGTCCCGCCGGCCTTCACTCCAACCTGCGCGAGAATGCGCGTCGCCGTCGCCCCACTGTCGGGCAAAGCCACTGTTCTTGAGGCCTGCGAGCGCCAGAAGAGGTGCGGTGCTCTCGTCGTCAACAGAGTCTACGGTTGGGCACTCATAAATCCGCGCACCAGCGCGGCAATCTCATCGGCGCGCTCAAAGCCGCCGTGCGCAGCGCCTCTCGCCCCGCCTCCGCATCCAGCTCCTTCCCCAGCCTGCCAACATACATCGGTTTGTGGTCCACCACCGGAAGCATCCCGCTCAGAAACAGCAAATTGCCCGCCTCGACCGTCTCGACGTAGCTGCCGAACGGCGTCGGCGCCACCGGAAGCTTAATGCCGAGCTCCTTCACCCGCTGCTCCGCGTTACTCTTCACGCTCACCACCGCCCCACATGCGCGCCATCGTCCACGTGCAGCACCTCCCCGGTTACATGAACGGCCTCCGTCAGATAAACCACCGCGGCAGCGATATCGTTCGGTTCGGTAAACGTACCCATCGGCGAGCGCGGATTCACGTCGTCCTTGTGCAGAGGTGTATCCACAACGCCCGGTGCAACCGCGTTAAAGCGAATCTTCTCTTTTGCGTATTCGTTCGCAAGGCTCAGCGTGATCGTGTCGATGCCGCCTTTGGTCATCATAGGAACCGATGCCGGATCCCCGGCGATGGGGTTATCAGCCATAGATGCGCTGATGCTGGTCACGCTGCCGCCCCTTCCCTGCGCCAGCATCTGCCGCACAGCTGCCTGCGTCATGTAGACGAACCCTTCAAGGTTGGTCGAGAGGAAGGCACGAAGCTCCTCCCCGGTGTACTCCGTGAAGGGCTTGGAAAAATAAATCCCCGCGTTGTTCACCAGATGGTCGATCGAGCCGAACCTATCGATCGCCGCTTTGGCCACCTTCTCCGCCGTCGCTCGCTCGCCGATGTCTCCATCGACCAACGCGAGGTTGGCAGATGCCGCGTACCCCGCCTTCGAAATGCTGCGCGAGGTCGCCACCACGTCATAGCCGCGCTCCAGAAATGCCCGGACGATGGCGGCGCCGATGCCCTGCGAGCCGCCGGTTACGATGACTGTCTTCCCGCTTGCCATAATGAGCTCCCGTTGTCTCTGTTAAGTTCCTGCTGCGCTCCCTCCGCCCGGGCCTGGCTCGCCCTCCGCGAACGGCGCCAGTGGAACGAGCAGCGCGGCCCTGGCCGGCATCCCGGTC
>CAZSWI010000322.1:0-4294 GCA_964610635.1 uncultured Acidobacterium sp.
TGACCGAAGTCCGCCGGCCACCAGTCCTGCGAGGTGGTCATCACCGCGAGGATGTCTTTCTTGACGGCTGCCAGGTCGAGGCTGTTGAAGGCCGCGGCATAGTTGAAAGTCTTGTCCATGGGATCGGACAGGGGCGAGTGCTGGTGCAGGATTCGAAGATTCAACTGGTTCGGCCACCAGTCACGGTTCGTGGTGCCCCCGCCAGCGGCGTGATTGAACGGGCACTTCGATTCGGTTGCGGTAGCTTTTTCGTCTGCCATGTATTTCCTTCAATTTCTGTGACGGGAGCAATGCGCGGGTCACGGGTTATTCGCAATCGGAAGCGCGGGCATCCGCGCTTGTACCTACATCGGCAATGTAGCATCATGAAGATGAATTGCTCCAATAGATAGATCGCATTCGGAGCATAGGCATTACCTATGGAACTGCAGCAGCTGCGGTATCTCTGCGCCATCGCAGATACGGGCAACTTCAGCCGGGCGGCAGAACACTGCCATGTGGCGCAGCCATCGTTGTCGCAGCAGATTTCGAAGCTCGAGGAAGAACTGGGAACGAGACTGTTCGACCGCCTCGGCCGCAGCGTTCGGCTGACGGAGGCGGGAAGGACTTTTCTGCCGCACGCGCGCAACGTTCTCCAGCAGACGGAACTCGCGCGCAGCGAGGTGGACGGGCGCCGCCGTGACGCGCGGGGGACGGTGATCGTTGGCGTGATTCCGACGATCGCACCGTATTACCTGCCGGAGCGGATCGCAGCGTTCTCGCGGAGGTTTCCGGAAGCGACTTTGCGCATTGTCGAAGAAACGACGCCGGTGCTGGTGGAGAGCCTGCGCAACCTCGCCATCGACATTGCGATTCTGTCGTTACCTCTGAAGAATCGCGAATTTGAGATAGCGCCGCTGCTGACCGAGCGCCTCTATGCCGCATTGCCGCTCCATCACCCGCGGTCCAGCGCAGTCAGCATTTCACTGCGCGATTTGCGAGACGAGCGATTTGTCCTGTTGCGGGACAGCCATTGCTTCCGCGAGATTGCTCTTGCCGCCTGCCACCGCGCCCATCTGGATCCGCGGGTCGCATTCGAGAGCAGCCAGTTCAGCAGCTTGTTGGGCATGGTTGCGGCAGGAGTGGGCGTGTCGCTGGTGCCGGAGATGGCAATCGACCCACGCGCCGGGTGCCGATACGTGCCCATCTCCGACACAAAAGCGGTGCGCACCATTGCGGCGGTCCGCCTGAAGGGGCGGTCGTTCAGCCGCGTGCAGCAGGGGTTTGTGGAATTCTCAGCCTCTCCCACGCGAACCGGGAAGGGCGGTTAACGCAAAAAAGAGGAGCCGCGTCTCAGCGGCTCCATAGTTTCTTGTTTACCGGTAATCGGGATGGTCATGGTCACGGTCATGATGCCAGTCGTGGTCATACACCATCTGATACCCGCGACGGAATCCCTCGCGGAAATCGGCGCGCTCATCGCGCGGACGGTCCGGGTGGCGGAAATTGTCATGCCGATCCGGATCCGGTGGCTTGTGGGCATCGATATCGTGGCGGGCGGCCTGGATTCCGTCATGGAAGCCGCTATGCCAGGCCCCTGACCAGCTGCCCTGTGGTTCGTCCGGTTGCCAGGCACCCGGTGGCGGGCCCTCCTGAGCATGAACAGCCAGGGCTGTTCCGCCTGACAATGCCAGGCCCAGCATCGCGGTGATTGCGATATTCCCTTTTCTCATCGATGTGTCTCCTTGCTCCAGTGGGATGTGCAGCCTTGCGAGATTGCAGCGTCCCTCGTTCAGTTGGGATGCCGCCGCGGCCAAAGAGAGGTATCGATTTGAAGAGAAATTCTGCCAGGCCGATGGAGTCATCCGGAAAGGTTGCCTGTTACAGCAAGGTAGCGCTGAGCGACCCCGGGGGTTGACCTGGGAAGGATTGCGGGGTTAGCGCATCCGCCCATTCCGATGCCGAATCGACAAGGCAGTCGGGCGGAATCGACTCCACCGTGTGCGACGACAGCCCGAAGCGGCATCCGACCACCCACGCCCCGGCGCGACGGGCGGTCAGAATATCGACGCTGGAGTCGCCGATCATCAGCGTCTGGCCCGGCGCCACTCCAGCCTCGCGGATCAGAGTGTTCAGCCCCTCGGGATCGGGTTTCTTGCTGGCAAAGCTGTTGCCGCCAAGGATGCTGAACATCCAGGGACTGAGGCCCAGCGCATCGCAGATGGCCACGGAAGGTCCGACCGGCTTGTTGGTCAGCACGGCCATTTTGCGTGGCGCACCGTCCGGGGTTGAGCGCATCGCTTCGAGCGACTCGAAGACGCCAGGGTAGACGTATGTGTAATCCAGTTTGTGCTCACGGTAATGCGCCAGGAAGTGTCGCAGCGCATTCTCCACCAGGGGCTCATCCTCGGGATCGCCGAGGGCTCTCCGCACCAGCATCCCCGCGCCGTCGCCGATATAGGTCGCAATGATCTCCTCGGGCAGGGGTTGGCGTCCGAACTCAGTCAACATCGCATTGATCGAGTTGGTGAGATCTTTGCGCGAATCGATCAGGGTTCCGTCCAGATCGAAGACGATCAGCCCGATCTTTTGCGCCGGAATTGGATTGAACACATGCAGCATGTTTCCAGTGTAACGAGCCCGTGCTCTTCACCGGGCCAGTCGCCGTGGGCTATGCTCTCAGAATGCAAAAAGTCTCAGGATGCAAGCTCCTGGCCGCAGTCTGCCTCGGTTTCCTCTCACTCGTTCATGCGGTGGGGGAAGATCACTTCCCTTCGAATGAGGAGATGCGGCACGTGCGTTCGATGACGCAGCCGAAGGTTTCACCGGACGGGCAAAGCGTGCTGATCCAGATTTCGGACGCCACGGCGGACGGCGGCAGGAGCCATCTCTGGCTGGTCGACGTTGGGACCAATACGTCGCGGCAACTGACCTGGGCGTCGGGGAGCGACAAGCGGGGCGAGTCCGGAGGGCAATGGATGCCGGATGGCGGAAGCATTCTGTTCCTTGCGCACCGGGGCGAGCACACGCAACTCTATCGGCTGCCGATGAATGGGGGCGAGGCGCACGCTTTCGAGGTAAAGATTGTCCCGCCGGTGGATGAGTCGACTGCGGCGGATGCTATACCGCCCGCAAAGAAGCCGGCCGCCACCGCTGAGACGGCAAAGCCAGAGCCGGTGGAGTGCGATGTGCAACGCTACTTCATTGCGCCGGATGGGAAGCACATTGCGATTCTGGTGCGGGACCCGGAAACGCCAGGCGAGAAGAAAGAGCACGACGACAAGGCCGACGCCGTATGGGTAAATCACGATCAGCACGGTTCGCGCCTTTACCTGCTCGATCCGGCGGACGGCAAGCTGATCCCGACCGCGGCGCCGGCGGATGTGGAGCACGTTTCGTGGGCGCAACAGGGCGATCGGCTGCTGGCGATCTCGGAGGGCATGAACGACGCGGGCGATCTGGCCCCGGCCGCGACTGCGTGGGTTCTCTCCCTTGCCGATCCTGGCCATCCATCGCAGATCAAATCGGCGCCCGCGACGATTGGGGCAGCCGCATGGTCTCCGGATGCGAGCCGCATCTTTTTTCTGGCGCAAAGCGAGGCGGACGCGCCTCCCGGCTATGAGGATCTCTACGCGATCACGGTGGCCGACGGCTCGATTCACAACCTAAGCGCCGGGTTCGAGGGGAGCATGGGGCACGACGAACCGCTTGCAACAGGGGACGCGGTTCTGGAATCTGCGGAAATGGGGACCAAAACCACGCTGTTGCGCTTCGATGGCAACCGGAGGGAGCCTCTTCATTTCGATACAGCGGCTGTTACACAATTGAATACGAACGCGAAGCAGACGGCGTGGGTTTGGCTGGGTTCTTCCAGCAATCAACCGGCGACGCTCTACTACGCGGAAAAACCGGGCGCGCATGCGCGGGCGCTGCATACGCCCGATCTTTTGCCCGCAGCCTGGACGCAGGTAAGCTCGCAATTGCTCTCGTGGAAGAGCGATGCCTTCACTGTGGAGGGCTTGCTGTACCTGCCACCGCAAGCGGCGCAGCACAAGGTTCCGCTGATCGTCGACGTACACGGCGGTCCTACCGGAGCATTTCAGGACAACTGGAACGCCTTGACAGAATTTCTGCTGGGGCAAGGATGGGCGGTACTGCGCACCAATCCGCGCGGCAGCACCGGGTATGGGGCAACTTTCGCGGCGGCCAATAAAAACGATATGGGGGGCGGCGATTATCGCGACATCATGGCGGGCGTCGATACGGTCCTTGCGAAGTATCCCATCGACAGCAACAAGCTCGCCCTTATGGGCTA
>CAZSWI010000323.1:0-4293 GCA_964610635.1 uncultured Acidobacterium sp.
TCGGACATGCCGCGGCGGTTTCCCGAAAAAGTGATGACGTTGGGGACGCCGGCTTTGGCGGCGATGGGGATATTTTTGCGGAAGGCGGCTTCGATGGCGGCGTGGTTCTCAGTGCGGTTGAGAGCGTCGGAGATGGTGCCACCGCCAGCGTAGCCCATGGTGCAGATAAGGCCGTAGCGGCGCGGGGTTTCGTATTCTTCGATTTCGAGGAGGTCGACGCCGCGGAGTCCGAGGGAGGCGGCCCACTGGCAGAGCTGGTCCAGGGGAGTTTCTTTGTAGCACCAGCGGCAGACGGATTGGTGGATGCGGTTTTTGCGAGGAGCTTCCGGCATGGCGGAAGGATACGCCGGTAGTGCGGATGCGATGGAAGCGGCTGCGGTGGTTTTGAGGAACGCGCGACGGGAAGGCACCCACACAGGTTACAGGGTGCAGGGTACATAAGCCGGCTCCTGTGGAATTTTGCGAAATCCTGCGAATGCTGATTTAGAGGGCAATCGATCGTTAGCTCATCCGCCCTCGACCACCGCAGGTTGAGTCCAACGGCAGTCTTACCGTTAACGAAGAAAATGGTGAAGCCCCGGTCTTGATAACGACCATCCGTCGTTCGATGATGATCACTCTGCCGCCTGTGGCACCACAGTCCTGACTGTCCCGCTCTTCGATAAGCAAGGCGCGATATTTGTCATTCGGCGAATGAAGCGCAGCGAAATATCTGGTCCCCGAGAAAAATACCAGAAGGCGCGCCGGCGTAAGCACCGATTGCGCCGACCACCCCGACTGGCATGTAACAAAGGATGAGAAATTTCAGCAATCGCTGCTGGCCGGACACACTCGAAGGCTCCGCTCCGCTTTGGCGACCAGTGAATGCCAAGAAAGAAAGGACAGCAGCAACCCGCATCCTGTTTCCGACGAAGCTAGCAGCCAGCAGCTAATAGCTGCCTTCAGGCCTTCCCAACAACTCGAGCCACCGTCTCCCCAATGGCCGCCGGCGTCTCGACCACATGAATCCCCGCGGCGGTCAGCGCCTTCATCTTCTCCGCCGCCGTCCCTTGTCCGCCGGAAATGATCGCCCCCGCGTGTCCCATCCTTCGCCCCGGCGGAGCGGTCTGCCCGGCGATGAACCCGACCACTGGCTTCTTCACGTGCTGCCTCACATAATCGGCCGCCGTCTCCTCCGCCGTTCCACCAATCTCGCCGATCAGAATAATCGCTTCGGTCTCCGGATCCTCGTTCAGCAGCTTCAGCGCATCCACGTGCGTCGTGCCCACAATCGGATCGCCGCCGATCCCAATCGCGGTCGACTGCCCGATCCCGCGCTGCGTCAGCTGGTACACCGCCTCATAGGTGAGGGTTCCAGACCGCGAAACGATCCCGATCGACCCTTCCTTGTGAATCCGCCCCGGCATGATCCCGATCTTCGCCTTCCCCGGCGAAATCACCCCAGGACAATTCGGCCCAATCAGCCGCGACGTCGAGTGCTTCAGCACGCTCCAAACCTTCACCATGTCATTGATCGGGATGCCTTCGGTGATGCAGATAATCAGTGGCACGCCAGCATCATTGGCCTCCAGAATCGCATCGGCGGCAAACGGCGGCGGCACAAAAATCACCGTGGCGTTTGCGCCTGTCTTCTCCACGGCCTCATGCACGGTATCGAAAACCGGCCAGCCCTCGTGGATCGTCCCGCCCTTGCCAGGCGTCACGCCCCCGACCACCTTCGTCCCGTACTCCGCGCATCCCTTCGCGTGAAAAGTCCCTTCACGTCCGGTAATGCCCTGCACGATGAGGCGAGTATTCTTATCCACCAATACAGCCATCTTTAGTTAGTCTCCAGTCACCAGTTGTCAGTCACCAGTCACTACTTACTCGCATCAGGCGACATCGAGGTTATTAAGCCGTTCAACATTTTTCCGACTTCATTTGACATAGCTTCCGCTGTTGCGACATGCTCGTCCGGCGCCAACATCAGGTTCGAAGCGATGATCAGCTGCGTCAGCAGTTCGCAATTCGAGCCCCTGGCTATGGTCAGGAAATGCCGGAGTTCCGCCTTGCCGCCTCGTCCCGCACCCTCGGCAATGTTACTCGCAATGGAAACAGCGGCACGGCGTAACTGCGACGTTAAGCCGTATATCTCGGATTTTGGAAAGGCGGTTGTCATCTCGTAGATGTAAGTAGTGAGCGCGATGGACCGCCGCCAGACAGTGAGATCGTGAAATGACTTTCCCATTCCCTGCCACCTCTCAACGACATCCAACACTGAGGAACCGGGGACTAACAGCTGACAACTAGCTTTTCGCGGCCTTCACCACTAACTCCGCAGCCTCCTTCATCGTCGAACCGACCAGGAACTTCAATCCCGAATCTTTCAGAATCTTTCGGCCCTCCTCGACGTTCGTGCCTTCCAGCCGCAAAACCACCGGCACCTTCACGTTCAAATTCTTCGCCGCCTGCACCACGCCCTGCGCCAGCGTATCCACCCGCAGAATCCCGCCAAATATATTGATGAGCACCGCCTGCACGCCCTTGTCCGACAGCAGGATCTCAAAGGCATGCTCGATCTGCTGCTGGTTCGCCCCGCCGCCCACATCCAGAAAATTCGCCGGCATCCCGCCCGCGTACTGAATGATGTCCATAGTCGCCATCGCCAGCCCCGCGCCGTTCACCATGCACGCAATATTGCCGTCCAGCTTGATGTAGTTCAGCGCGTACTTGGACGCCTCCACCTCCAGCGGATCCTCCTCGGCAACGTCGCGCAGCTCCTTCAGATCCTTGTGCCGGAACATCGCGTTGTCATCGAAGTTAATCTTGCAGTCCAGCGCGACAAGCTTATCGTCTTTCGTCGTGATGAACGGATTGATCTCCAGGAGCGAAGCATCCGTCTCGATGTAAGCCCGGTAAATCCCGGTCATGAACTTCACCGCATCGGCAATCTGTGCCGGCTTCAGTCCGAGCGCAAACGCCAGCTCCCGCGCCTGATACGGCTGGAACCCAACCCCCGGATCGATGTACGCCTTATAAATCGCCTTCGGATCCTTGGCCGCGACCTCTTCGATCTCCATCCCGCCCGCCTGGGAGGCCATAAACACCAGCTTTGCCGCTGCTCGATCCAGCACGATCCCCAGATAGAGCTCGCGATCGATTGCCGCCGTCTCTTCGATCAGAAGGCGCTGCACTTTCTGCCCCTGCGGCCCGGTCTGGTGCGTCACCAGCTGCATGCCGAGAATCTGCTCGGCGTACAGCTGCGCCTCATCGATCGTCTTCGCGACCTTCACCCCGCCGCCCTTACCGCGGCCGCCGGCGTGAATCTGCGCTTTGACGACGACGCCTTTCGCCCCGCCGCTGAACAGCCGCTTGGCAACCTCCAGCGCCTCATCGAGGGTATTCGCGACCTCGCCATGCGGCACTGCGACGCCATACTTCGCAAGAATGTCTTTCGCCTGATATTCGTGAATTTTCATAGGAGATTTTCGAGCAGTGACTGTGCGTCCTGACGTTTAAGCAGAAATCGCGATTGACCCTGGGACGAAGAAGATCGGCTGCCCCTCGCCTGTGCGACATAAATCGTTCCAAGGCCGAAGTTTCAGTGTAGCGAACGACTCCGGCCCCGAGCAAACCAGGCGCGTCGGCGCGCCGCAGCCCACACCTGGCGCGGGTGTAAACAAATCTCCACAACCATGCCTTCGCTGCGCTACACTGTCCCCCTCCCCGCAGGTCCCCATTGGTTGTTCCACGTGCGCCCTTTCCTCCCCGGGCCCGATGGACGCGACTGCCTCAAGCAGGCAGTCACACATGCTCAGTACTTCCAGGAGGAAATATGAATCTCACTAAGAGTCTTCTCGCCGAGTTCCTCGGCACAGGTTGGCTGGTTTTCGGCGGATGCGGCGCGGCCGTTCTCGCCGCCGCGTTCCCCAAGCTTGGCATCGGATACGTCGGTGTTGCCCTCGCCTTCGGCCTCACCGTGCTTACCATGGCATTTGCCATCGGCCACATCTCCGGATGTCACCTCAACCCCGCCGTCTCCGTCGGCCTCCTGGCCGGCAGACGTTTCCCGATCGGCCACCTGCTGCCCTACATCGTGGCGCAGATTCTCGGCGCATGCGCCGGGGCCGGCGTTCTCTACATCATCGCCAGCGGCAAGCCGGGATTCGTCCTCGGCGATTTCGCTGCCAACGGCTACGCCGCTCATTCACCCGGCGGTTATTCCCTCGCCGCCTGCTTCGTTGCGGAAATGGCCCTGACCTTCTTCTTTCTCATGATCATTCTCGGGTCCACCGATGTCCGCGCTCCCAAAGG
>CAZSWI010000324.1:0-4292 GCA_964610635.1 uncultured Acidobacterium sp.
ACCTCCCCTTCGCAACAAGCCCCGAATCGTCCTTCCCCCTGGCCGTCTCTTCGCTGTCCGCCTCTTCGCTGTCCGCCTCTTCGCTCCCCGCTGCCTTTTCTGCGACAATACTCCTTTGTTCAGGAGTCATCTTTTGAGCCTCACCCTTCGGCCTCGCGTGCCCGTCCGTGCCAAAATCGGCGCCCTCGGGACCTTTGCCCCGCCCCGCCTCCTCACCAATGCCGATCTCGAAAAAATGGTCGAGACCTCCGACGAGTGGATCACCTCCCGCGTCGGAATCCGCCAGCGTCACATCGTGGAACCCGGCATGGCCACCAGCCACATGGCCGTTGAAGCCGCAAAACGCTGCCTTGCCGAACGCGGCATCGAGGGGAGCGAGCTCGAAGCCATCATCGTCGCCACCGTCACCCCCGACATGTTCTTCCCAGCGACAGCCTGCCTCGTGCAGGATCGCCTCGGCGCAAAAGGCGCATGGGGCTTCGACCTCTCCGCTGCCTGTTCCGGTTTTGTTTATGCCCTGCAGATCGGCGCCAAGCTGGTCGAGAGCGGCGCGCACAAGAAAGTCCTGGTCATCGGCGCCGACACCATGTCCTCGATCATCGACTACACCGATCGCACCACTTGCGTGCTCTTCGGAGACGGAGCCGGCGCGGTCCTCATCGAGCCCGCCGCCGAAGACGAGCTCGGCATGATCGACTTCCACCACGAGGTCGACGGCTCCGGCGGCTGCTCCCTCTTCATGCCTGCCGGCGGCAGCCTGCACCCCTCATCCCACGAGACCATCGATAAGAGAATGCACTACGTCCACCAGGACGGCGCGTCCGTTTACAAATTTGCCGTGCGCAAAATGGTGGAGGCGTCGGAAGCCGTCCTCGCCCGCAATGGCATCACCAGCGCGGACCTCGCATGCTTCATCGCGCACCAGGCCAACCGGCGCATCATCACATCCAGCGCCGAGCGGCTCGGCCTGCCCGAAGACAAAGTCGTCATCAACATCGACCGCTTCGGCAACACCACTGCCGCTACCATACCGCTCGCCATGGATACTGCTCGCCAGGAAGGCCGCCTGAAGAAGAACGATCTGACCCTGATCGCGAGTGTCGGCGCAGGCTTCACGGTAGGCGCAGCACTCCTGCGCTGGGAAATTTAGAGCGTCACCCTTCGCTCGCCTCTGGCTAAACGTATCCCGCTAAAAGCTCTTCCGCTAATCGCTTTTCGCTAATAGCCTCTCGCTAATGGCTTTTCGCTCGATTTTTGCTCGATGTTCAGCTCGCGCGCGCACCCACCACCACCAGCCCAATTCCCCCGATCAGCGCCACCGTGCTCAAAATCGGCGAAATCGGCACAGTCTTTGTCTGGTTATGCGAGATCTGGACCGGTCCCATGTCCACATCCTTCTTTTTGTGGGTAAAGCTGATGCCGCCAACGGCGAAGCCAATAATGCCCACCACGACAAGCAGAATTCCTACAATCGTTGCTGGTTTCAATGTGTTCCTCTCCTCTGTACTGAACTAAAAATCTGAACCAAAATCGCAATTTAGATCCGCGAACCAACCGGCCGCGTTCTCAACCTGCCCCAGTTGAGATGCTCAGATTGACGCCAACGGCCTCGGAGAGCGCCTCGAAGCCGCCCGCTTCCCCATCAAATCCATCTCCATCGGAACCAAACCCAGCTGGAGCGCCAGCCCCCGTTCGCACGTCTATAAGGAAGCCACTCGAAGGCTGAGCCGCTACTATAGTTGTGAGGCTGAAATGCGCGCGTCGAATTCCGTCCTAACCAGGTCGGTTCTGAAAACGATCTTCTCGTCCCTGGCAGTTATCCTCACGCTCGCCGGCTGCGGCCAATTCTTTCCCCCGCTCTCCAGCGGCTCCGGTGGCTCCGGCTCCTCGTCCGGCGATTACATCTACGCCGGTAATCTCGGAACCAATCCCCTCACTGTCGCAGGGTTCGCCGTTGCCAGTACCGGCCTCACTAAATCCTCGGGCTCACCGTATTCCGTAAGCCTCGAACCCACCGCGCTCGCCATCACCCCCAGCGACAGCTATTTGTACATGGGCAGCGCGGCAGGCGGAATCTACGTCTTCACCATCGGCTCGACCGGTGCGCTCACTCTCGGTAATGGCGGCACACCCGTCGCCACCGGCGTAGAGCCCTCCGTGCTGCGCGTTGACCCTACGGGAAAATGGCTGCTCGGAGCCGACGCCTTCGCCGGAGAAGCCTACGTCTTCCAGATCGGCACGGGCGGCGCGCTCACCTCGATCAGCACCTCGGTCGTCACCCTCAACGCCAGCGACCCTGCTACCGATCTCGAAATCACCCCCAGCGGCTCTTATGTCTTCGTCGCCTGCGGCACCGGCGGCATTTATACCATGAGCTTTGACACCAGCACCGGCGCACTCGCGCAGATCAACACCGTCCTCCCCGTTAAGCAGTCCGGCGACGCCGACTACGGCATGGCTATCACGCCCTCCGGCAGTCTTCTCTTCGCGGCGGAAACCGGCATCGGCGCTGTCCGGGTCTTTTCCATCTCCTCCAGCGGTACGCTGACGGAAACTTCCAATTCACCGGTCGCTACCGGCACGGGCGCCTACGCGGTTCTCGTCGACTCCACCGGCAGCTACGTCTACGTTGCCAATCGCACCGAAGGCAACATCAGCGCATTCTTGCTAACGAACAGCGGCGCTCTGACCGCCATCGCCGGATCGCCCTTCTCCACCGGCAGCCTTCCCGAAGAAATGGTCGAGGATAAGACCAAAACCTATATCGCCGTGGTCTGTGCTGGAGGCAGTCCCGATCTCCAGGTCTTCACCATCGGCACCACCACTCCCGGAGCCCTCACCAGCCTCGGCACCGCAACAACCGGCACCGACCCAACGAGTGCGTCGAGCATCGCCGCCACCCACTAACTCGAAGGTCAGCTATAACTCGCAGCGTAACTGGCCGCTACCTCGCTTGTGAACTGAGGAAGACGCCTCTAGACCGCCCGTACTTCCAGGGATTTTCCCAGCGCTGCCATCGCGCCCGCGATGCCGTCGATCCTCGACACATAGCGCAGATTCACCAGGCGGTTCACCACCTGTGGCGTGGTCCGCAGCCTGCGCGCCAGCTCGGCCGGCCGGACACGCTGCCGAATCATTTCGTTCAACAAAAGCACCTTGGCCTCGATACTCACCGGCAGCGTCACCAGCCGCTGGCCGCGTTTCGCCCTCGACGGCGCGGGGATCGGACGGCGATCGTCGAAGTAGAAGTCCAGCGCCGTCTCCAGCGCATCCTGCGCCATCCTCAAAGTCTCTTCGACCGTCTCGCCCTGCGTAATCGCCTCCGCAATATCGGGAAAGGTCGCTACAAATCCCCCGCTCTCCGCCGAACGCGGTACACGGCTCATGGTATGCTGGCGAGTTTTCCCCACTAACAACCCCCATGACTGAAGCCAAGCCAACCAAACTCAACACGCAGCTCGCCGCAAAGCTCGACCCCAACGCGCCCCGAGCCCGAACCAACATGCAGAAAATGTCCGCCCTCCTCGCCCAGATCCGCGCCCAGGAATCCGAAATCCGCCTGGGCGGTGGACCAAAAACCATCGAAGCCCAGCACGCTAAACAGCGCCTCACGGCACGCGAGCGTCTCGACCTCCTCCTCGATCCCGGCACCTCCTTCTTCGAACTCAGCCTCTTCGCCGCCTTCGGCATGTATGAAGAGTGGGGCGGCGCGCCCAGCGCTGGCGTCGTCACCGGCATCGGCCGCGTCTCCGGCCGCCTCTGCATGATTGTCGCCAATGACGCAACCGTGAAGGCCGGCGCCTTCTTCCCCATGACCGCCAAAAAAGTTCTCCGCGCCCAGCACATCGCCATGGAGAACCGCATCCCCACCCTCTACCTCGTCGATTCCTCCGGCATCTTCCTGCCCCTCCAGGAAGACGTCTTCCCCGATCAGGACGACTTCGGCCGCATCTTCCGCAACAACGCCGTCATGTCCGCCGCGGGCATCCCGCAAATCACCGCCATCATGGGCATGTGCGTCGCCGGCGGCGCTTATCTCCCCGTCATGACCGACCAGGTCCTGATGACCGAGGGCAGCGGCCTCTTCCTCGCCGGTCCCGCGCTCGTGCAGGCCGCCATCGGCCAAAAATATTCAGCAGAAGAGCTCGGCGGCGCGACCATGCACGCCGAAATCTCCGGCACCGTTGACTTCAAGGAACCCAACGACCATCTCTGCATCGCGCGCCTCCGCTCCCTGGTCTCGAAATGGGGCCGCCCCGCGCTGGCGCCCTTCGACCGCGCTACCTACAACC
>CAZSWI010000325.1:0-4280 GCA_964610635.1 uncultured Acidobacterium sp.
TACGTGATCCACTGGAGCGCGTTCAGCGAGGAGCGCGCGCAGAAGCGATTCGGGTTCATGTCGCAGGTTTCGCCGGACGGAAAGTATGTGATCACGTCGATTGACGTGCCGCATGCGCATGGGACGCGCGTGGTGGATCGGCTGTACAACGGGTTCTATCGCAATTATGGATTTGGGCAGGTGTTTTTCCCGACGCGTGGTGTGCTGGCCTGGTACAGCCGCGAGAGCGGAAAGCTGACGCCGCTGCCGGGCGCGGACGATCCGGACTTCGTGCAGACGAGCGCGTTCTGGAGTCCGGACGGGAAGTATCTGGTGTATTCGCGCGCGGCGGCGAAGGATCCGTATGCTCCGGGGCAGAAGCAGGCGACTTACGCGAACGATCCCAACGAGACGCAGATTCAGTACGACCTGTACCGGATTCCGTTCAACGATGGGAAGGGTGGGACGCCGGAGCGGGTGGTGGGCGCTTCGGAAAACGGGATGAGCAATAACTTTCCGAAGGTCTCGCCTGACGGAAAGTGGATCGTTTTTGTGGAGTGCAGGAACGGTCTGCTGATGAGGCCGGACAGCAAGCTGTATATCGTGCCGTTCGAGGGAGGGACGGCGCGGCCGCTGGCTTCAAATTTGCCGGTGATGAATTCGTGGCACACGTTTTCGCCAAATGGGCACTGGCTGGCGTTTTCGTCGAAGAGCCCGTCGCTCTACACGGAGCTGTATCTGACGCACATCGATGCGGAAGGAAACGCGAGTCCGGCGATTCTGGTGGAGAACGCGACAGCATCGAATCGCGCGGTGAATATTCCGGAGTTCGTGAATGTGGCGCAAGGGGGGCTGGAGCGGATTGACACGCCGGCCACGGATTTTTATCGGATGTTCGACGAGGCGGCGCAGCTTTCGGATAAAAGGCATTTCGATGAGGCGATTCCGGCGTGGCAGAAGGCGGTGTCGCTCGATCCTGAGGATGCACGCGCACATAACAACCTGGGGATTGCGCTGGCCGGGTCGGGAAAGATTAACGCGGCGATCGATGAGTATCGAAAATCGCTAACGCTGAACGCGAACAGCTCGCAAACGGAAAACAACCTGGGCAGCGCGTTGGCGCAGGAGGGAAATTTCGACGAGGCGCGGCAGCATTTCGAGAATGCGCTACGGATCAATCCCGACAATGCTTCGGCTGAGGTGAATTTAGGAAATGCGCTTTCGGCGGAGGGCGGGCACGCGCAGGAGGCGATCGATCTGCTGGCAAAAGGGCTCGAGTCACTCCCCGATTCGCCCGACGGGCAGAATGGGCTCGGCGTAGCGCTGGCGCACGAGGGGAATCTGGATGAGGCCACGCCCCATTTGCGGAAGGCGGTGGAGTTGGCTCCGCAGGATGCGGGCTATCGGTACAACCTGGGGCGGGTGCTGGCGGCGCAGGGAGGCTTTGCGGACGCGTTGCCGCAATTCGAGCAGGGGGCGGCGCTGACGAATCGGCAGGATCCCGCGATTCTGCAGATGTTGGCGGCGATGCAGTCAGAGACGGGGAAGTTTGCCGAGGCCGTATCGACGGCGCAGACCGCTCTCGACCTGGCGAAACAACAGCAGAACGGCGCCCTGGCGGCTTCTCTGGAGGCAAATCTGGGACGTTATCGAGCGCAGGCGCAGAGCCAGACGCAGAGCGGGGCCGGGGGTCCGCGCTAAGTGCGCGGGGAGCGAGCCATGGCGGAAGGACCCCAAAGTCGGCCACTCAGCAACAGGGAACAGAGCGAAAACCCATCTTTCGATGGAGGCGGTTCGGCGACGCCGGGAATAGTCTCACCTGTTCCCCGGAGAAGTGGAGCCCAGGTGGGCGGAGGCTGGATCGAGCAGTTTGCGGACGCGCCGGATGTTTTGAAAAGCGTGCCCGAGCAGACAACCGTGGTGTGGGCGCGGGGCGTGGCCATTGGCGGCGGCGATTTTGTAACCATGGCTGGACCTTGTTCGGTAGAGACCGAGCGCCAGTTGATGGAGACCGCGGAGCGCGTGGCGGCGGCGGGTGCGCGGGTGCTGCGCGGAGGGGCATTCAAGCCGCGAAGTTCTCCGTACGCTTTTCAGGGGCTGGGCCTCGAAGGGCTGAAGCTGCTGGCTGCCGCTCGCGAGGCGACGGGGCTGGCGATCGTGACCGAGGTGATGGCGGCGGCGGACGCGCCGCTGGTCGCCGAATACGCTGACATTCTGCAGATCGGCTCGCGGAGCATGGAGAACTACGCTCTGCTGGAAGCGGCTGCGCGCACCGGTAAGCCGATCCTGCTGAAGCGCGGCATGGTGGCAACGGTGGCCGACTTGCTGCGTTCGGCGCAATGCATTGTCAGTTACGGCAATCCCAACGTCATTTTGTGCGAGCGTGGCATCCGCACTTTTGAGACCGCAACGCGGAACACGTTCGACGTGACCGCGATTGTGGTGCTCAAGGAGATTGCGCGCCTGCCGGTGATTGCCGATCCCAGCCACGCGGCGGGACGACGAAGGTTCGTTCCGGCGCTGGCGCGCAGTGCCGTGGCTGCGGGCGCCGACGGGCTGATCGTCGAAGTGCATCCGCATCCGGATGAGGCGTGGAGCGACGGCGAGCAGTCGCTGACGTTTGCGGAGTTCGACGCGATGATGGTGGAACTGGCTCCGTGGTGCGAGCTGCGAGGCGCGCAAAGCTGCGCTCTGGAGATGCCGGCATGAGGCTCGGCGCGGCGTCTGCGATCGCGATGGGCACGGTTCTGCTGCCGGCGCTGCTGTGCGGATTGCCGCCGCAACAGCCGGCGAGCCGCGCAGTTCGCAAGCAAACTGAGGCCGTTCCGGTGATCTTCACCGCTGCGCCGGTGTATGCATCGCTGGCGGCGTTAAGCGGGGAAGAGCGGTTTCCAGAGGGTGCGCAGCTAATGGCGTTGCATGACGGACGGATGGAGGCGCTGGTTCCGCAGCTGGCCGCGAGCGCCGATGCGAGCGTTTCTTTCGACGCGAAAAGAGTGCTGTTTGCGGGGAAGAAGGACGCAGGCGATCGGTGGGGGATTTGGGAAGTTGCGGCTGAAGGCGGCGCGCCGCGGTTGGTGCTGGCTGGGACGACGGATTTGATTCGTCCGCTGTGGATGCCGCAGGAGCGGATGGTGTACGCGCGGCGAGGGCCGGGGGGATTTGCGCTGGAGTCGGCGGCGCTCGATGGGTCGGGTGTGCTGCAACTCAGTTATCTGCAGGGGAATTTTATTCCGGACGATGTGTTGCGCGATGGGCGGGTTCTGTTTGAGTCAGGTTTTCCGCTGGGTGCGGGGACGAAGCCAGAGATGTTTTTGGTTTATGCGGATGGAAGCGGGGTCGAGTCCGTTCGCTGCGATCATGGCGCCGGATATGCAAACAAGGGCCGGGAGCATGGGCGGCAGATGAGCCTGGACTCCAAGGTAGCTGGCGCTGGCGACATCGTTTTTGTACAGGAAGGGCGGCTGGCGCGGTTTACTTCGGCGAAGGCTGACGAAGAGGCGGTCGCTGCTCCCGCTGGGGAGTATGCCGGGGATGTTGCAGAGTTCCCGGATGGGCTCTGGCTGCTGTCTGTGCGCCGGCCTGGGGGGAAGCGGGTTGGGCTGGCTGCGTGGAAGCCTGGTGCGGGATTGGCGGCGGTTGTGGCGCAGGATGTTTCGCGGGATTTGGTTGAGCCGGTGGTGGTGGCGCCGCGTGCGGCGCCGAATCGGCATCCATCGGGGCTGCACGACTGGACGTTCGGGAATTTGCTGGCGCTCGATGCGCGGCAATCGCGAAGCGGAGCACTCGCGGGTGTGCCTGCTTCAGTTCGGGCGGAGACGCTGGGGACGGATGGACGTGTCGTGTCGCTGGGGACGGCTCCGGTGGAGAAGGATGGATCGTTCTTCGTGCAGGCGACAGGCGACCGGCCGCTGCGATTTATTTTGCTGGACGCGGAGGGTAAGACGCTGCGCCAGGAGCAGGGGTGGTTCTGGGTGCGGCGCGGGGAACAGCGTATTTGCGTGGGCTGCCACACGGGGCCGGAGCGGGCCCCGGAGAATCGTGTGCCGCTGGTGTTGCTGCGGACGACTACGCCGGCGGATTTAAAAGGCGGGGTTGCTCCCGTTGGGACGGGAGGCCGGTGATATGAAACTGCCGCTGTTACTTGTTTTGGGATTGGCTTCTACCGCGATGGGGCAGGTGGCGCCGGCGGGGCATCAGGTCCGTGACGCGAAGGAGTTGGGCG
Source organism: uncultured Acidobacterium sp. (assembly GCA_964610635.1). Lineage (GTDB taxonomy): Bacteria > Acidobacteriota > Terriglobia > Terriglobales > Acidobacteriaceae > Palsa-343. Next base: position 4,205 of record CAZSWI010000325.1, read on the forward strand.
CGTCGCAGACGGCCGGGGCGAAGCCGGCGATCCGGTTTGAGGATGCTACGGCGAAGGCGGGGATCGATTTCACGCA
>CAZSWI010000326.1:0-4267 GCA_964610635.1 uncultured Acidobacterium sp.
TGAGCGGCGGAATATCGAGGTCGCGGCGCAGCGTATAGCCGACGCCGGCTTCGCCGGTGATAGGCATGCCGGAGAGCTGCAGGTCCAGAACGTCGCGATAGATCGTGCGATGCGAGACCTGCAGCTTTTCGGCAAGACTGCGCGCGGTTTGCAGCCGGCCGCCTCGGAGGAACTGCACGATACGGAAAAGGCGGTCGGCGCGGCGCATACCGGCATTCTAGACGGCGTCGTGAAGTCCGAGGCGGTTTCCTTCCGTGTCGTGGATTTGCGCGACCCATCCCACGTTCGGGATGTGGTTTTTCGGCTCGACAATTTTGCCGCCGGCCTTCTCGACGCGGGCGAGCACCTGGTCGATGCGGCCTTCGCAGTTGAGGTAGATGACGGTGCCGTCCGGAGACGGACGCTGGCCTTCGCCATGCGTGACGCATCCCGAGATGCCGGGGCGTTCGTAGGGAAAGATGGCCATTCCGGGAAAGTCGGCGAGGTGAACCATCGGGGTGGCGAAGATGGTTTCGTAAAAGCGCGTGGCGCGGGCGAAGTCCGCGGCGGGAATTTCGAACCAGGTGATGGTGGAGGTTGCGGTCTGTTCTGCAGTGGTCATGGGTGTGTCCTCTCGATTTTGGGAATTGAGTACGAGAGGAGCATAGGACAGGGCTGCTGACAGCGTGGTGTCAGCAGACATGCAGGGTCTGCAGGGTCAGGCGTACCTGTTCAGCCGACCTCTTCCGGCGGGGGAATTCGAGCGGTTGTGGCTGGGTACGGTCGGGATGCTCTGCCTCGCAAGCGACTAACGCGAAGCTCCGACTTCGGTCAGGATGATGTGCGCTTTCAACCTGGCGCGTGCAGTCGTGGCCGGAGGACGCAGAGTTTGGCCACTGTTCGGCTCCGCGACGGCCCGAGCGATTTAGGCGGGTCCGCGCGCAACAAACTTTAGTCGCCACACTGAAGTTGTATAGTGCGTCATCCTATGTTTAGTAGTTAATGAACAGTACGAAAGTAACTCACCCGGCGCGCAACGCCAGAATAGTTGGGACTCCGTTGAAATTCAAATGGGACAAGAGGTTCGGGCCACGGCTTGGAGTCCTCCTTGCAGCGATGTTCGTGGGATTGGTGAGTGGAGCGAATCTTCTTCCGGAGAGGGCTCTTCGTTATTTGCGGCCGGAGGGGGCGTCGAGCTATTGGCATTTTTTTGCCGGGCTGGCAGTCGCCGGCTCCTTTGTTCTTGGGCTTGAAATTATCGAACGGTCCATCGATCGACAGCAGCGGCTTGACCGGTATCTTCTCGACGCATTTCTCGAACATATTCCAGCCAACGTCTTTTTCAAGGACCTGGACAGCCGGTTCGTGCGGATCAGCAGTGCGATGGCAAAATACTGCGGCCTGAAGGATCCGGCGCAGGCTGTAGGGAAGACGGACGCGGACTTGTTCAGCAGGGAACATGCGGAACAGGCGCTGGCGGATGAGCGAGAGATGATCCGCACGGGGCGGCCCATCATCGGCAAAGAAGAGAGAGAGACCTGGCCGGATAGCCACGAGACGTGGGTGCTGACGACAAAGGTGCCGCTCAGGGACAGGGATGGCCGAACCAGGGGGACGATGGGAATATCGCGGGACATCACAGACCGCAAGCAGGCGGAGCTGCGAGTCCGGCATGCAGCACTGCATGACACGCTGACGGGGTTGCCGAACCGAATGCTTCTGGAAGACCGCCTGAACCAGGCCATAGCCTCGGCCAGGCGCGACAGGAACAGCGTCGCGGTCCTGGTGGTGGACCTGAATCAGTTCAGCTGTGTGAACAACATGAGGGGATACTATGTGGGGGATCGCCTGCTGGAGGCGGTGTCGGCGCGACTGAAGGGTGTGGTGCGAGAGAGCGATACCGTTGCTCGCCCTGGAGGGGATGAATTCGCCATCGCCCTTCCGGGAATATCGGAAAGAGGAGAAGTGGACCTGGTTGCGAGAAAGATTCTCAGGGCGATCGCGGAACCATTTCAAGTCGAGGGTCATGAAATACGAATCACGAGCAGCATCGGCATCGCGCAATTTCCGAGCGATGGAGAGAGCCCGGAAAAGCTCCTGCAGGCCGCCGACGCCGCGACGATCGAATCGAAGAAGCGGGGGAGGGGAGAGCATACCTTCTTTTCGCCTGCGATGACAGAGGCCAGCCGGAGGCGGCAGAGACTCGAAACGGATCTGGCGCAGGCATGGACGCGAGACGAATTTGTTTTGCACTATCAACCTTTTATCGAATCGGACTCGGGCCGCATTACCGGAATGGAGGCATTGCTCCGCTGGAAACATCCGGACCAGGGGCTGATTTCTCCGAATCAGTTCATTCCCCATCTCGAAGAAATGGGAATGATGGTGGAGGTTGGCCGCTGGGTACTGAAAGCCGCCTGCCGCCAGAGCGTCGGATGGCAATGCCAGGGATTTCCGGCCATCCGAATGGCAGTCAATGTGTCGTCGCAGCAGTTCTATCAGGGCAACATTGTAGATACGGTCGAAGCGGTAATACATGAGACGGGGCTGGATCCGAAACTGCTTGAACTCGAACTGACAGAGAGCCGCATGCTCGATAAATCGGACGCGACGATCTCGATCATGCGCCGCCTTAAGAAAATCGGAGTGAGTCTGGCGCTGGATGACTTCGGCACCGGCTGGTCTTCACTTTCGTATCTCAAAAGCTTCCCGCTGGATCGGATCAAGATCGATCAATCGTTCGTGCGGGATCTCGCATCGGAGCCCACGGCGCGAGCGATGGTGAAGAGCATCCTCGGTTTAGGGCAAAGTATTTCCGTTGCCTGTATTGCCGAAGGGGTGGAGACGGCTCAGCAACGGGACTTCCTCAGGAGCCAGAAATGCCCCGAGATGCAAGGCTTCTATTTCAGCCGTCCCCTTGCGGCTGTGGATGCCACCGCGTTGTTACGCGCGGCGATGCTTGACGCGAAAGGCGTGTCCGGGAAATGGGGCGCCAGAGCTGCCGCAGCCAGCGCACTCTCGACTTCAGGCCTCCAGCCGGCGGTTTAGTCGAGGGGGTAAAGGATCCGACAATACTCCGAGCTTTCCTCTCGGCATCCGGAATTGACAGGGTGACAGTCGTTCAGCGGTTGCTCAGGACAGGTTGTGGGGTACCCGGCGCTGAAGACAGCACAACTAAGAGCCCGGGCCCTGATGCAAAGAAAGGCCCGGAGCCATCTTAGGAAGCGAAAGGTTACAAAATCCGGCACAAGCATTTCATCTTTAACAGCCGATCAACGGGCCGGGTAGCAGCTTCGCCGTCGTCGAAGAACAGCTCTCAGGGGCTGAAGGCCGTTTGATTTTGGGCACGACCGAGGTCGTGGCCTGATACAAAACCAAGGGACAAATTCTTTAGCGAACGTCTGAGATATATGGCGTTGAGGCTTTGGCGTGCTTTATGAGCCCCGCTTCGATGGCGGGTCTCACCCGCCGCACTTCGGCGCCGCGAGGTTGATGCGACCAGTTCTCCAGGCAAGGTCCTTATCAGACCACTCCTGTTATCGAGCAGCCAGACCAATCATCCCCAGTGCTTAATCTTTGGCCAGACCGCGCGCAGATCCCATTTCAATCCGCGGCAGAGCCAGATGGTGAAGTGCTCGTCCTCCCGCGACCAGGGGTTGTCCGTCTTCTGACCCGTATCGATCACGGTCTGGAAGTGCTCGCGATCGCCGTTGCCGTCGCTGCCGAGAATGATCATCGTGCTGCCGTCGTAATCGCGCGGCCCCCAGAGCCAATAGGAATTGTGCGCGCTGATGGCGCGGGGCAGGCCGTACTTCGGGCCGAAGTAATCGACGGCCGCAGCCTGGCCCCACGAATTGGCGAAGATGGCGGTGCGAGCACGCTCGCTGGGCGGCAGGCTGTTGTAGACGGCCGCGGTCTTGCGGACCATGTCTTCCCATCCAAATTCATCGGCGAAGAACTGCGGGAGCGGGCCGGTGCGCTGGTTCTCGGCCTTCGGCGGAGCGATGCCCAACGCTTGCTGGTAGCGGAGATACGTCTCGACCGGCAGAAGCGGGATCGCCAGCGGCGCGAGCACGACGCCGGAAGCGGCCAGCAGCCCAGTGTAGGCTCCGCGCAGCCAGGCGCTGCGGATCCATTGCGTCCATCCCACCGCGCCTGCGGCGAAGATCATCGGATAAACCGGCGAGACGTAGTAGTTCTTGCCCTGCGTCGCCATCAGCGCGCCGAGGACCACCAGGAATGTCCAGGCCAGGATGCGGTAGCGAGTACCCGCGCGTGTAAACAGCCA
>CAZSWI010000327.1:0-4234 GCA_964610635.1 uncultured Acidobacterium sp.
AGAGATCGCGGATGACGTGGAAGCCGGCGGCGGAGACTTCTTTTTCGACGACGCGGCCGATGTCGCGGACGCGGTTGCCGGCGCGGGCGACCTGCATGGCGGCGGCGAAGGCACGTTGTGCGCAGACGGCGAGACGGCTCCCGATGGCGGATTCAGTGATAGGCGGACCGACGATGACGGTCTCAGCGGCGTCGGCCATGAAACCGTCCTTCTGAATGGTGACATCGAGTTTGAGGAGGTCGCCGTTGCGGAGGCGGCGGCTGGAGGGGATGCCGTGCACGATTTCGTCGTTGACGCTGATGCAGGAGACGCCGGGGAAGCGATAGACGGCGATGGGGCCGGAGATGGCGCCGTGCTCACGCATGACGTCGCCGCCAATCTGGTCGAGCTCCTGGGTGGTGATGCCGGAGCGGGCGGCGGCTTTCATGGCCTCAAGCATGAGGCGGACGATGCGGCCCGAGGTGCGCATGGCGGCGAGTTCTTCCGGGGTCTGGATGGACAACTGGACTACCTCTGTTAACTCTATTTTCGCAGGGTGGGGCGTTGGCCGGGAAGCCGATTTTCGCAAGGAATTTCGCGAGGGATTGTCAGCTGGCGCGCCTGCGTTTGGGAGCTGTCTCGCGGAGCATAGCGGAGCGGAGGAGGGCGTTGAGGCGGGTTTGGTAGCCTTTGCCCTGTTTTCGGAGCCAGGCGATGACGTCGGCGTCGAGGCGGACGGTGAGTTGTTTTTTCCGGGGGCGGTAGAAGGGGTTGGGTCGTGGATGCTTCCACGCGTCTCCGCCCAGCTCGGGAATGTCGGATAAGTCGATTTCGCTGTCGGGACGGGCGGCGAGGGCAGCCATTCTCTGGATTTCCCGGGGAGATGGCTTACATTCATCAAAGGTTTTTCTAACGTATTTGGTCATATAGCCCGCGCTCCTTCTTCGTGGACCTTCGTACCGATATGATTCTGAATATCTCGTCCGGCCATTCTTCCCGGACCGTGTATGCCACGGTCAAGAGGGATCATCCCTCGAAGAGTCCGATCAGCTGCCAGCGAGTTTCGCCGTCTTCGATGCGGTCCTGCCCGGAAATTGCGCAGGGATCGCCGAAGACGCGCACGGCGTCCTCGAAAGTGAAGCCGTGTTTGCTTTGCGCTTTGACCGGATCCCACTCGAACAGGGTCATAGCAGCATTCTTGATTGTAGCTACAAATTAATAGCTACGCAACTACTCGCCGAGGAGGAGGCGTTCGGTGGAGAGGGCGTGGCCGGTGTTGGGGTCGGCTTCGATGAGGAGGGCGGCCATGCGGGGGTCGCCCTTGGCAGCCTCGAATTTGTTGGGCATGGAGGTGAGGAAGCGCTCGAGGACGAGCTCTTTTTCGACGCCGATGATGCTGTCCCACGGCCCGCTCATGCCTACGTCGGTTTGGTAGGCAGTGCCGCCCGGCAGGACGCGGTCGTCGGCGGTGGGGATGTGGGTGTGGGTTCCGATGACGGCAGTGACGCGGCCGTCGAGATACCAGCCGAGGGCGCATTTTTCCGACGTGGCTTCGGCGTGGAAGTCGACGACGATGATTTTGGCGGCGATTTCCCTGAGGAGGGAGTCGGCGGTGCGGAAGGGGTCTTCGTTATTGGCCATGAAGACACGGCCCTGGAGATCGATTACCGCATAGTCCTGGCCGGATGGGAGTGTACCCTGGTAGACGCCGAAGCCGGGGGTATTGGGCGCGAAGTTGGCCGGGCGGAGGACGCGGCGTGGGCGGTCGTGGCTGTGGGGCGCGGCGGACCTGAGGTAGTCGATAATTTCTTTTTTGTCCCAGACATGGTTGCCGGTAGTGAGAACGTGGGCGCCGAGGTCGAAGAGCTCGTCGGCGATAGGCGGAGTGAGGCCGAAACCGCCGGCGGCATTTTCAGCATTGACGATAACAAGGTCGACGGCGCGGCCCTCGATGATGTGGCCGATGTGTTCGCGGACGATGCGGCGGCCGGCGCTGCCGAAGACGTCGCCGACGAAGAGGATGCGCATAAAAGCAGGGTACAGGGTGGAGGGTCCAGGGTACAGAGTGACAGGTGACGGGGATTGTTACAGATTTCATTCGTCGTGGAAAAAAGCTGTGATAGGTTGAAAGCCATGGCCGCAAATACCCGATTCGCAACCGGCGTTCACGCCATGGTTTTGCTTGCTGCCGAACCGGATGGACTGCAGACTTCGGAAGATGTAGCCGGCAAGCTAAGCATCAATCCAGTGGTGATCCGACGAGTGTTTTCGCTGCTGCACCAGGCGGGGCTGCTGGAGAGCCAGAAAGGTCCGCACGGCGGATCGAAGCTGTCGCGCTCGGCGAAGGCGATTACGCTGGCGGATATCTACAAGGCGCTGGATGGTGGAGAGCTTTTCCATACCGCGTCGCTGGCGGGGTCACACACGGCGAAGGTGGGGTCGGTGCTGAAGAAGGTGTTTGTTGACGCGGAAGGCGCGCTGCGCGGGGAGCTGGAGAAGACGTCGCTGAACGATCTGGCTAAGAAGGTGGGGAAGAAGGGGAAGAAGTAGTTGCGGGACGGAAGCCGATTAGCTAAACTGGATTAGCTAAGAGGATCTGCATGAGCACCGTTACTATTCACGAGGCCAAGACAAATCTTTCTCGCCTGATCCAGAAAGTCTCTGCGGGCGAGGAAGTCGTGATTGCGCGTGGATCGAAGCCTGTGGCCCGGCTGGTTCCGGTGGGCGAGGTAAAGGGCAAACGCCAGCCAGGATCTTTGAAGGGCAAACTCCACGTGGGTCCTGAGTTTTTTGAGCCGCTTCCCGCAGACGAGCTTGAGCGCTGGGAGTAGCCAAATTTGCGAGCTTTGCTCGACACTCACGCATTGCTCTGGTGGCTTTCGGACAATCCAAGACTGACGAAACCGGCTGCGCGTGCAATTGCGGATACCCGCAATACCGTGATTGTCAGCGCCGCGTCGGTTTGGGAAATTGCGACGAAGGTTCGCCTGGGTAAGTTGCCGACCGCAATGGATCTTGTCGCGGACTTTGTCGGACAAATGGAGCGCGAAGGGTTCCAACTGCTGGCGGTTTCGGTGGAACACGCAATTCGGGGCGGCCTATTGCCAGGTCCGCATAAGGACCCGTTCGACCGCATGCTGATTGCGCAGGCTCAGGCGGAGCATCTGCCGATTATCAGCAATGAAACTGCGTTTGACGCTTATGGCGTCAGGCGCGTGTGGTGATTCTGCGCGGCGCATTTCATGCGACACACGATTCGGTTCTTCGTTGAATTGGCGGCTCTCTCGACTTACGGCGCCGCGTGACAAGTCACGAGCGTCCCGCGCGAGTCCTTTAGCCATCTCGCGATCAGTACAAGGGCGATCAAAATCAACGAAACCGTCAGCCCGGTCCAGAGGCCGGCGAGTCCCCATTTCAGCCGGAAGCAGAGCAATGCCCCAAAAGGTAGCCCGAGGATCCAGTACCCGGCAAAGTTCATGAGCATGGGGAAGCGGGTTTCTCCGAGGCCGCGGAGTGCGCCGGTGGAGACGGTCTGGATGCCGTCGAAGATCTGGAAACCGGCAACGATGGCGAGGATGTGCGCGCCTAACGTGAGGACGCGGGCGTCGTGGGTCCAGATGCCGATGATGGGCTTTGGGATGACGATGAGGAGGACGGCCATGAGGGCCATGAATCCTGCGCCGATGACGATGGCGAGGATGCCGGCGCGGCGAGCGCGGGCGGGATTGCCGGCTCCGATGGCGTGACCGACGGCGACTGCTGCTGCGGCGGAGATTCCGAGGGGAACCATATAGGTGTAGGCGGCGCAGCTGAGTACGATTTCGTGGGTGGCAAGCGCGATGGGCGTGAGGTGCGAGGCCATGACGGTGACAGCGCCGAAGGCGGCGACTTCAAGGACGACCTGGAAGGCCGCAGGCAGGCCGAGTTTAAGCAGGGCGCGGATGCGCTTCCAGTCGGGCGCGGGCCAGTGTTCGAAAAGGGCGTGGCCGCGTTTGGCCTCGTGGGACGAGGCGGCGTAGACCAGGACGGCAGCCATGTAGACGCGGGCGAGGCAGGTCGACAGCGCGGAGCCGCGGACGCCGAGGGCAGGGAAGCCGAAGTGGCCGTAGATCAGTATCCAGTTGAATGCGAGGTTGACGAGGTTAGCGGTGATGAGGGCGAAGGCGACAGGGCGGACCTGGCCTACTCCCTGGAGATAGCGGCGGAATCCGCCGTAGACGAGGAGGGGGAAGGTGCCCCAGTTAAGAATGCCCAC
>CAZSWI010000328.1:0-4222 GCA_964610635.1 uncultured Acidobacterium sp.
GGCGGTTTTTGTGTGGTGGGAGTGGCGGCATGCGGATCCGATCGTCGACATAAGGTTGCTCAAAAATCGTAACTTTGGAACGGCGGTTTTCCTGCAATTTGTGCTGGGCATGGTGCTGTTTGGGACGACTGTGCTGATTCCGCAGTTTCTGCAGGTATTACTGGGGTACACGGCGGAGCGGGCGGGGATGGTGCTGTCGCCGGGAGCGCTGGTGCTGATGTGCACGATGCCGATCGCCGGGCGGATTGTCAGTTCGGGCAAGTTCGACCCGCGTCTGCTGGTCGCGATTGGATACGCCGTTACCGCTGCGGGTTTGTTTAATCTAACGCGGCTCGATCTGGGCGTGTCGTTCGGGCAGATCACGCTATGGCGCGCCTACCAGGTGATGGGGCTGTCTTTCATTTTTATTCCGATCAGCACACTGAATTATCTGGGTGTTCCGCGCAACAAAAACAACCAGATTTCGAGTTTTTCGAATTTTGCGCGCAATATAGGGGGCTCGGTGGGTACGGCATTGCTGACGACGTTTTTGCAGCGGACCCAGCAGACGCATATTTCAGCGCTCAGTTCGCACGTCGTGGCGGGCAGCCTGCAGTATTCGCGATTCATAGACATGACGCGAGCCACGCTGACACGGCTGGGGCAAAGCCCGGATGCGGCAAAACAGCTTGCGATTGGGAATGCCTGGCAGACGCTGAATCGTCAGGCGCAGATGTTGAGCTACCAGAATTCATTCTGGGGATTGAGCCTGCTGATCGCATGCCTGATTCCGCTGCCGTTTATCATGCGGCGGCCGCCGCGCAGACAAGCGATGCCAGAGGAAATGGCTGGGCATTAGAAGCCGGAAAACCGCTTGTGGGGGACGGCTGGGCCGCATATCCTTAAGTATCGACAATGGACTTTGAAAATCTCCGGACGTTTCTGGAGGTCGCCCGCCTGAAGAGCTTTTCGCGGGCAGCGCAGAAGCTTCTCCGCACACAACCGGCTATTTCGGCACAGATTCGCAGCCTGGAGCAGGAAGTGGGAGCGCGCCTTTTCGACCGCGATGGCGGGAAGGTTACGTTCACCTCGGCGGGGCGGCTGTTTGAACCCTTTGCCGAGTATTGTGTGGAGCGGCAAAAGCACATTTTGCTGGCGATTGCCGAGCAGGAACGGTCGCCGCGCGGGGAACTCTCGATCAGTGCGAATGAGGCGACGCATCTGTACGTGCTGCCGCGGGTGTTCGCGCAGTTTCGGCGGCAATACCCGCGCGTGATGCTGAGCGTGGTGCGAGCCGAGCGGCTGCGAACGCTCGAAAGCGTCCTGAGCCGGGAAGTGGACTTTGGGATCGTGTCGATGCCGGTGGGGGATGCGCGGCTCACTGTGGAGTTGATCCACCGCGATGAGCTGGGGCTGGTGGCTCCGCAGGGGCATCCGCTGGCCGGGCGCGGTGTGGTGCGGCTGCAGGATGCCGTGAAGTATTCGCTGCTGCTGCCCGCGCAGGGGCGACGGCGGGAGCAGCTGGACGAGCTTTTTCGAGTGAATGAGATTGTGCCGCGAGTGGCGATGGAAGTGGAGTCGAGCGAGATGCTGAAGCGCTACATCGGCGTGGGACTGGGGCTGGGATTTCTTCCGCGTACCAATGTTGCGGAGGAGGAGCGGGCCGGCACCCTCCTTTCGCTGGGCATCGATGGAGTACGGCTGGCGCGGGACCTGGCGCTGGTCTTTCGCAAAGACAGGGTGCTCTCGCGAGCGGGACAGGAATTTCTCGAGATCGCGACGCAATCTCTCGAAAAGCGCGAACCGGGAGCGGGTCCCGGGCGAGGCCGTGGTGCCGTATGATTGAGACGGCGTGAATTCATCCGATCGGCGTCGCCAGCTGCAGCGTCATTGTGATAAGTTTCAGCGGGATCTGGTTTTTCCCGGAGATCTGTGCGCCGGAGATCAATAAAAGGTGGAGGAGTCAGGAATTGGGAAAAAGCATGGTCCCGAGGCGTCTCTTTTTTACGAAAGGTGTGGGGAAGCACAAGGAGCGGCTGACGTCTTTTGAGCTGGCATTGCGGGATGCCGGCGTTGCAGCGCATAATCTGGTGCGCGTGTCGTCGATTTTTCCGCCCCAGGCCAAGCTCATAGCGCGCAAAGAAGGGCTGAAATACCTGAGTCCGGGCGAGGTAGTGTTCGCAGTGGTGGCGGAGAACTCGACGCGGGAGCCTCATCGGCTGGTGGCATCCAGTATCGGCGTGGCGATTCCAAGTGATCGTAACACCTACGGTTACTTAAGTGAGCATCACAGCTTCGGCGAGACCGAAGATCAGGCGGGAGAGTACGCTGAAGAGCTGGCGGCGGAGATGTTGGCGACTACTCTCGACGTGGATTTCGACCCGGACAAGAGCTGGGACGAGAAAAAAGAGATTTATCGCATTTCGAACAAGATTGTGCGCACGGCAAATGTGACACAGTCGGCGATTGGCGACAAGCGCGGGCTATGGACAACCACGATTGCGGCGGCGATTCTGATTTTCGAGTAGACGCGGGCAGTCACGGGGCGGGGGCGTGGGCCACAGGCCTGCGCCTCTTGCTTCTTTCGGCATGATTCGTAACGATGTTTGGCACAAATATGGCAGAGAAAAGCACATTCCAGGTTGGGCTGGTTCAGATGAGTTGCGGCCCCGATCCGGATGCCAATCTGGAGAAAGCGGCAGAGCGAGTGGGCGAGGCGGCGCGCCTTGGGGCGGAAGTGGTTTGCCTGCCGGAACTGTTCCGGGCGCAGTATTTTTGCCAGCGCGAGGACGTCGCGCTCTTCGATCTGGCCGAGCCGATCCCCGGACCGAGCACGGAGAAGCTGGGAGCCGTTGCTCGCGAGGAGAAGGTGGTAGTGGTGGCCTCGCTGTTTGAGCGGCGCGCACCCGGTTTGTATCACAACACCGCGGCAGTGATTGAAAGCGATGGGCGGATCGCGGGAATTTACCGGAAAATGCACATTCCGGACGATCCGCTGTATTACGAGAAGTTCTACTTCACGCCGGGAGATCTGGGATTTCGCGCATTCGATACATCGGCGGGACGCATTGGGACGCTGGTTTGCTGGGATCAGTGGTATCCGGAGGCGGCGCGGATAACAGCGCTGCACGGCGCCAATGTCTTGTTCTATCCGACAGCGATCGGGTGGCACCCTTCGGAAAAAGAGGAATTTGGAGCGGCGCAGTACGAGGCGTGGCAGACCATCCAGCGGGCGCATGCGATTGCGAACGGCGTTTACGTGGCGGCGGTGAATCGGGTGGGAATGGAACATGGCGATGTGCGCGGGAAGCGAGCGGAGGGGCCAGGGCTGGAGTTCTGGGGCGGGTCGTTTCTGGCGGATCCGTTTGGAAGGGTAATCGCGAAGGCGGGGCATGATCGCGAGGAGATTCTGATTGGGGAGGTCGATCTGCGGACGATGGAGGACACGCGGCGGAACTGGCCGTTTCTGCGGGATCGGCGGATCGATGCGTACTCACCCATCGTGAGCCGTTTTCTCGATGGCGATTCCGAATGAGCGAAGATCCGATAAGTTCCCCGGGTACGCGGGGAACTCCGCGTGCATTGGGCTACAGGATGCCCGCTGAGTGGGAACCGCATGAAGCGACGTGGCTCGCATGGCCGCACAATGCTGAGGACTGGCCAGGTAAATTCCAGCCCATTTCCTGGGTGTATGCGGAGATCGTTGGGCATCTGGCGCGAGTGGAGGATGTTCACATCCTCGTTGACGATGCGGCGGCCGAGAAGCGGGCGCGCGGCATTCTGAGGCGTACAGGCGCGAATCCGGCGCGAGTACATTTTCATCTGTGGCCGACGGATCGGGTGTGGACACGGGATTCGGGGCCAATTTTCGTGAGAAGGACCCTCGCGCGAAGGGCGGAATCGGAAAGCGATACAGTGGCAGTTACGAATTGGAAGTTCAATGCCTGGGCGAAGTATCCGGATTGGCATTTGGACGACCAGATACCGGAGCGGGTGGCGGAGTTGCTGGGCTTGCCGCAATGGTTGCCGACGGTCGAGACGGTTGACGGGCCGCAAAGGGTGGTGCTGGAGGGTGGTTCCATCGATGTGAACGGCACGGGCACGCTGATCACTACGGAGGAGTGTTTACTGAGCGAGGTGCAGCAGCGGAATCCCGGGGTTAATCGCGAACAGCTGGAGCAGATTTTCCGGGATTACCTGGGAATCGATCGGGTTTTGTGGCTGAATCGTGGGATTGCCGGCG
>CAZSWI010000329.1:0-2418 GCA_964610635.1 uncultured Acidobacterium sp.
CTCGGCAAGGGTCTTGCCGCCGCCTCGATCGGCTGTCTTCTCGAAAGTCGTGGCCTCAAAGTCAATCTGATGAAGTTCGACCCCTATCTGAACGTCGATCCGGGGACGATGTCGCCGTTTCAGCACGGCGAGGTTTTCGTCACCGACGACGGCGCGGAGACGGACCTCGATCTGGGGCACTACGAGCGCTTCACCCACGCGAAACTGACCCGCGATAACAACCTCACCACCGGCCGCATCTACGAGCAGATCATCACGAAGGAGCGGCGGGGCGACTACCTTGGCAAAACCGTCCAGGTGATCCCGCACGTGACGAATGAGATTCGCAACGCAATGCGCAAAGTGGCGGCTGAGGGGGACGTGACCATTGTCGAGATCGGGGGGACCGTCGGCGACATCGAATCGCTGCCCTTCCTTGAGGCGATCCGCCAGGTGCGCCAGGAACTGGGACGCGAGAACACCGTCTTTGTGCACGTTACGCTGGTTCCGTGGATCAGCGCGGCCCAGGAGCTGAAAACCAAGCCCACGCAGCATTCCGTCAAAGAACTGCTCTCGATCGGTATCCAGCCTGACATTCTTCTCTGCCGGACGGACCGCTTCCTTTCGCGCGAGGTCAAGAGCAAGATTGCGCTCTTCTGCAATCTCGAAGATCAGGCCGTCATCACGGCCAAGGACGTTGAATCGATCTACGAGGTGCCGCTGACCTTTGCGCAGGAAGGCGTGGATCGCCTGGCGCTCAAATATCTCCACATCGAGACGCCGGAGCCGGACCTGAGCAAGTGGTCCGATCTGGTGCGGCGATGCTACAACCCGGCCGATGAGGTTTCGATCGCGATCGCCGGCAAGTATGTAGAGTACGAGGACAGTTACAAATCGCTCAAAGAAGCGCTGGTGCACGGCGCACTGGCATTGAATCTGAAGCTCACTGTAACCTGGATTGAGGCCGAGGGTCTTGAAGAACCCGGCTACGAGGAGCAACTCAGCGGCTTCGATGGCATTCTCGTCCCCGGCGGCTTTGGCAAGCGCGGCATTGAGGGCATGCTCAACGCCATTCGCTACGCGCGCGAACGGCAGGTCCCGTATTTTGGGATTTGTCTCGGCATGCAAACCGCCTGCGTCGAATACGCGCGCAATGTTTGTGGGCTGGCGGGGGCGAATTCCAGCGAGTTCGATCCTGCGACGCCCCACCGCATCATCTACAAGCTGCGCGAGCTGACCGGAGTGGAAGAGATGGGCGGAACGATGCGCCTGGGCGCGTGGACCTGCCTGCTCGAGTCCGGCTCGCTGGCGGCCCGCTGCTACGGAAAGACGGAAATCAGCGAACGTCACCGTCACCGTTACGAATTCAACCGTGAATATGAGGCGCTGCTGACCGGCGCGGGGCTGAACATCACCGGCACCACACCCGACGGTACGTATGTCGAAATTGTCGAGATCCCGGGGCACCCGTTCTTCCTCGGATGCCAGTTTCATCCGGAGTTCAAGTCGAAGCCTCTCGAACCGCACCCTCTGTTCGCGAACTTTATCAAGGCGAGCTACGAGAATCGCGTCAAGAGCCGTCAGCCGGAGGAACCGGCGAAAGTGGAGGTCGGACAGAGCTGACGGAGTTGAGGAGTTTGCTCCAATCGCCGTGCTCGTGCTTGAACAACGGTTAAGGAATCGCGCTTCCGCCCGGCCTGGATTGCCGGGGCCAAGGTCGTGTCGCAGAAATGCGGGCTCGGTGTTCGACGGAGCCGTCGCGGTATCATCTAATCGCTCATGCCGCCGGTTTCCTCACCCGCACCTGCCCGGCTCCGGTTGCTGCCGGTCATTCTGGCCATGCTGCTGGTTGGCATCGTCGCCGGCGCGGCCATCCTCACGCTCTTCCTGCATGAAGCCAGGCACGGCATTTGGGACCGCGTGGCCGGCGTGCTCAGCGCGCGCACCCTCCGTATCGATACGTCGCAGCCGACAGTCGTCACGCAGATTCGCCGGCTTTCGCGCCTCGAATCCGTCTCCTTCACCATGGACAAGATGGTCTCTGGCGACCGCGAGGGTCGCGTCCTGCCGGCGTTCCTCACCGGCGATCGCATCCTCCTGGAGGTTCACGGGCAGGCCATTGCAGGCGTCGATCTGGGCGAGCTTACTCCTGCCGAGGTCCAGGTGAGCGGCCCGATTGTCCACGTCCATCTTCCGCCTGCGCAAGTCTTCACCGTCGCCCTTGACGACCAGAAGACCCACGTCTATTCGCGCACCACGGGTCTGCTGGTGCCTGTAGACCCGACACTCGAGGGCGAGGTACGCGCCCAGGCTGTCGAGAATCTGCGCCAGTCAGCACTTTCCGCTGGGATCCTGGCAATGGCGCACCAGAACGCCTGTGGCACTGTGACCAAACTTCTGCTGGGACTCGGCTTCGAGCAAGCCCAATGCGACTGATGC
>CAZSWI010000329.1:2518-4205 GCA_964610635.1 uncultured Acidobacterium sp.
GTGAATTTGAAATCGGCCCGGTACGAGTGGGCGCAGGAAGCCTCTTCCTGATCGCCGGTCCGTGCGTTATCGAGAGCGAGGCGCATGTGCGTACCGTGGCTGACGCCATTCAGCGCATCGCTTCCGACCTGAAGCTTCCGTACGTTTTCAAAGCTTCGTACGACAAGGCCAACCGCACCTCTGTGTCGAGCTTTCGCGGTCCGGGACTGACAGAGGGCGCGGCGATCCTGCGCCGGCTTGCTGAAGCCACCGGCGTGCCGGTCCTCACCGACGTGCACGAGCCGGCGCAGTGCGAGATCGCCGCTGAGGGTGCGGATGTTCTGCAAATTCCGGCGTTCCTCTGCCGCCAGACCGACCTGCTGGTCGCTGCAGGCCGAACCGGCCGCGCCGTCAACGTAAAAAAGGGCCAGTTCGTCGCACCCTGGGACATGCGCCACGCGGTCGAGAAAATCGCGACAACAGGCAATACCCGCGTCTTCCTGACCGAGCGCGGCGCGACGTTTGGCTACAACAACCTCGTTGTGGACATGCGCTCGCTCGCCATCATGCGCGCCTTTGCCCCGGTTGTTTTCGATGGCACGCACTCGGTGCAGATTCCTTCCGGAGCCAACGGTGTCTCGGGCGGTCAGCCGGAATTCATTCCTGTGCTGGCGCGCGCGGCGGTCGCAGCTGGAGTCGACGGCATTTTTCTTGAGGTGCACGACAATCCAGCCCAGGCCAAATCCGATGGCGCCAACGCACTGGATCTGAAAAACCTGAAGCCGTTGCTCGAAACACTCCTCGCCATTCACGAGGCAGCGTCGATGCCCGCTCCGGCATGACCGGAGGCCGTTGGGTTTCGCGCGAAGCGCGGTCCGCCTGGACGGCCAGTCCCCATGCGACAATGAAGATGAACTGGACATGAATTTCTCAGCCGCAGTGGCGCAGCAACCCACCACGCCAAAGGCGCGCGTTGCAGGGAACCCGGCGCCCCCGCCAGCCACGATCACGCCAGAGCTACTTGCCGCACACGGCATTACCCCGGACGAATACCGCCGCATTGAAGACGCTCTCGGACGCACGCCCTCGCTTACCGAGCTTGGCATTTACAGCGTGATGTGGAGCGAGCACTGCTCCTACAAGTCCTCGAAGGTGCATCTGCGGCGGCTGCCGACGAAGAGCGATCGCGTGGTGCAGGGACCGGGCGAGAATGCAGGCATCATCGACGTGGGCGATGGCTGGGCGTGCGCGTTCAAGATCGAGTCGCACAACCACCCTTCCTATATCGAGCCCTATCAGGGCGCGGCTACCGGCGTCGGTGGCATCCTGCGCGACATCTTCACCATGGGCGCGCGGCCACTGGCTGTAATGGATTCGCTCCGCTTCGGACCGCTGACGCCCGACGACCAGACCTCCGAAGATGTGGTTCGCAAGAATCATTCCATTGTTGAGGGAGTGGTCCACGGCATCGCGGGATACGGCAACTGTTTCGGCGTACCCAACCTCGGCGGCGAAACGAAATTCGAGCCGTGCTACTCCGGCAATCCTCTGGTGAATGCCTTTGCTCTGGGCTTGGTTCGGCGCGACGAAATCTTCTACGCGAGGGCCTCGGGCATCGGCAACCCGGTCATCTACGTCGGCGCGCGCACCGGGCGCGACGGCATTCACGGCGCCACCATGGCCAGCGAAGAATTCAAAGAAGGCTCGG
>CAZSWI010000330.1:0-4195 GCA_964610635.1 uncultured Acidobacterium sp.
AATGTCGTCCTCAGCAAGTGGCCGACGACGGTCAAGCCGATCTGTCCGTCGGACGCCGAGTATGACGACCTTCTGGAAAAGCATGTTGCAGAGCTGAGTTCCCTGCAGCAGCTTCATTACGCGTCGCACCGCTACGCTTTACTCCTGGTTTTTCAGGGTATGGACGGAGCCGGCAAAGACGGTGCTATCCGGCACGTGATGTCGGGTGTCAATCCAGAAGGATGCGAGGTATTCAGCTTCAAGCAGCCGAGCGCCGAAGAGCTGGAGCACGATTTTCTGTGGCGCGCTACCTGTCATCTTCCCGAACGCGGCCGCATCGGCATCTTCAATCGTTCCTATTACGAAGATGTGCTGGTAGTTCGGGTGCATCCGGAGCTTCTCCGCAGCCAGGGACTTCCAACAGAGCTGCGTGACGAGAAGACCGTCTGGAACGGACGGTATCGCTCCATTGTGGATTTGGAGAAACACCTGCACCGCAACGGTACCCGGATCGTCAAGATATTTCTTCATCTTTCTGAGGAGGAGCAGCGAAAGCGCTTCTTGACGCGCATCGATGAGCCGGACAAGAATTGGAAATTCAGCCTCGCTGACATTCACGAGCGGAAATACTGGAAGGATTATGTGAAGGCTTATGAGGAATGCCTGCACGCGACCAGCACGCACCACGCACCGTGGTATGTCGTTCCCGCCGATGACAAGCAGAATGCGCGGCTGATTGTTTCCCGCATCGTCCTCGATGCGCTCGAAGATCTCAGGATGGCATGGCCCAAAACCACGCCGAAGCGACGGGCGGAATTGCAGTCCATCCGGAAGCATCTGGCAAAGTAGGATCGGTACCCGCCCCCCTTGCAAAGGCCACGCAGAATAAGAGAGGATCGTTCCCCAATTGACCCTGAATCCAGAAATCGACGGCACGGACGCACTGACAGAACTGGCGCTCAACCTGCACTGGTCCTGGAACCACGCGGCTGACGAACTCTGGGAGCGTCTCGACGCCGATCTCTGGCAGGCCACGCAGAATCCATGGGTCATCCTGCAGACTGTGTCCCGGGACACGATCAAGGCCGCCCTGAGTGAGACAGGATTTCGTCAGCGTCTCGACGAGTTGCTGCGCCAGAATCGGGACTCATACAGCTCGAACGCGTGGTTTCAAACCAAACACCCGGATACTGCGCTAACTCTGGCCGCCTACTTCAGCATGGAATTCATGCTGAGCGAAGCGTTGCCTATTTACTCCGGGGGCTTGGGTAATGTAGCCGGCGACCAGATGAAGGCAGCCAGCGATTTGGGTGTCCCGGTTGTGGGAGTCGGCCTGCTCTACGGTCAGGGATACTTCCGCCAGGATTTCGATGCCGAAGGCCGGCAGCGGGCGCTGTATCCGGTTAACGATCCGGGTCAGTTACCCATCCGCCCATTGCGTCGACCTAATGGCGAATGGTTGCGGCTGCAAATCCAACTCCCCGAATCCAGGATCTGGCTTCGCTGCTGGGAAGTGTCTGTCGGAAGGACAAAACTCTATCTGCTCGACACCAATGACTTCGCTAACACTGCGGCTCACCGCGGTATCACAAGTGAACTCTATGGCGGCGACCCGGAGATGCGTCTGAAGCAGGAGATCGTGCTGGGCATCGGCGGCTGGCGCCTGTTGCGGGCGCTCGGCCTGCAGCCTGAAGTCTGCCATCTCAACGAAGGACATGCGGCCTTCGCCACGTTAGAGCGGGCACGATTCTACATGGACGATCATAAGAAGCCGTTTGATCTTGCCATGAATGTTACGCGGGCCGGAAACGTCTTTACTACGCACACCGCGGTTGCAGCCGGATTCGACCGCTTCGATCCAGAACTCATCCGTAAATATCTAAGCCATTATGCGCAAGGCGAGCTCGCGATTGCTGTCGACGACTTACTCGCGATGGGACGGCAGAACCGAGACAACGATTCGGAATCCTTCAACATGGCCTGGCTCGGGGTCCGGGGCAGCGGCCAAATCAATGGTGTGAGCAAGCTCCATGGACAGGTGAGCAGGCATATCTTTCAGGCGCTCTTCCCGCGATGGCCTCAAAACGAGGTTCCGATCGGCTCTGTAACCAATGGCATTCATGTTCCCACCTGGGACTCGGCAGCGGCGGATGCCCTCTGGACCACAGCTTGCGGCAATAAGCGCTGGCGGGGAGACCGCGCTGTCGAAGACGACATCCGCCAATTGACTGATGACGAGCTGTGGCAAATGCGATCCGCAGGACGCAAGGCCTTAGTCGATCGCGTTCGCAAGCGGTACGCGCGTCAGCTTGCTTCGGAGGGCCGCCAACCGTCGGACGGCGACGCCGTATTCGATGAAAAAACATTGACTCTGGGATTTGCACGGCGTTTTGCCACCTATAAACGTCCGAATCTTCTCCTTCACGATCCTGAGCGGCTGATTCGCCTGCTTTCCAATCCGCAGCGGCCTGCGCAGCTGGTCCTCGCTGGAAAGGCTCACCCTCAGGACTTGCCTGGACAATTGCTGATCCAGCAGTGGAATGACTTCATCCGTCGACCGGAGGTCCGCGGACGCGTCGTCTTTCTCAGCGATTACGATATGCTGCTGACGCAGGACCTGGTTCAGGGTGTCGACGTGTGGATTAACACGCCGCGCCGTCCCTGGGAGGCCTGCGGAACCAGCGGCATGAAGGTTCTGGTCAACGGCGGTCTGAATCTTTCGGAACTGGACGGCTGGTGGGCCGAAGCGTATTCCCCTGAGGTAGGCTGGGCCATCGGTGACGGCAAGGAGCATGGCGAAGACCCCGCATGGGATGCCACGGAGGCTGATTCCCTTTATTCCCTGCTGGAGGGTGAGGTCATCCCGCAGTTCTATGAGCGCAATGAAAGCGGAATGCCAGCGATGTGGCTGGGCCGTATACGCGAAAGCATGGCGCAGCTTACTCCGGAATTTTCCGCGACCCGTGCGATCCGCGAATACACGGAAGGCCACTATCTGCCCGCCGCATCCGGTTACCGGGATCGTGCAGCCCAGGAGGGTGCACTTGGCAGGAGCCTGGTCCAGTGGCAAACGAACATCGCCGAGCACTGGGGCTCTGTACACTTCGGCAGCGTCGAGGTGAGGACCCACGATGGGCAGCATTTTTTCCGCGTTGAGATTTCTCCCGGCAATCTCGCTCCCAGTGATTTGAGGGTCGAGATCTACGCGGAGCCTGACGAGCAGGCTGGATCTCCCGTTGTTGAGCCGATGACGGCCTGTACGAACTGTGCGAATGCAAACGGCATCCTGGTGTACTTAGCGGAGACATCGAGAAGCCGTCCTGCAAGCGATTACACGCCACGCATCATCCCGCAACATCCGGGCGCATCTGTGCCGCTCGAAGCTACGCAGATTCTGTGGCAACGATGATTGGTCTCTCCGTGGAGCAGATTTCAGCTGTGCTAGGGTGCGATCGTGCCGTTCGGGTTTGCCGTGCCACCTCTATGGAAACGGTGATGAACCATCGTATGGGCGAGCGCAAAGAGGACGACAACCAGAACTGCAATCCAAATGAACGTGACAATTCCTGACCTGGTGGCTTTCTTCGTGCCCCGGAGCCTTCATTCGGATCGGTAGTCATCGTCGTCTCCCTGGTGAATCGCTTTGCGGTGAAAGGCTAAAACACGCACTTTTTGCTACCGGCGCCAGTTGTGAATCATACTGTCGCTTTCGCCGGTTCCATATCTCCACCTGCCGGCAGCACCTCCGGCAGATCCAGACGCGCGACGCCGATCCGATTATCGGCCATTCCATAGTAGACATCGAAGCGGTCCGGCAACCCATGCTGCGAGTCAATTTAAGAGGGCGACGTCATCCAGCCGGACAGGCAATCTCCAACAAGTCCACTGCTTCGCTGGGCCGAAACTGACTAATCCCGACAACCGCTGGCAGCAGCCACACTTCGCCCCTTTCGATTGCATAGGTCACGCCATCGTGCTCAATCTGCCCCGCGCCCTCGACGCACACCAGGACCCGTGGAAGATTCGCCGCGCCCACGGGAAAAAGCGAATGGCTGCGCAGCCGCCACAGCCGAAACGGTTCGCAGCTAAAGACCAACTCCCGCTCCGGAGCTGCCGCGTCCACTGTTGGTTTCACGAGTCCCGCGGCGCCATCTACAAAGTCAATGCAGCCCAGTGCCTGATCCACCTGGAGTGCTCGCTGCTTGCCGGTCTTCGC
>CAZSWI010000331.1:0-4193 GCA_964610635.1 uncultured Acidobacterium sp.
TTCAAATTACGGCTCGCCCCTCGCCCGAAGTTAGGGGAGCCCCTTCCACCGCCGTGGCTGTTGTCTGGCGGGGGCATGACGAAGCGTTGTGGTGGGTTGGTAAGGGCCCTGGAGTTCCCTACACGTTTAAGTGGCTACCGGTGGCAAAGAGCCAAGACGACTACTTGCGGCTGAAGATATTCAGGCTTCTCGACGGCTTCAGTCAGCAAGCCATAAGGCTCTGCCCAGCCTGTAATAAGTGGTTCCTTAATCCGTCAAGACGCGAGAAGAGGTTTTGCAGCGATCGGTGTATTTGGAAGACGAACAGCGCGAAACGCAGAGCGGCCCGCAAAAAGCAGAAGGACAGTAACCGTCCGACAGCAAATCAGAACTAACCACGCGGCTGCCTCGCTTGGCAGCGCGGCCTTACGGGATGCGGGCGACCCTGACCGGCTTCACTGTCGCCCATGGACCCCGCGGGGGCCGGCCGCGTTTCGGAAACGCCTTCATGTAAAACGGAGCCGCTTGTACCTGCTCCTTACGCAGCGCCGAATATCCCTCGAGGATCTCCTGCTCGCTCGCCCCCTGAGCGAGCATGTCCGCCACCAACTCGACTGGAATCCGCGTGCCACGGAACACAGGCGTCCCCCGCATAATCTCCGGGTCGGAGACCACCATCCGCTGCGCTTTCCGGAGCCGCGCCAGTTCCCTCTCCACTGTCCGCCGGGCACTTCGCACTGCAATTACCAACGCGCCGCCGGCCGCCAGGGTCATGGTGTCCACATCCGGTTGAGCTTCCACCGCCCGAGCCACCTCCCGCCGCGCGGCCACCGGAAGCAGCCGCAAACCATCGGCTTCCAGGCGCAGGTAGACCAGGTGCCCTCGTGAAAGCAGCCGCGTCGGCTCCTTGCCTCGCCCGCCCTTCAGCGGACGAATCACACGATTGTCGATCAGCTTGTGCACCGCTTTCAGCGGCAGACTGGCCACCGCCGAACCCTGCGCCGGCGTATATCGATCGTCGGTCATGGCATAATTCTACCCTGAACAGGGAAGAATAAGCCCGCTCCCGCAAAAGATACTCGGTGCGCCAATCAGGCCGCCGGCGACTGATTGGCCCGGCCGACCCACCCCAGGGCGCAGTTTCAAAGGTGCCAAACACGACTCATGAATCTACCCGGGTAAAACCGCACCAGCATGCGATCATTGCACCACCATTGCAAATTGGTGTAGATTCGTCCAATGAGAACCAGCATCAATCTCGACGATCAGGTTCACGAGTTCGCCTCTGAATACGCAAGCGCGAAGGGGATGACATTAAGCGCGGCCATCAACGAGCTGATCCGCAAGGCCGCGCTGACACCGGAAGCGAAACCCGAAATCATATTCTCCTCAGACGGGTTTCCGATGTTTCCGCCTTCCGGGGCAGGCCGGGTTGTTACAGACGAGACGGTGAAGAGATTCGAGGAGGAAGAGTTTGATCCTCAAAAGTTTGCTTGATCTGAACGTCTTAATATCGCTCACGGATACCGAGCATCGGCATCACCAAAAGGCGCGAGACTGGTTCTCTTCCTCTGGCAAACAGAACTGGGCCATTTGTCCTTTTACGGAGGCAGGATTTTTGCGAGTGACGACGAATCCCGCATTTCGCCCTGGCCCGCACACGCTGGCGCACGCAATCGCCGTCCTTCAAGCGCTGAAGGGTTATCCTGGCTATTGCTATTGTCCGGTCGATGAGAGTTGGGTGACTCTTACCGCTCGATTCGCTTCGCGGATCCACGGGCATCAACAGGTAACAGATGCATATCTCCTGGGTCTTGCGATCGAAGAGAAACGCGTGCTGGTGACCTTCGACAAGAAGTTCCAGTATTTGGCGGGCGCGGAGTTCAGCCGGTTCGTACGACTGCTGGAGTAAGAAAAGAACGAGCCTCCCCGAGCAAAGAGAGGCGTACATCGGCTGGCCGGATCATTGTGACTCCCATCGCATCCCACTCCCTGGGGCTCCATGCTCCCGCGAACACTTCCGCCGGCATGCCAAAAACGGGCGAGGCTCCGCCTCCCGTCGCCCATACCGTAAACTCGGAGCGTTCCCCATTTCCCCGAGGTCGCTCATGCCCATCGTCCTCAGCCCCGTCGAAGCTCGCGTGCTCGGCGCGCTGATCGAAAAAGAAGCCACCACCCCGGAGTACTACCCGCTCTCGCTCAACGCGCTGGTCAATGCCTGCAACCAGAAGAACAACCGCGAGCCGGTGATGCAGCTCGACGAGAACGAGGTCCGCCAGGCGCTGAATCAGTTGCGCGACCAGAACCTCGCCGCCGCCGTGCACGACAGCCGCGTCGCCAAATACGAGCACCGCGTCCAGGAAGTCTTCAACTTCACGCGCGGTGAAACCGCCGTCCTTTGCGTGCTGCTTCTCCGCGGCGCCCAGACCCCGGGCGAATTGCGCGGCCGCACAGAGCGCATGCATCGCTTCGAGGAGCTCGATGACGTCCTCTCCGTCCTTCAAAGGCTTGCCCAGCGTGATCCTGCGCTCGTCGCGGCTCTGCCGCGCCAACCCGGCTCACGCGAGATTCGCTATACGCACCTCCTCTCCGGAGAACCGGATCTCACGGAGCTCGCCGCTGGCCACGAAACGTCAGCCTCCACTCTCCGTCCCTCCGACCGCGAACGCCTCGACCAACTCGAAGCCGAAGTCATCGCCCTCCGCGAGCAAGTCGCGGAGCTGAAAGCGAAAATCGACGCGCTCTCCACTCAGGGCCCCTGACTGGTTGCGATGCCGGCAATCAGGCAGTCCGCCATGGGGATGAACCTTCCACTTTTTTCAAGGCGGCGGCTGAGCGCGGCCGCCCGCTCGGCGGAATGGAAATCGAGGGGTAGAACCGAAAGGACTCGGCAAGCTTCTCGCGCGTGCCGAATCTGAAGCTTGTCGATATCCGGAAAATCTGAAGGCGGGCGCTCTTTCCGTTCCCTGTTCCCTGTTTCCAGGTTCCCACCCCCGTTCCCTGCCCCATGTGACTCCCATCACATCCCACGCCAGCGCACCCCTGACAACCTATCTCCATGGATATCCGCCAGGCCATAACCAAGCTCGATTACGATCGCGCGCCCTTTCTCGCCATTTGGGAGACGACACAGGCGTGCGACCTCGCCTGCAAACACTGCCGCGCCTCCGCGCAGCCGGTGCCCCACACCAGCCAGCTCACCACCGCCGAAGCGAAGAACCTCA
Organism: uncultured Acidobacterium sp.; assembly: GCA_964610635.1. Classification (GTDB taxonomy): domain Bacteria; phylum Acidobacteriota; class Terriglobia; order Terriglobales; family Acidobacteriaceae; genus Palsa-343. The sequence continues at coordinate 3,204 of CAZSWI010000331.1, forward strand.
TCGACCAGATCGCCGAACTCGAGGTCCCCCTCTTTGTCTTCACCGGAGGCGACCCCCTTAAGCGCCCGGACATCTTCGAGCTCATCCAGCATGCAGCCGCTAAAGGCGTGCACGCCGCGCTCACCCCCAGCGCAACGCCGCTGCTCACCCGCGACGCCATCTTCCGCATGAAAGCCTCCGGCCTCTCGCGCCTCGCCGTCTCGCTCGACGGCTCCATCCCCGCCATTCACGACTCCATCCGCGGCATTCCCGGCACCTGGGAACGCACCGTTGAAGCCATCCACTGGGCCAATGAAGCGAACCTTCCCATCCAGGTCCACACCGTCGTCAGCCGCCTCAATATTGAGGACCTCGACAACCTCGCGACCCTGCTCACCCTGAAGCAAATCGTGATGTGGAGCTTCTTCTTCCTCGTGCCCGTCGGCCGCGGCAAAACCGACGACCTGCTCACCGGCCAGGAATTCGAAGATGTCTTTGCCAAAATGTGGGACCTCACCAAGCGCGTCCCCTTCGCCATCAAGACCACTGAAGCCATGCACTACCGCCGCTACCTTATCCAGCAGCGCATGAAAGAGGGCCGCCCGACCACCGGCGTGCACGACGACGCCGGCGCTCGCCCCACCGCGGACCCGACCCGTCACCCGGCTGCTCACCCAGGCTGGACCGTCACCTCAGGCCACCCCGGCCGCGGCTCCGAAGACAAAGCTGTAGGGTGGGCCACCAAGCGCGTCAACGACGGACGTGGTTTCGTCTTCATCTCCCACATCGGCAAGGTCTATCCCAGCGGATTCCTCCCGATCGAAGGCGGCGACCTGCACAGCGACACCCTCGCTCATATCTACCAGGAGTCGCCGATCTTCGTGCAGCTCCGCGACTCCGGGTTGCTCCACGGCAAATGCGGCGCATGCGAGTATCGCAACATCTGCGGCGGATCCCGCGCCCGCGCCTACGCCGTCACCGGCGACATTATGGCCGAAGAACCGTGCTGCA
>CAZSWI010000332.1:0-4180 GCA_964610635.1 uncultured Acidobacterium sp.
TACACGACGACAGAAAATGGCCGTGCGCTGCTCGAGGAGCTCCACGATCTGACTCCGGAGCCGGTGTATGTGCGGGCGCATTTCCTGCTGACGACCGGCAATGGAAAACCCGAGCTGAAGTGGAGCTCGAGCAACGTCTACAGCGAAGACGCGAACGGCAAGCCCATCTACGACTGGACAATTCTTGACGGCATTTTCGACGCTTGGGTGGGCGCGCACGTGCGACCGTTCGTGGAAATTGGCTTCATGCCCAAGGCGCTGTCGAGCCATCCCGATCCGTATCACATTCCGTGGCCAACCAGGCCCGGCGAGGCGGAGGGTTGGTCGTTCCCTCCGAATGACTACGGGAAGTGGCGAGAGTTGGTGCAGCAGGTCGCGGCGCACGTGCTTGCGCGGTACGGAAACGCGGAGGTTTCGACCTGGTACTGGGAGGTGTGGAACGAGCCGGACATCTTTTACTGGCACGGCACGGAAGATGAGTACAACCGGCTCTACGACTACGCAGTGGCTGGCGTGCGAGCGGCGATTCCGGCGGCGCGTGTAGGAGGGCCGGCGACAACCGGACCTGCGCCCGGGAGCAAGAGCGCCTCATTTCTCGAAGCATTTCTGCGGCACTGCGCGCAGGATCGCAGCGCAGCGACTGGCGGGGCGGTTCCGCTGGACTTTATTTCATTCCATGCGAAGGGCAGCCCGCATTTTGTGGATGAACATGTGCAAATGGGTCTGGGCCAGGAGCTGCGGAATGCTGACACGGGCTTCGGAATTGTTCATGCCTCGGAGAGATTTCGGGGGCTGCCAATCATTCTGAGTGAGGCAGATCCGGAGGGCTGCGGAGCCTGCTCGCCGGAGCAGCATCCGGAGGACGCTTATCGCAATGGCACGGTATATCCGGCGTACACGGCTGCCTCGATGAAGGGGCTTCTGCAGCTGGCAGAACGCGAGCACGTCAACCTGGCCGGATTTCTGACGTGGGCGTTTGAGTTCGAGGATCAGCCATTGTTTGCCGGCCGGCGCACACTGGCGACCCACGGAATCGACAAGCCTGAACTGAATTTCTTTCGCATGGCCGGGCTGCTGGGCGGCGAGCGCGTGGAGGCAACCAGCAGCGGCGCGATCCCGGAGGAGAACGTCGTTGCATCGGGAGTCCGGCAACAGCCGGAGATAGATGCTCTCGCGACCCGATTGGGCAACAGCGCGGCGATTCTGCTGTGGAACTACCAGGACGATGACACACCAGGACCTGGCGTTCCAGTTCGCGTCGCAATCCACGGCATCCCACCGGCGATTCATCGCGTGCTGCTGGAGGAGTATCGCACCGATAAGAGCCACAGCGACGCGTTCGAGGTGTGGCGACAGATGGGCTCACCCCCGGAGCCGAGCGCGGAGCAATATTCGCGGCTGAAGGGCGCAGGTCAACTGGAGACGACCGGGTCGCCGCGCTGGCTAATCGTCGAGCATGGGGATGCGCAGGTGGAAATCGAACTGCCGCGGGAAAGCGTGGGTCTGCTGCGACTGACGTGGGATGCCAGGTAATCCCTCCGCGATCGGAGCGGCCTCCGGCGCAATTTCGTCGGCTTCCATCGGATGGAGACGCGCACAAAGGAAAGAGTGACAAAGCAGATAGTGTTTATGGTATAGGTCTTCTCGACGTTCGGTGCGTGTGATACGAGGGTTCTTCTATGAGAACGAAAAGATTCGCGATTTCGGTCACTGTGGCTTTCTGCTTTTTCGCCGCCGTGCTTCTTCGGGCGCAAACCGGGGGGCCCGCTGTCCTGACCATCCATCTGGATCGGACTGCCGCAAAGGTGAGTCCCACGCTCTACGGCCTGATGACCGAGGAGATTAACCACTCCTACGAAGGCGGCTTGTACGCGGAGCTCATTCGCAACGGGACGTTCCGAGCCGACTGGTCCGGGGTCAATGACTGGATCCTCGTCGAAGGCGGGGTTTCCAGCGCAAAAATCAGCCTGGACAAGACCACCGGCCCCAGCCAGGCACTGCCTCACAGCCTCCGCATCGATGTCACTCGGGCTGCCGCATCCGGCCCTGCCGGGGTGTTGAACAGCGGCTACTGGGGCATCCCGCTGCGCCCCAACACCACCTACCAGGGTTCGTTTTACGCGAAGGAGGATTCGGAGGGCACGGGCCCGGTGACCGCGAGCCTGGTGGCCGACCAGAGCGGCAAAGTGGTGGCCAGCGCGGTTGTTTCAGGAATCGGTACGGAGTGGAAACAGTACAAATTCGCGCTGAAGACGGGCGCGATCGCGCCCTCGCTCGAAAATCACCTGGTGCTCACCGTCGCGCATCCCGGCAGCTTGTGGCTGAACCTCGTCTCGCTGTTTCCGCCCACATATCATGGCCGCACTAACGGCAACCGCATCGACCTGATGGAGAAACTGGCCGCGATGCATCCGCAGTTCCTGCGCTTCCCCGGCGGCAACTATCTTGAGGGCGATCATCTCGCGGACTGGTACGACTGGAAGAAGACGATCGGCCGGCGCGTGGATCGCCCAGGCCATCCCAGCCCGTGGATGTACTGGTCGACCGACGGCCTGGGGCTGCTCGAATTCTTCGAGTGGTGCGAAGACCTGCACATGCAGCCGGTGCTTGCGGTCTACGCGGGTTATTCGTTGCAGCATGAGCACATCAATCCCGGCCCGGACCTTGAACCGTATGTTCAGTCCGCGCTCGATGAGATTGAGTATGCGACTGGCGGCGCCGATACGAAATGGGGCGCTCAGCGCGCGGCCGACGGCCATCCGCAACCGTTTCACATCACTTATGTAGAGATAGGGAACGAAGACTGGTTCGACACTTCAGGCAGCTACGACGCGCGCTATGCGCAGTTCTACAAGGCGATCAAGGCAAAGTACCCCGATCTGCAGCTGATTGCTACTGGTCCCATCAAGGGCATGACTCCCGACGTGCTGGACGAACATTACTATCTGCGCGCGACGGATTTCTTCCACGACGCAACGCATTATGACAAAACCGACCGCAACGGGCCGAAGATTTTCGTCGGCGAGTGGGCCACACGCGAAGGCACGCCTACTCCGAACATGGGCGCCGCGCTTGGCGATGCGGCGTGGATGACCGGGCTCGAGCGCAACAGCGACATCGTCGTGATGGCCTCGTATGCGCCGCTGCTGGTGAATATCAGTCCCAACGCCATGCAGTGGGATACCGACCTGATCGGCTATGACGGGCTGCGCAGTTACGGCTCGCCGAGTTATTATGCGCAGGTCATGTTTGGCAGCCACATCGGGGACCAGACGCCCGCATCGTCAGTGAAGGGTGCGGGCCCGCGGTTCTTCTATTCCGTTACCGAGGATTCAGCGAAGAAGAGGCTCTATCTCAAGCTGGTGAATGCAACCTCCGATCCGCAGGCTGTCGACATCGAGCTGTCCGGAGCGAACCTCGCGCCGGAAGGCAAGCTCATCAGCCTGACCGGGCACAATCCGGAGGCGACGAACACGATCGATCAGCCGACGGCCATCGTTCCGGTGGAAAGCGCTCTGCATGGCGTCAGCAGCTCGCTCCATCACCGCATCCCCGCGTACACGATTGAGGTGCTGGAGCTGGATGTGCGCTGAAGCCCGACGTTCACAGAGTGCGCCCACGAACCAGCGATTCGGACGCGCAGAGGGGATCAAGTATGCATAGGGTATCTCGCCGCAAGTTTCTGACAACGTCGATTGCCGCTGCCGGCGCTGCTGCCGTCAGCCGCCGCGCCCGCGCAACCCCTCTGCCTGCGTTGTCCGGGTCGACACGGCTGGAGCAATTCGACTACAGCGACGTTCGCCTGCTGGACGGCCCGATGCTCGAACAGTTCCGCGCCAACCACGCATACTTTCTCGCGCTCGACGACGATTCCCTGCTGCAGCCGTTCCGGCAGAAGGCCGGTCTGCCCGCACCGGGCGAGCCGATGGGCGGATGGTACAGCTGGTCGAAGGACTTCGACCCTCCAAAGAACATGACCGGCTATGTTCCCGGCCACACGTTCGGACAATATATGTCGGGCCTGGCGCGCGCCTACGCTGCCACAGGGGACGACGCCACGCAGCAGAAAATCGCCCACCTCGTCCGGGGCTATGCCGAGGCCATTTCGCCGAAGTTTTACCAGGACTATCCGCTGCCGGCATACACCTCGGACAAAACCGCGTGCGGCCTGATCGATGCG
>CAZSWI010000333.1:0-4179 GCA_964610635.1 uncultured Acidobacterium sp.
TCGGGGGTGGTGATGCCGCCGAGTCCGATGATGGGGATGGTGACGGCTTTGGCGGCTTCCCAGACCATGCGGACGGCAATGGGTTTGATGGCCGGGCCGGAAAGTCCGCCGGTGATGTTCCAGAGGCGGGGGCGGCGAGTCTCAACGTCGATCGAGAGGGAGAGGAAGGTATTGACGAGGGAGATGGCGTCCGCGCCGCCTCGCTGGGCGGCGTGAGCCATGGCGGCGATGGAGGTGACGTTGGGCGAGAGCTTGACAATGAGGGGGCGGGTAGTTCTGGTTCTGGCGCGGGAGACGAGGTCGAAAAGCATCTCGATGTCGGAACCGAAGGCCAGGCCGCCATGTTTGGTGTTCGGGCAGGAGGCGTTGAGCTCATAGGCTGCGATGCCCTCACCTTCGTTGAGGCGGTCAATAACGGCCAGGTAATCCTCGATGGTATAGCCGAAGACGTTGACGATGACGGCGCAGGTGGAATAGCGGCGGAGGGGTGGGAGCTTATCGGAGAGGAACTTTTCGACACCGACGTTTTGCAGGCCGATGGCGTTGATCATTCCGGCGGCGGTTTCGATGAGGCGGGGTGGCTGGTTGCCGACCATGGGCTCGCGGGAGATGCCCTTGGTGACGAGGCCACCGATCTTTTTGAAGTTGACGATGTCTTCGAACTCAACGCCGTAGCCGAAGGTTCCGCTGGCGGCGATTACTGGGTTGACGAGGTCGAAGCCGCAGAGCTGGACGCGCATGTTGGGTTTCATGGTCGTTGCCTCGGGCAACGACAGGGCACAGAGCTCAGAGCGCAGAGCACAGGAAGACGGCACAGAACAGACCGTGGGGCCGTCATGGATGAGCGGCTTTCGGGGTGGGGATTGCGGCTGGCGTCGCTGCTGGTTTCGTCGTTGGTTTCGCGGCTGGTGTTGCTTCGTGGTGGGTTACGGCTGGAGTGCGGCGGGCTCGGGGCGGCGGGATGGGTTTGGGGTAGGTGACTTCGGAGGCGGGTTTGAGGGCCTGGGTGAGGATGAGTCCTATGGAAGCTGAGGGCTGGTTGAGGCCGAGGAGGGCGGCGAAGGTGGCGGCGATGTCGGTGGGCTCAGCGCGGCCGCGGTAGATGCCGGGTGCGAAGGGGGCTCCATAGAAGGCAAGCGGGACGTGGCGGTCGTAGGAGTATGGGCTGAAGTGGGTGGTCTGGATGGAGGCGAGGGTCTCTATCTGGAAGGCGGCGGGAATGATCATGATGTACCAGCCGCCGTTGGGAGAGTAGCTGTGGGCGAGGAGTTCGCCCCAGGGTGTGGGCGGGTAGGGACCGTCGGCCAGCTGCTGTCGGGTGAAGCTGCGGAAGAGGACGGGGTGCGGGGGCAGGCGGGTTTCGGAGGGCTGGGCTGTGGATTGAGGGCTGGAGCCATTCTGTGCGGAGGGAGGCGCGTCGGTGGGTTGCGGTTCGGGAGCGGGCGTTGCGAGGGAGGCGATGGCGTCAGGCAGCAGCTGCTGGACGGCGGACTCAGCCTCCTGCTCGTTAATGCCGGCTTTCATGAATTCGGGCTGGTTGAGGGAGATGTAGGGCAGCTCCTGATGGGGAAGGATATATGCGACTTTCTCGCCGGGAGAGAACTTCATATTGATGGCGTAATCGAGGGCGGCGGAGAGCTTGTCGAGGTCGATGCTGGCGGCGTTGATTCCGTATCGAGCCGCTGTGGAGGGGATCGGGGCGATGCCATGGTCGGCGGTGAGAGCGATCCAGACGTTGCCGAGGCCGCCGGGAATGTTCTTGTCGAGCCAGGAGAAAAAGGTGTCGAACTGAGTATCGAGGGCGTCAACCATCTGCTGCTGGTAGGTAGAATCGGGACCCATCTGGTGGCCGAGGATGTCGTTGGCGGAGAGGCTGATGGTGAGCAGGTCGGTGACGTTCCGCTGGCCCAGCTGTTCGCCGTCGATGAGAGCTTCGGCGAAGTCGAGCTCGTAGGAGTTGGCGGCGGGAGTGCGGCCGACGAGGTCGTAAAACTCGGTGGTGTTGGCGGGAGCATTGGCTTCCTGCTCGGCCTGGGCGATGCGGCCGCCGGTGTTGAACGCCGTGGCCCAATCCGGGAGCTGCGACATATAGAAGGTTGAGGTGACGAAGTAGCCGGAGGCGGGATCGATCCAGAAGGCGCCGTTGGCTGCGGCTCCGGCAGGAAGGATGGCGGCGCGGTCTTTGAGGGAGATGCCGAAGACTTTCGCCTGGCCCTGAGTGGCGAGGCGGAGCTCGTCACCGATGGTGGACGCGAGGAGATTACGTGGGGAGCTACCGGTGATGTATTTGGCAGCGGTGTCGGGAGCGCCAGGCTGGTTGGCGGGAAGGCTGGAGTCGGGCAGGCCGACGAGGCGGTAGTGCTCGTCTTCAACGGAGGAAACGGGGCGATCCTGATTGCGGGCGAGGTCCCACCAGTCGTTGGAGGCGATGCCGTGGCCGTCGGTGTAAGCGCCGGTGCCTATGGTGGCGTGGCCGGGAGCGGTTTTGGTGTTGGCGTAGTCGTAGTAGCAGTCGGGGAAGTATGCGCCCTTCTGGAGGAAGAGGTTGAAGCCGCGGCCTTTAAAGTCGGCGCGGAAGCGGTCGAGGTAGTCGCCACGGAATTGATCGATGACGAGGATGATGGCGAGTTTGGGGTGGGCATTCCAGGCGCTGGGGGGAAGGGGGGGTGTGACTTCTTTGGCGTGAGCGGTTGCGTGGTGAGCTGGTGCCGCGGCTGGTGCGGCCTGGGGGTCGGCGTGGGTTCGCGGAGAGGCGAATGGGGCGGCGGCGAGGATGGCAATGAGGAGGGCGGGAAGGCGGATGGGTTTCACGGCGATCACATTCCAAGGTAGCAAAGTGCAGGCAGCAGGGAACAGGGAACAGGGAATAGAAGAACGTTCACGCGGTCAGCGTTCAGAAAGGCGGACGCACTTTGCGCGTCTTCCACATCTGCCAACTGCGGGCAGAGCCATTCGACTCACCTCGCGTTGCCCGGCATCCGCTCAGGCCGGGTTATGGGGCACCCGGCAGATGTGGGGCACCCGGTGCTGGTGACGGTGTTTTTGAACAGTACAACCGCGCAACCGGGGTGGGCCATCTGGAGAGGTAGTTTGGAAAGGCTCGACCATGGACGCTATTGGGGGGAATGCCACCGCTCGAAGGACCTATTGGAAACGTGAATTGCGGGTCACCGAGATGGTCATCATCGGGTTGGTCGCGGTGGTGCTGGTGAGCGTGGACCTGATGTTTTATTTCTGGCCGTTTCGTTATCGCCAGGTGCATCCGCTGCTGGAGCAGGTTTTTCAGAGCCGGGTGGATGTGAAGAGCTATCACCGGACTTATTTTCCGCACCCGGGGTTCGTGGCTGAGGGCGTCACTTTTTACCGGCACGGCGATACGCAAATACCGCCGCTGGCCACGGTCGCGAAGATGACGGTGGCGGGACAGTGGCTGAGGCTGATCTTCCATCCGCACACGCTGTATCAGATTGAGCTGGAGGGATTGCACGTGCAGATTCCGCCGCCGGGGACGAAGGCGCGGGGGATGGATCTGGATAACGGGGTGATCAGCACTTCGGATTCGAAGCTGCGCATCCTCACGATTCTTGCCGATGGGACAGTGCTGGATTTTCTGCGTCAGGATGGAGCGCCGCTGCGTTTCGAATTTGCGAAGCTGGCCGTACACAACGTGGAGGACAAACATCCGCTCGACTTTGCTGCGCGGGTGACGACTTCGGAACCAAAGGGAATGGTAGTGGCGACGGGAGTACTGGGGCCGTTTCGGACGAACAGCTATGGGACGACACCGATGTCGGGATCGTATTCGCTGACGGATGCGGATTTGAACGGGCTCGATGGGATGTGGGGCCATGCCGAGGCTGGCGGGCGGTTCGGCGGACAATTTTCCGCGATGGACGTGAAGGGTGAGGCAACGATTCCGGACTTTCGGATTGGGTCCGGACATACGGTGCGGATGGATGCGAATTATCACGTAACAGTGAGCGGCACAAATGGCGATGTGGAGATTGAGAATGCGGCGGTGAAGAGCGGGACGAGCACCATTACGGCGAGCGGATCGGTGGCAGGATCACCGAAGACGGTAGCGGTCACCATTGCGACGAAGGACAGCGAGGTGAGCGATCTGCTGAAGATTGTCGAAGGGTCGCCGCCGCAGGTTGAGGGCAATGTGAGTTTTGACGC
>CAZSWI010000334.1:0-4153 GCA_964610635.1 uncultured Acidobacterium sp.
ACCCGTCATGCATCATGGGATACGGAAAGTGATCGCCGAAATAGAGCACCGCGTAAATGCCCATCATTCCCAGCGCTCCGAAGAGCAGCCGCCTGCGCGCCGCCCGCGGAATCAGCGCATCCAGATCCGCCAGCACAATCCCGAATAAAAACGACGGCACATGCGGCGGCGGCGAAAACTTCAATCAACGCATCCAGAAGCCGTCGGTATAACGTCCCGGGTGCATATCTCCATCCGGATGCAGGCCCATATACAAAGTGGGCAGCACCATCCCCAGGCACCACAGCCCCAGCAGAATCCCCACCAGCGCGCCAATCTTCTTAGGACGCTTCCACAGAATCACCACCGGGAAAATGAGATAGAAAAAAGCCTCGGTGCACATCGTCCACGCTGGCGTATTCCAGAACGTTGAAAGCGACGGACTCCATCCCTGCAGAAGAAATGGCGTCAGCAACACACCCCACGTGAACTGCGCATGCGACCGCACATGCCACTCATCCATCAGCATGCCCACCGACATGAGCAATGCAAAAAGATAGATCGGATACAGCCGCGAAATCCTCGCCACCCAAAAATTCCGCGTGTTCAGTTGCCCCTGTTGTGCTTTATCGGAATAGTTGTAAGCCAGCACGAACCCCGAGAGCAGCAGAAAGAAGCTCACCGATGTAAACCCGTTGTCGACTACCGGCGCAAACGGCCCAAACCATTTCGGATTCGAGAAATGAAAAAATACGATATTCATTGCCGCGAAAGCGCGCAGGCCGGTCAATGCCGGCAGCCGCTCTTTCTTCGACTTCACCACCATCGGCCGCGGGGCTGGTGTCTTCTTTGGCGCTCCCGTATCCCATGAGCCCGCGGGCCCCGGAACGATTTGTACCTGTGCGCTCAAATTCGGTCTCCAGGTTGGGGTTTCGGCCGGCGCCTGAAAGATGCTCTCCGGTTCGGAGCCGACCTCGCATACCCCGCCACCGCTGCTCCCGGAATCAGCAGACCGCTTCAGGCCGTCACCAAAGAGCCGACCTTCTCCCCGGAGATGACCCGGCGGATGTTGCCCGGCTGGTTCAGGTTGAAGATGATCATCGGCAGGTTATTGTCCTTGCACAGACTCACTGCCGTCGTATCCATTACCTTTAACCCCAGACGCAGAATTTCCATATAGGTAATCTGTTCAAATTTCACCGCGTCCGTTGTGATGACCGGATCGGCGTCGTAGATGCCCTCCACCTTCGTCGCCTTCAGTAACACATCCGCATGGATTTCCATCGCCCGCAACGACGCGGCAGTGTCTGTTGAAAAGTAAGGGTTTCCCGTTCCCGCGGCGAATATGACCACCCGCCCCTTTTCCAGATGCCGGATCGCGCGCCGCCGGATATACGGCTCGCATACCTGGTTCATTTCGATCGCCGACATCACCCGGCAAAACACGTCCCGCTTCTCCAGAGCGTCCTGGATCGCCAGCGCATTGATCACCGTCGCCAGCATCCCCATGTTATCCGCCGAAACGCGGTCCATCTTTTTGGCCTGCTCCGCCACCCCCCCGAAAAAGTTTCCCCCCCCCACCACAATGGCCACTTCCACGCCCATCTGGTGAATTTCTGCCAGCTCGGCTGCGATCTCGTGAATGCGAATCGGATCGACACCGAAGCGCTTTTCTCCGGTCCCGGCCAGCGCCTCGCCGGATAGCTTTAGAACGACGCGTTTGTACATGCCACTGAAAGTATCGCACGTCGGATATGATCCCAGCGAAGACCCCCTCCTGCCTGAGGTAACCCTGCCATTCAGTAAACCTGCATAAATCCTCTCCATTGCGGTTTGAGGGATTCCCCTCCGTCCTGTAGCATGCGAAAGAGCATTTCACCCACAAAATGACCGCCTGAGTCTGGGATGTAGGCCTGGCATGCCCTTCGAACCCTCGCGGTCGCATTTCATGATGTCGGGAGGTCACCTGATGGGTAGTCTTCGCCGCATGCTCCTTAGCCCTCAATTCCCGCCGGTCATTCTTACATTGGTTGCGGTCGCGACCTGCACAACCCTCGGCCGCGCCCAACAATCCGCTCCCACGGACATCGTCTTTCGCGGAGCCACCGTCATGACCGCGAGCAACGGCACCATCGAGCATGGCGTTGTTTGGGTGCACGCCGGAAAGATTGCAGGCGTCGGCGCCACCGTCTCCGCGCCCTCTTCCGCCACCATCGTCGACGCTACCGGCTTGTGGCTCACTCCCGGCATCATCGATCCCCACTCCCACTCCGCGCTCGATGGGGATGTTAACGAGGCCACCAGCCCCGTCACACCGTCGATGCACATGATCGACGCCTTCGATAACCGCTCAGCCGACCTCTATCGCGCGCTTGCCGGCGGCGTCACCACTGAGTTGCTGCTCCACGGCTCGGCGAACATGATCGGCGGCCAGGCCGTGGTCATCAAGAACAAGTTCGGCCTCGATCGCGATGCCATGCTCTTCCCCAACGCGCCTGGCTCCATCAAATTCGCCTCCGGCGAAAATCCCAAGCGCGTCTACGGAAGCCGCGATCAGCTCCCCTCCACTCGCATGGGCAATTTTGAAGTCATGCGCATGGCCTTCGAAGACGCCAAACACTACATGGCAGATTGGGATGCCTACGATGCCAAAGTGAAAAAGGGCGACAAAGACGCCGTCCCTCCCAAACGCGACCTCAAACTCGAGGCCCTCGCCGACGTTCTGCGCGGCAAGCTCTTTGTGCAGATTCACTGCTATCGCGCCGACGAGTTCCTCACTGAAGAGGCCATCGCCAAAGACTACGGCTATAAAATTCGCGCCTTCCATCATGCGCTCGAAATGTACAAAGTCGCGCCCGAGATCGCAGCCGACGGCACCGCCATCGCAACCTTCACCGACTGGTGGGGCTTCAAGGACGAAGCCCGCGACGCCATTCCCTGGAACGCCGTCATGTCCATGCGCCAGGGCGTCCGCGTCGCACTCAAGAGCGATTCCGACGATCACATCCGCCGCCTCAACGTCGAGGCCGGCAAGATGATTCACTACGGCGGCGCCACGGAGGACGAAGCGATCCGCATGGTCACCCTCAACCCCGCCTGGATCATCGGTGTCGACGATCGCACCGGCTCCATCGACGTTGGTAAAGATGCCGACCTTGTGCTGTGGAACCATGATCCCCTCTCCACCTACGCGCGCGCCATGAAGGTCTACATCGATGGCGATCTGTTCTTCGACGCCTCGCTGCCCGGGTGGGGAACCACGCACTTCAACGGCGTCATGCACGAAGGCGGTGGTTTCGGCTCCGACGACGACGAGGGGGATGGACAGTGATGAAGCTCATGACTCAAGTAACCGCATCTGTTACGTATTTTGCTGTTGCATGTCTGGCGCTTCCCGGCGCATTGCTCGCTGCGGATACCACCACGCCCCCCGCTAAAGTCGTCGCCATTACCGGCGGTAAGCTTCTCACTGTCAGCCACGGCACAATCGAGAATGGCGTGCTCATCCTTGCAGATGGCAAAATCGCGGCGGTGGGAACAGCCCGCGACGTGAAGATCCCCAAAGGCGCCGAGATTGTCGACGCCAAAGGCCTCACCGTCTATCCCGGACTCATCGATCCTGAATCCAACTTCGGCCTAACCGAAATCAGCGCCGACGCCATGACCAGCGATCTCGCCGAGCGCTCCGACGAGATCATGCCCCATATGCACGTCGCCGACGCCTTCCACTCCGAAACCGAGCTCATCCCCGTGGCTCGCTTGAATGGCGTCACCAACGCAGTCGTCGCTCCGGCCAGCGACGATTCCATCGCCGGACAGGACATCTTCATCCAGCTCTACGGCAGCCGCCAGCAAATGATGCTCGCCACCGATGTCGCCCTCGCCATGAACTACGGCGCCGAGCAGCGCCGCCGCGGAAATCCCCAGGGCGGCAAAACCACCTACCCCTCCACCCGCATGGGCCTTATCACCGAGCTACGCCAGACGTTTCTCGATACCCAGGACTACATGGCGAAGCGCGACGCCGCGGCGAAGAAGCCCGACTCGTCCTTCAAACGTGACCTCAAATTCGAAGCCCTCATCCCCTATCTCAAAGGCGAGCGCCCAGTCGTCATCGGTGTCTACGAATCCTATGACGTCGAGACCATCATGCATCTCGCCCAGGAATTCCACC
>CAZSWI010000335.1:0-1363 GCA_964610635.1 uncultured Acidobacterium sp.
GAGGGCCATGGCGCCGGTGCGGGGGACGAAGCCGAAGGTGGGGCGGAGGCCGGTGCATCCACAGCGCGTGGAGGGTGAGGAGATGGAGCCGAGGGTCTCAGAGCCTATGGAGAAAGCTACGCAGCCCGCTGCCGTTGCGGAGGCGGGCCCGGCGGAGGAGCCGCTGGAGCCTTGTTTCGGGTTCCAGGGATTGCGGGTGCGGCCTCCGAACCAGACGTCGCCCATGGCGAGAGCGCCGAGAGTCAGCTTGGCGACGAGGACGGCGCCGGCCTGGTCGAGGCGCTGGACGACGGTGGCGTCTTCATCGATGGACTGTTTTTCGAAGCCGCCTGCGCCCCAGGTTGTGGGGTAGCCTTTGACGGCGAGGAGGTCTTTTGCGCCCCATGGGAGGCCGTGGAGGGGACCGCGGTAGTGTCCGCGCGCAAGGTCGGCGTCGGCTTCGCGGGCGTGGGCGAGGGCGCGGTCTTCGGTGAGGGTGACGTTGAAGTGGAGGATGGGGTCGTAGCGCTTGAGGCGGGTGAGGTACATCTGGGTGAGGTTGGTGGAGGAGATTTTGCGGCGGCGGATGAGGTCGGCCAGGGTCATGGCGGGCTCGAAGGCGAGGTCTTCGAGGTTTGCGGGGGCGGTGAGGGTAGATGGGGCTTGGCTGTAGATGGGCTTATCGCGCTGGGTATTGACGGTTGCGCCTGGTGGGAGGGGATCAAAGACGTAGGCGGGCGGGATAGAGTTGGGGAGGTCGAGTTTGCGGATGGCCTGGTAGCCGTCACGCTGCTGGTTGAGGCCTTCGAGCATGGCGGCTTTGGCTTCGGGCGGGATGACGATGGCGGCAAGGGCTGCGGCCTGGTCGATCATTTCGGGGGTGATTTTGGGGAGTTGGGGTTCGGGTTTTTGGGGTTCGGGGGTTTGGGCTGCGGCTTCGGGAGCGGCCTGGGCGGCGATTGTATAGAGGATGCCGGGAAAGAGGGTGGAGGCGAGGCCGAAGCTGCCGGTTACGGAGAGGAACTGGCGGCGGTCGAGAGTCATGGAAAACAGGGTACAGGGTGCAGGGGACAGGTTGCAGTGCTTCGAGATCGGCGTTCGGTAGGAGCAACGGCCCGGATCAGGGTTGGAGATTTTTGCGGCGGCGCGCAATGAGGGTGAGCGAGGCGATGTTGAAGACGAGGGAGATGCCGAGGAGGAATCCGCGGACGAAGTGAATAGAGCTGGGATTCAGGCCAAAGGAGAGTGAGAGCGCCTGCGATGCGAGGCCAATTACGAGGCAGAGCATTCCGATGGAGAGAAGGGCGCGGGCGCGGCGGTCGGTTTGATGGATGGAGAGGCACATGGTGAGGCTCCTTAGTTGGGTTGGGAGGTCATGGTTAGG
>CAZSWI010000335.1:1463-4143 GCA_964610635.1 uncultured Acidobacterium sp.
GAGTTGATGCTTTGACGGGAGACGCCGGTGAGGGCCGCGAGGTCCTCCTGGGTCCAGTTGCGGGCCTGGCGGAGTTCGCGGAGGCGGTTCGGGAGGGTGGGCATGGAAAGTCGGCTTGACGTTAGAGTGGCAGGCCGGGGCTCGGATGTCAAGTCGGCTTTACGTGATTTGAAGGGAAGCGTTTCACGCGGCAACCGATCTCTCGCGAAGTGGCAGGCGGCCCGGCGGTAGACTCTTCGTGGGCGTGGAGGATGGATTGGGTGACGATCTCTGACCATACGCTCTGGCAGATTGGCATCTACGCACAGATCGTGTCGTACTGCGTGGGCGCGATCGCGGCAATTCTGGCGGTCGTAACGTACAGAGCGAACGCGAGGAAGGAGAGGGCAAAGTGGACGGTCCAGCTCTACGAGAAGTTCTATGAAACCCAGCACTACAAGCGGTTGCGCGAGGAACTGGACTGTGACGCAAACGCGGCGTCCGTTGCGACCCTTGTGACGGATGAGGGATCGGACTTTACCGACTATTTGAATTTCTTCGAGATGGTTACGATTCTGGTGAGGACAGGACAGCTTGCCAAATCGGATGTGTTGAACTTCTTTCAGTATTACCTCCAATGCCTGAAGCGGCATCAGGAAGTGATGAGATACTTGAAGAATCCGGACAAGGGTTTCGAATCCCTGAGCGAATTCCTGAGGAAGAATTGACCCCGTGACCCAATATCTCTTCGCATACGGAACACTGCAGCCAGATCATGCAGCACCGGAGATCGCGGCTGCGGTTGAGCAGTTGCGGCCGGTGGGCAAGGGGTTCGTTCGCGGCGTTCTTTACGACCTTGGAGAGTACCCGGGGGCCGTTTTTCGTGGTGCTGCGGGAAGAAGGATATTCGGCACGGTTTTTCGTTTGGGAAAAGACGAAGGGATCTTGCGGAAGCTGGACGAGTACGAGGGATTCGATCCCAAGGCCCCGGAGGAAAGCCTTTTTCTTCGGGAATTGCACCCCATCACGCTGACAGATGGCCGTACGGTGAAGTGCTGGGTGTATGCGTATAACGGAAAGCCGGAATCTGGGCGAGAGCTGACCAGCGGGCGATACGGGAAGACGCGCCGGGGATCGCGGGCTAAGCGGGAGGTTTCGGCTTAGTTTTTTGGCCCGCGGGGATCACAATGTTCAGTTCGCCGAAGCGTGAGCGATCACATGCGTCGAGTGGCAGGGAGGATGAGGTGCGGCAGAAGGCGCAGGTTCTGTTCCTCAATGAAGACGGCTGAAGTTTGACGTGCACGGGAATTGTGATATTCTCAAAAAGCTGTCTGTCAATGGCTGTTTCGTCTGTGTGAAGCGGTGCGGAGTGGCGGGGCAGAAGCGGACGTGGGAGCCGGAAACGGCTGAAGGATTCACGGCCGCTGGATTGAAGTTTGATCGCAGCTGGATCGCAACGGGCCTCGCGACACTTGCCACCCAGGCAGGCTATGCGGGCCGGAACTTCGAAACGGAATCGGCTGTTCCACGGGCCCTCGGAAAGACGCGAGGGCTGAAGGCACGCTCGGTCACCGTCGCAGGTTCTCGTCGAGCAGGGAAGCAGAGGGGACGCGAAGCAGATCGGGACTTCGTGCGGCTAACCTGGGGAGCGCAGTGCGGCTTTCCGGGAATCGCGGCGCGCACCGAATCCGGTTGAGACGGATTGCGGGCGCGGACGAAGCGGGCTGGTTTGCGCGTGGGTTTGGATGGTTGTGGTGGTTGAGAGAAGAAGGAGTTCGGTTTGCCGACATTCAATCAGCTGGTGAAAAAAGGACGGACGGCGCCTCGGTACAAGACGGCGTCGCCGGCGCTGCAGGGATCGCCGCAGCGGCGCGGGGTGTGCACGCGCGTTTATACACAGACGCCGAAGAAGCCGAACTCCGCTCTGCGGAAAGTGGCTCGCGTGCGGCTGACGAATGGAATTGAGGTAACTACTTATATTCCTGGGATTGGGCACAATTTGCAGGAGCACTCGATTGTGCTTATCCGCGGAGGCCGTGTGAAGGATCTGCCGGGCGTGCGGTATCACGTGGTGCGCGGGACGCTGGACAGCGTTGGCGTGGCCGGGCGCAACCAGGGACGGTCGAAGTATGGGACGAAACGCGCCAAGGGCGGAACCAAGAAATAGGCAACAGGGTACAGGGTACAGAAACCCTTAAGCCGATAGCGGGTAGCCAGCAGGGACGGCCAGTCGGGAGTAGCGGGTAGCAAAGCGCGCCCCAGGGGGCGCAGGGAATAGAGAGCATGCCGAGAAAAGGTCATATTGCGAAGCGGGAAGTGGCGGCGGATCCGGTGTACAACTCGACGCTGGTGACGAAGTTCGTCGACTCGATGATGTGGGACGGGAAGAAGTCGACGGCGCAGGGAATTTTTTATACCGCCATGACGAACCTGGAGCAGAAGGGCGGGGCCGAGGCGCTGACACTGTTCAAGAAGGCGGTGGAGAACTGCAAACCGCTGCTTGAGGTGAAGACGCGGCGCGTGGGCGGCGCGAACTATCAGGTGCCGGTGGAAGTGAATCCGGAGCGGCGTACGTCGCTGGCGATCCGGTGGCTGGTGAGTTATGGCCGGGCGCGCGGCGAGAAGGGCATGATCGACAAGCTGACCAACGAGCTGCTGGATGCGGCGAATGGGCGCGGCGCGGCGATGAAGAAGAAGGAAG
>CAZSWI010000336.1:0-4063 GCA_964610635.1 uncultured Acidobacterium sp.
GTTTTTCATTCGGGGACGCGGCACGATGAGGATCAGCCGGTGCATCTGGTGGTGGCGGATTTGAACATCTGCAGTGAGCGGTGCACTAAGGAGTATGGGAATCCGTGCCAGTATTTTTGCCCGGCGGCGGTGTACGAGATGGTGGAGGGCGGCGGTGCTGGCGGTTCGGCGAAGGAGCTGCGGATTAATTTCACGAACTGCGTTCACTGCAAGACGTGCGACATTATGGACCCGTACCAGATCATCACGTGGGTTCCTCCAGAGGGTGGGGGAGGGCCGAATTATGACGGGATGTAATTTGTGGTTCAAAACTGCGTGAGCTGCGATATTCTGAAGGTCCGCATATTCTTCTTTTTTCTTTATAGGCAGCCGGAAACCGGCACGTGTGCTGAAGAGCAGAGGTGTTGCCGGGTTTCGTTGCGGTTTTGAACCCTTCCGATCTCATAGGAAGAAGAGGAGATTGGCTGTCATGCGCAAGCGGGTCTTTGTTTGTCCCCGATGTGCGGTCGAGGATTATGTTCGAGTGTCGCGCTCCCAGCGAATCGATTTCATCCCGCGCCTGGTGGGAATGAAGGCTTACCGGTGCGATATGTGCCGGCATCGATATCATTCCTGGAAGCCGCTGGTTCCGCCGGGGGAAGAGCGAGGGATGGGGCAGAGGGCTTGAAGCCAGGGCTTGCAGCCAGGGCCTGAAGCTGACGGGAGCCGGTCGCATCCAATAAAGTAGAAGGGCATCGAAGCAGAAGCTGATGGCGACCGTCCTTGACTCCATATCGAGCACTGCTGCGGGACGCGGCGAGAGGCTTGTTGACAAGCACGGGCGGGCGATTACCGATCTGCGCGTTTCTGTGACGGATCGGTGCAATTACAAGTGCGTTTATTGCCGGACCGGTACTGACGGGGCGGTTTACGCGGAGCTGCCGATTGAGGATTATCTGCGCATCGCGCGGGTGTTTGTATCGCTGGGAATCGAGAAGATTCGGCTGACGGGCGGGGAGCCGCTTCTGCGGCGTGGGCTGATGGATCTGGTGCGGGAGCTGAGCCGGCTGCGGACGCTCGATGGCGGGCTGCTGGACCTGGCGCTGACGACGAATGGGCATCTGCTGGAGGATATGGCGGAGCCGCTGCGCGATGCGGGGCTGAGCCGTATTACGGTGAGCATGGACGCGGTGGATGCGGAGAAATTTGTGCGCATCACGCGGGTGCCGGGGAGCTATGAGCGGGTGCTCCGGGGGATTCGGGCGGCGAAGGCGGCGG
The DNA here is from genome assembly GCA_964610635.1 of uncultured Acidobacterium sp. GTDB lineage: Bacteria > Acidobacteriota > Terriglobia > Terriglobales > Acidobacteriaceae > Palsa-343. The sequence continues at coordinate 1,258 of CAZSWI010000336.1, forward strand.
GGCTGGCTCCGGTGAAGGTGAACTGCGTGCTGCTGCGCGGGTTCAATGAGGATCAGATTGCGGCGTTTGCGCGATTTTCGCGCGAAGAGGGCGTGATTGTGCGGTTTATCGAGTTCATGCCGCTGGAGGAAGATCGGCTGTGGACGCTGGCTTCGGTGGTTTCGATGAAGGAGATTGTGGAGGGGCTGGAGAGTTATCGGCCGATTGTGCGGATGGCGCCCAACGCAGCGAGCGAGACGGCGGTGCGGTACACATTTGACGATGGGGTGGGGGAGATTGGGATTATCGCGCCGGTGACGCAGGCGTTTTGCGGGCATTGCAGCCGGGTGCGGCTGACGTCGGACGGGAAGATTCGGACGTGCCTGTTTTCGCAGAGCGATCACGATTTGTATGGCGTGATGCAGCGGGGCGGGAACGATGAGGATATGGTGCGGTTCATCCGGCGGACGGTGGAGCAGAAAGAGGCGCGGCACCATATTGGGGAGCCGGGATTTCTGAAGCCGTCGAGGAGCATGGTGCATATTGGAGGTTGATCTCCGCCGCAGATCAACCTCCAGGGATCAGAGTTTAGGGATTAGAGTTTAGGGTTCCGCGGGGCGCCACGATCTGATCCCATCCCATTCTTGTTCGCAAGGTCGGGCGAGGTGTGTTTGCCGGTCCATATAATGGACGGCGAATCATGCCATCCAAAAAAACGGCGTTCAGCGTTCAGCGTTCAGCGTTCAGAAACTCCCTTCTCAGCTTCGCGGTGCCGAGTCTTGCGCTGATTGGCGCTTTGACGGCGCTGGTGGCGTATCCCGCGGCGGAAAAACAAAACACAATTGAGGCGGCGCGGCTGAATGCGATCGGCGTGGCGCTGATGAATCAGCAGCTGACGGAGAAGTCGGCGGCGAAGCTGGAGGAGGCGCATGCGGCCGATCCGGAGTCGGCGATTCCGTTACTGAATCGGGGGATTGCGCTGCTGTATCTGCAGAAGCTGCCGGATGCCGAGCAGGAGTTGAAGCAGGCGGCGACGATGGCGCCGGCCGATCCGCGAGCCTGGTACAACCTGGGGCTGACGGAGATGGATGAGGCGGACCAGAAGCAGGCGATCGAGGACATGCGGAAGGTGCTGGCGATCGATCCGTCGGACGCGGATGCGCATTATTTTGTGGGATCGCTGGAGATGTCGCTGGGCGATTTCGATGGGGCCATTACGGAATTTGAGACGGCGCTGAAGCTGCGGCCGCTGCATGCTTCGGCGGAGTTTGGGCTGGCGCGGGCGCTGCAGCGGGCGGGGCGGACGGATGAGGCGCACGAGCACCTGAAGATTTTCCAGCACTACACACAGACGAAGGTTGCGGCGCCGCTGAGCGTGGGGTATGGGGAGCGCGGGCATTATTCGACGATGGAGGAGATGGCGGCGCCGGCGGTTGCTGTGGGGGCGATGATTCCGGTGCGGTTTGAGGCGCAGGCGGCGAAGCGGTTTGCTCCTTCGCATGTGGAGATGGGAGCGGCTGGTGCTGCGTCGTACGGCGCGGGCGGGGCTTGTGTGCTGGATGTGATGGGGCCGGGGTCGCAGGATTTGGTGGCGATAGGTGCGGGGCAGAACGCGATTGAGGTCTACAAGAATCTGCACGATGGGTCGTTTGAGCAGATGCCTGCGAGCCAGACGGGACTCGATGCGAGCGGCAATGGACAGGGCTGCGCGGTGGGGGATTTCGATAACGATGGGCTGCCGGATTTGGCGGTTGCGCTCACGGATCGGGTGATTCTCTATCGGAATTTGGGCGGCGGGAAGTTTGAGGATGTGACGGCGAAGGTGGGGATCACGCAGCTCAACAAGCCGATGGGGCTGACATTTGTGGATTTCGATCACGATGGGGATCTGGATTTGTTTGTGACTGGTTCAGCGGTTGAGGGCGGGAAGAGTGGGCCGAATGCGATGTGGCGGAACAATGGCAACTCGACTTTCACGGAGTGGACTGGGCCGACGGGATTGGGGGGCAGCGGCAGCACGACGCAGGCGATTTTGTCGGACATCAATAATGACCGCGCGGTGGATTTGGTAGTGACGGGATCGCAAGGCGCACCGACGGTTTATTTCAATCAGCGGGAAGGGGCGTTCAGGCCGGCGCCGCTTTACGACGATCCGGGTTTGCCGGCGACGCGGGGCGTGGCGGTGTTCGATTTCGATAAAGATGGATGGATGGATGTTGCGGTTACGCATGCGGGCGCGCCGGGTCTGACGCTTTGGCGGAATGTGGAAGGGAAGAGGTTTGAGCGGGTGGCACTGCCGCTGCCGGCGGGCGTGACGGGCGCGTGGGGCGTGACGCCGATCGATTTCGACAACGACGGATGGATCGATCTGGCGGCTGTGCTGGAAATTGGAAACAGGACAGAGTTGCATATGTTCAGAAACCTTGGGCCGAAGGGATTTGAGGATGTGAGTACGACGCTGGGATTGGACAAGATGGGGCTCAAGAATGCGCGGTCGGTGATTGCGGAAGATGTGGACGGCGATGGAGCAGAGGATCTGATTGTGACGCAGGCTGATGGGCCGCCAACGGTGCTGCGCAATGTGGGTGGGAACAAGAATCATTCGTTGCGGATTGCGCTGGCGGGTTTGGCAGACAACAAGACGGCGATTGGGACGAAGGTGGAGGTTCTTGCGAACGGACAGTGGCAGAAGTTCGAGGTTGCGGGCGGCGGGGGGTATTTGAGCCAGGGGCCCACAGAAATAACTGCGGGGCTGGGGCAGGCGACGACGGTGGATGTGGTGCGGCTGCTGTGGCCGACGGGGGTTCCGCAGGACGAGATTGATATC
>CAZSWI010000337.1:0-4055 GCA_964610635.1 uncultured Acidobacterium sp.
TGACCTCGCCGGCCATATCGAGGAGCGGGCCGCCGGAGTTGCCGGGGTTGATGGCTGCGTCGGTTTGGAGAAAGCGCTGGAATTCGCCTTCGGTACCGTGTTCGACATCGCGGTTCTTGGCGGAGATGATGCCGGCCGTGACCGTGTGCTCGAGCTGAAAGGGCTCCCCGATGGCGAGGACCCAGTCACCGACTTCAACGCCCTCGGAGTTGCCCATCTTAACGGTAGGGAGGGGGGTGTCGGTCTGGATCTTCAGGACTGCGATGTCGGTGGCTTTGTCGACGCCGACGACTTTGGCGGCACGGCCCTGGTTGCCCTCAGGATCGCTGGCGAGGCGAACGTAGATGCGGTCGGCTTTGTCGACGACGTGGTTGTTGGTGACGATGTAGCCGCGGGGATCGACGATGAAGCCGGAGCCGAGGGATTCGCGTTCCTGGCCGTCGTCGCCGCCATCCATGCCGGGGTTCTGGCCGAAGAAGTGGTTGAAGAAATCCTGGAGGCCACCCTGGCCGCCGGGCCCGGCCTGACCACCCTGGCCGCCCTGAGGGCCCTGATCGTCGTCGTCGCCGTTGCCGTCAGGCGGTTGCTGCTGGGGCGCGGACCACGGCTGCATGTAATGAGGGCCGCGGCGGCGGTTCTGCTGCTGCTTGGGCAGAATCTCGGTATTGATGTTGACGACCGCGGGACCGACTTCTTTGGCGATCCTGGTGAAATCGGTGGAAAGCTCGCGGGCGGGGGGGATTTTGAGCGGCGTGGCATCCGAGCTGCTGACCTGGGATTCCTGACCGCGAACCTGGTGCGCGACGATGGAGCCGACGAGGATTCCTGCTGAAAGGGTGGCCAGAATGGTGAAGGTCGAAGCCAGACGGTTATAACTGAACCGCCCAAAAAAGGATTTCATCGGAGTCGTACCTCGTGGTGGTGAAGGTTGGCGCGGAAGCGTCTCCCCGCTATCAGTATAGAACCCGAAGCGGAGGCTGGCGGAGCGCTCGGGTCATCGGACTCGTGGGCCCATAGACCTGTTAGACGCGGGTTGGGGAAATGGGGTTACAGGGAGCCCAGAAGCGAGCAGCGAGCAAGAAGCTTTGAGGGAGGGGTTGGTTAGCCGAAAACTCTTAGCCAAAGACGATCGGCGAAGGACTTTTAGCGACAGGCGGTCAGCAAAAAAACTCTTCGCGAAGGAACTTTGGCAAGGGCAGTTACCGAGCTGCGCTTAAGACGATTCCGGGGCCAGGCTGGATCGCCTGCCAAGGTTTTTTTCGTTTGCAGCTCCTGGCTGAGCGTCTTTTGCTAAAAGTCTGTTGCCGATCTGTTTTGCTTAAGAGCTGTCCGCTCGTTCCAGGGGGACGCCTTCATGGCTGCTGGGCTGGATGGGCATGGGGATGAGCTCGGTAAGGGCGATGCCGGTGAGGATGAGGAGTGCGCCGGATGCGCCGCGGCGGCCGAGGCGTTCGCCGTAGAAGAGGAAGGAAGTGAGCCAGGCGAAGACAGGTTCAAGTGCCAGGATGAGAGCGGTGTGGGTGGCGGGGAGAAATTTCTGGGCCCACGACTGGACCGCGAAGGCGGTCGCCGTGGCGAGGACGGCGGTGAGCACGAGAGCCACCACGAGGCGGGCAGACCAGTGGATCCAGGGATGCTCGAGCAAATGCAGGGTGGCGGCCATGAAGGCAGCGCAGAATCCGACCTGAAGAACTGCAAGTTGCTCAAACGGAATCCGAGAAGAGAGGCGGGCCAGGGCCAGGACGTGCAGCGAGAATCCGAGGGCGCAGCCGAGGGTGAGGAGGTCGCCGAGGCCGATGGCGCGGAAGTCGAGGGCGGAACTGAGGCCGGAACTGAATCCTGAAACTAAGCGGGGGCCGGACGGGGTGGTTAGCAGAACGATGCCCGCGAAGGCGACGATGGCTCCCAGCCAGGCGTTCCATCGGGGCATGCGGGCGCCGCGAGGGCGGATTGCGGGGATGGCGGAAAGCATGGGGACGAGAACCACAACCATTCCCGTGATGAATGCGGATTTGGAGGGGGTGGTGAGGCGAAGGCCGGCCGTCTGGAACTGATAACCCAAGGCCAGGCAGAGGCCGACAATTGCGCCCGCGGTGAGCGATCGCCGATCCATGCGGCCGAAATGGCCGCGGTAGAAGACGGCCAGGCAGGCGAAGGCGAGGGTCATGCGGATCAGATTGAAGAGCAGCGGCGAGACGTCAGTGAGAGCGTCTTTGACGACGACAAAAGTTGAGCCCCAGATGGCAACAACCGTGACGAGCAGGATGTGGGCGCGCAGGGAGCAGGCGCGCGAGGCCGGGACGGTGGCACGGGACATGTGGGAAGGTTATCGAAAGGCGGAATACAGCATCACAGAGTGCAGGGTCCAGGGAAAGCGGGCGGGCTTCTGGGTTTGCCCCTGGCCAGGCACGTGAGGGGCGGTTTATTTCGCTGACAATCCGCTTGATCGCGCTTGCGGTACTGGAGTCATGCTGCTGGATTTGCAGGTGGTTTTGGTTCAAATGCCGGAAAATTGTGGGAGTATGCTTAGATCAGGTTATTGATCTCGCCCGATCCCCGTTGAACTCTCAGGCGGCATCGTTTCCGCTGCAATTCTGTCGAGACTTTTCAGCGCCGGGAGAAATGCCCGTTTCATGCAGAACATCCTTCTGGACATTCTGATTATCGGCCTGCTGGTCATCCTGTTCGGGTCTGTCTATCGCCGGCAGGCGACGGTGCGCGTCCGTTTTTGGTTGTTGGGCTGGTTTTTCATCCTGATGCACTTCGGCCTGCTGTTGGTCGCTCCCCTGGATACGTGGGGAGCGAAGTTGATCGTGGCGGCGTCGGAAAGTGCCTTGCTGCTCTGTGGAGCGGCTTTTGCGCTGTCTTCGGGGCTCATTTGGGAACGGGGATGGCGATTTGCGGCCTCGGCGCTGCTGCTGAGCGTGCCGCCGGTCGGGTATGTTACGACAGCCGTGCTGCGGCCGCAGCCCGCCGCGCTGCTGGCTGGGGTTGGTCTCGCGGTGCAGATCGCCTATGGAGTGGTGATTCTGCGGTTCGGGAGCGGGCGACCGGCGGCCGGAACGCCTGCGCGGGCAGTTTTCGCCCGGCGTTGGAGCGCGGCGATCCTGGTGGGATGCTCTCTCTGGCTCGCGCTCGAACTGCGGCGCGGCCACGTGGAAGAGAGCATTTACCCCATCCTCTCGGAGATATTTTTCCTCAACGCTCTGCTGTACTGGGAGGACTTCCGGCGAACTACGGCCGGGGTGCTGGCAGCGGCGGGGGGCCTCGCCGCCTGGGGAGCGGTATTCCCCTCCGCCCTGTTGATGCAGGCGTTTCTTCCGAAGGTCAATGTCATCGGCGAACTGTGGAACGTGCCGAAGTACTTTGTGGCCTTTGGAATGATCCTTACGCTGCTCGAAGAGCAGAAGCGTGAGGCCGATGTTCGCAGCGAGGAATACCGCGTGTTGTTCGAGGACAATCCGCATCCCATGTGGATTTTCGACACGGAAAGCCTGCGTTTTCTCGCCGCCAACGATGCCGCGGTTTCGCGTTACGGTTACTCGGCGGAGGAGTTTCGAAAGATGACGCTGCGGGATATCCGTCCCGCCGATGAAGTGGAGGCGATGGAACAGACCGTTGCGAAGGCGGGAAATAAGGAGGCGGTGTTTGTCTCCGGCCCATGGACACATATTCTGCGCGACGGCCGACGGATCCAGGTAGAGGTTTCGGCGCACAGCATTCGATTTGAAGGCAGGCCCGCCAGGTTTTCTCTGGTGCAGGACGTGACCGAGCGGCAGGAGTTGCACAACCGGCTGCTGCATCAGGCGAACCACGACATGCTCACCGGACTGCCGAATCGGCTGCTGCTGCTCGATCGGATGGAGCAGGCTCTGGCTTCGGCGGCGCGGCGAGGAAAAAAGGTAGCGGTCATGTGCCTGGACATCGATCGCTTCAAGCAAATCAACGACACTTACGGGCACGTCATCGGCGATGTATGCCTCAAGCAGGTGGCGGAGCGGCTGAAGAGATCGGAAGAGCGTCGTGTAGGGAAAGAGTGTAGATCTCGGTGGTCG
>CAZSWI010000338.1:0-4036 GCA_964610635.1 uncultured Acidobacterium sp.
TCATCTGCCCGGATCCGCGACGAGCCTCTACCATGCGCGAAAAGCTGGAGCGCATAATCGGCTGAAAGACAGAGCTGAGAGGCAGAGCGCAGAGCCTCAGAGCGAAGGGCTCGGAAAAAAACTCGACAAAAAGAATCGCTGAGGAGAACACGTAGTCAAAGAAGTTTTGCGAAAAAATGTCCGCCCCGAACTCAAACTCGATGACGCGAAAAAACGCGAGTACCGCAAGCCAGAGATCTGAGCTCTGTGCTCTGCGCTCTGTGGCGGTGATGGGCGTGAGCGGCTACGCCGGCATGGAGGTGGCACGGCTCCTGATGCGTCACCCGGCTCTTGCCGGAACGCCACCGCTTTTTCTCGGACGCGCGGATGCGGCACCCGAGCCGCTGGCTGCAATCCATCCGCAACTCATGGACAACAACGGAACCGGCTTCGGCATGGACGCGCTGAAGGTCGAGCCGTTCTCCTGGGATCTGCTGAAGGCTCGGGGCATCGGCGTGCTTTTCCTGGCCACGCCCCACGAGCAGTCCCGCGAGTGGGTGCCGCAGGCGCTCGACCACGGTCTCCGGGTCATCGATCTCAGCGGCGCATGGCGTCTCAGCACTGCCGAAAATCGCGCGGTCTACAAGTTTGCCGACGAAGGCTCGCCCCTCGCCGCCACCGTCCAGGCGAAGGCCGTCTACGGAATGCCAGAGCTGCATCGCGATGAGATTCGCGACGCGGATGTGGTTGCCAATCCCGGGTGCTACGCTACGTCGATCATTCTGGCTCTCAAGCCGCTGGTCTCCGCTGGTTGGATCGACCTCGACCGCGGCATCGTCTGCGATTCCAAGTCGGGTGTCTCCGGTGCAGGCAAGGCGCCCACGGCGAAGACGCACTTCATGCATGCTGCTGACAATCTTTCCGCCTACGGGCTGTTTTCGCACCGCCATACGGGCGAACTGCTGGAGCAGCTCGGTCTGGCCGAAGAGCAAATCGTCTTCACACCCCACCTGTTGCCCATCCCGCGCGGCATTCTCTCTACCATTTATGTGGGTCTCAGGGAACCTCGCCAGCCCGGCGACGTCGAGTCGCTGTATCGCGGCTTCTTCGCTGAGAGCCCGCTGGTGCGGGTCTTCCCGGCCGGCAAGCTGCCGGAGATTCAGTATTCGATCCACACCAATTACTGCGACCTTGGGTTTCATCTGGCTGACGATGGCCGACGATGCGTGATTGTTTCGTGTCTCGACAACCTGCTGAAAGGCGCGGCTGGACAGGCGGTCCAGAACATGAACCTGATGTGCGGATTCAAAGAAGAAGAAGGACTGAAATGAGATACGTGGTCAAACTCGGAGGCGCGACACTGGAGAATCCTGAAATTCTTCACGAGTGCGCCAAGGCCATCGCCGAACTCGTGAAGGACGGCAACCAGGTCGCCATCGTGCACGGCGGAGGGCCGCAGCTCACGCGCACGCTGAAGCAACTGGGCAAGCAAAGCGAATTCGTCGCGGGCCTTCGCATCACCGATGCGGAAACGCGCGACACTGCGCTGATGGTCCTTGGCGGGGGCGTCAACAAGGCGCTTGTGGCCTCACTCGGCTCGCACGGCCAGCCTGCGGTCGGACTCTCCGGCGGCGACGGGCTCGTGTTTCGCGCGCGCAAAAAGCGCACAGCGCCCGATCTTGGATTCGTGGGCGAGATCGTCGCCGCCGATCCGCGCTGGCTCGAAGCGATCTGGCAGATGGGCGCAGTACCGGTTATCTCCTCGATCGCGCTCGGCTTCGACGGCGAGTACTACAACATCAATGCCGATGAGATGGCCGCGGCCTGTGCCGGCGCCTGCAAGGCCGATGCGCTCGTCTTTCTGACCGATGTGCCGGGCGTGATGGGGGCCGATGGAAGCGTGATGCGCTGGTTGAGCATCGATCAGATCGCCGAACTCACGCGCGACGAAGTCATCACCGGAGGCATGTTGCCCAAGCTCAGCGCCTGCCGCGAAGCATTGCTTAATGGCGTGAAGCGGGTGCGCATTCTGCCGGCGGCGGTCGCTGCGCTGCTGCCGGACCTGTGCAGCAGCCGGATCAGCCAGGGCACGGAAGTGATGGTGGCATGATGACAGCGATCAGCGATCAGCGTTCAGCGATCAGAGCGAGTGCCCCTCCCGGACGCGTGGCGAAATCTTATCGTGAGCTTCAGGTGTGGCAGCGTTCCATACAGCTATCAGTTGCTCTCTATCGTCTAACCGATAGCTTCCCGCGACAGGAAATTTACGGCCTGACGAACCAGCTCCGCCGCGCGGGGGTCTCTGTAGCAAGCAACATCGCGGAAGGGTACGGCCGCGCCTCGAAGGGCGAATACCGCAATTTCATAGGGATGGCTCGCGGATCGGCCCTGGAGATTCAGACTCAGCTTGTCATCGCGCGCGAGCTTGGTTTTGGGGATCCCAGGGTGATCTCCGGCGCAGAACAATTGGCTGAAGAAACCGGAAAAATGCTTTGGGCGATGATGCAAAAACTATGAGCGTCAGCGCGCTTGCTTTTCTGAACGCTGATCGCAGAACGTAACACTTGCTGGAGTACAAATGAAACTGGAAGAAATACAAGCCGCCGAAGGGACCCTGCTGCTTGAAACGTACGAACGCAACCCGGTGCTCTTCACGCATGGCGACGGTGTTCATCTCGTCGACGAGAACGGCGTCCGCTACCTCGATTTGCTGAGCGGCATTGGCGTCAATGCGCTGGGCTATGCGCACCCGGCTATCGAAAAGGCGATTGCCGAGCAGAGCCGCAAGCTGATCCACATCTCGAACCTCTACTACCACGATGGACAAGCAGCCCTTGCTCTGCGCCTTACCGAAGCGACCGGAATGGATCGCGCTTTCTTCGCGAACACCGGAACCGAAGCCAACGAAGCCGCGCTCAAGCTGGCGCGCGCGTACGCAAAACTGAAGCGCAGCGAAGGCGTGCATCTCGGCACGAAGTTTCTTGCCCTCGAAAACAGCTTCCACGGCCGCACCATGGGCTCGGTTGCCGCAACCTGGAAGGACAAATACCGCGAGCCGTTCGATCCCGTCATGCCAGGCGTCGAGTTTGTCCGCTTCGACGATGTCGACGATCTGAAGGCGAAATTTTCGACGGAGGTTTGCGCCATCCTCGTTGAACCCATTCAGGGTGAGGGCGGGATTCGGCCGATGTCGCAGGAGTTTTTGCAGGCGGCGCGGGAGCTCACACACTCCACTGGCGCTTTGCTGATTGCGGACGAGATTCAGTCCGGCATGGGACGCACCGGCAAGTGGTGCGCGTACCAGCATTATGGCTTGCTGCCCGACGTGACCACCCTGGCCAAACCACTGGCAGGCGGCATTCCACTGGGCGCGATGCTGTGTACGGAAGAAGCTGCGCGCGCCATCCACGCCGGGATGCACGGAACCACCTTCGGCGGAGGACCGCTGGCCTGTGCGGTTGCGCTGGCCGTTATCGACATGATCGAACGCGAACATCTCATGGAACACGTAACCGTGGTCGGCACATATTTTCGCGAGAAGCTCGCGCAGCTGGCGAAAAAGCACGAAGCCATCGTGGATGTGCGCGGCCTCGGCCTCATGCTCGCCATCGAGCTCGACTCCGTGGACCTCGCGAAAACCGTCCTCGCCGAAATGATGCAGCGCCACATCCTCATCAACCGCACCAGCGAAACAGTATTGCGCCTTCTGCCGCCTTTCATTCTGCAGAAAGACCACGTCGACGAAGCGATTGCCGCACTCGACGAAATTCTGTCCGAACAGCAGACGGCCCAAGCCGCAACCCCAGTCACCGGAGGAACAAAAATTGGCCAGTAAGCCCGCCGCGCTCCTGCAGGATCTTGAATCTTTGCCCGCCGAACAATCGCTCGCCGGGCGCGACCTCTGCTCCGTCGCCGACCTTACCACCGTTGAGCTGGCGGGCATCCTCTCGCTCGCGCATGACGTTAAAACCAACCCCGCCGCCTACCGCTGGGCGCTCGACGCGAAGCAGATGGTGATGTTCTTCGAAAAAGCCTCCCTGCGCACGCGCCTGACCTT
>CAZSWI010000339.1:0-4020 GCA_964610635.1 uncultured Acidobacterium sp.
CAAAAATCGGCATCAGCGCAACCGCCCCACCCAGCAGCACTGCGAAAAGATCCAACGAAATCGACCCGAGCAGCACCTGCGTTCCAGCCACATACCGCAGCCCCGCCAAAAGAACATCTCGCGAAACCGCCCTGTGCTCCATGCGACCCGGCCGCACCCGCAACGACCCAACCAGCACCAGAAACCACACAATCGCCATCAGCGAAAACAGGTAAACCAGGCTCGCCCCATGCAGCCGGCCCTGCAGAGGCAAAGTGAACAGAACGCCGCCCACCGCCGGTCCAACAATGTTGGCAATCTGAAAAATCGCCGAGCCCCACGTGATCGCGTTGACGAAATGCTCCTTCGGCACCAGGTGCGGCACCAGCGCCGAGCTCGCCGGTCCGCTGAACGCCCGCCCCGTCCCCACGGCGAACAGCAACGCGAAGATCGGCCCTACGTTGTGAATTCCCTTCCACGCAAACCAAAACAGCACCAACGTGCAAATCGCCTGCACCGCGTAACACACCAGAATCACCTGACGCCGATCGTAGCGATCCGCTATATGTCCGGCAGGCAGGATGAACAGCAGTCCCGGCAGGAAAAGAATCAGCCCCGTGTAACCCAGATCGATTGCCCTGTGCGTAATCTGGTATACCTGCCAGGCCACCGCCAGCGCCTGCGCCTCCGCGCCGATGATCACCACGACGCGCGCCAGTTGATATCGAAGAAAGTCGCGGGAGAGGAATGCGGCTGCGGGTTGGGCCATGCCTGCTCCCTTTATACCGAACCCGCCACCAAACCGGGTGCCCCATATCTGGCCCGCAGTTGGCCAGATGTGGGAAGGGCCCGGATATTCGCTCCGGGCCCGCACGTTTACTCTGAACAGTGGACTCTTCCCTGCCGCCGTCGAAATTCGCCGCCGCCAATCCCGCTGTCGCCATCATCGAGCCTGGAGCAGAAAATCACCGCGGCCTGCGCCCCCTGCGTCCCGTTGCCGCCATCTGTCTCTGCGGCGTCTTCGCCTTCCTCAATCTCTACACCACGCAGCCGCTACTTCCCATGCTCACGCGGATCTTCCACGCATCCAAGGCCTCCGTCGGCTTCACGGTCAGCGCCTCCACCCTCGGAGTCGCTCTCGCCGCGCCCATCTTCGGCGCGCTCACCGAACGTTTCAGCCGCAAGCGCGTCATCGTCACATCCATCCTCGTGCTGGCCGCGCCAACCCTGCTCGCGGCCACATCGCCCGGCCTCCATGCCCTCATCTTCTGGCGCTTCATGCAGGGCCTGGCGCTCCCCGGCATCTTCGCCACGGTCATCACCTACATCGGCGAAGAGTGGCGTCATGAAGCCATCGCCTTAGTGATGAGCCTCTACGTCAGCGCGACCGCCATGGGCGGCTTCCTCGGCCGTTTCCTCACCGGTCTCGTCGCCGATACACTCGGCTGGCGATGGAGCTTCGTTCTTCTTGGCGCGCTCACCCTGCTCGGCGCGGTCGCCATCGCCCGCTGGCTTCCGCCGGAAACGCCCGGCCACCACCCGCATCCTCCTGAAGGAACGGTGACCAGCCTCTGGCTCGCGCTCCGCCACTTCCGCAACCCGCGTCTGCTCGCCACCTTCGCCGTAGGCTTCGGCACCCTCTTCACCTTAGTCGGCACCTTCACCTACAGCACCTTCTACCTCGCCGATCCGCCCTTCCGCCTTTCCACCCTCGCTCTCAGCTATCTATTCGCCATCTATCTCGTCGGCCTCGTAGTCACGCCGTTTGGCGGATACCTCGTCACCCGAATCGGCATGCGGCGCGGCATCGCTGTCGCCATCGCCATTTGTTTCATCGGCGAAGCGCTCACTCTCAGTCACAATCTCTGGATCGTCATCTTCCCCGGCCTCGGCCTGCTCTGCAGCGGCGTCTTTATCGCCCAATCCACATCCACCAGCTTTCTGCGCATGGCCGCGCCCTCCGGGGGCCGCGCCTCGGCCGCTGGACTCTACCTCTCCTGCTACTACCTCGGGGGCACCGTCGCCGGCGTCGCTCCCAGCTATCTCTGGAACATCGGCGGCTGGCCCGCCTGCGTCGCCATGGTTGAGATCGTGTTGTTAGGGATGCTCGCGCTCGCCTGGTTCGGCTGGCGCAATGTCGGCTTGTCCAACCACTGACGCCTGGGCTCCAGCTACTCGGACCTCTGTGCTCTCTGTGGTGAAAAAGCCCTTACTCGCGAACCACGGCCTTCACCAGGTTCCGCGGAGCATCAACATTCACCCCCCGCAGCACCGCGATAAAGTACGCCAGCATCTGCAGCGGTACGACCTCCAGCATCGGCAGCAGAAATTCATCCGCAGCGGGAATCGCCACCGCATGCCGCGAAAGCTTCGCCACCTCGTCATCCCCCTCAACATGGATTGCCACAATCTCCGCGCCCTGCGCATGCATGTCGCGCATCAGCTGCAGCGTCTTCTCATAGCGCAGCGTCGAGTCGGGATCATCCCGGTCCCGCGTCGCCAGCATTACCAGCGGCGCCTCCGGGCTTACCAGCGCATTCGGCCCATGCTTCAACTCCCCCGCAGGCATCCCTTCCGCCTGCACATAGGCAGACTCTTTCAGCTTCAGCGCGCCCTCGCGGGCAATCGCATAGTGAATCGCGCGTCCCAGATAAAGAAACGTCCGAGCCTCGCGCAATCTCTCCGCGACGAGTGAAACCTGCTCCTCCCATACTTCAAGTTTTCCCTCAAGGAGTCGCGGCAAACGCTCCATTTGCTCGCAATGAGAGGCGACTCCCTGCGCTGTCATCCGTCCGCCAATCCGCGCCAGAAACAGCGACAACAGATACAGCACCGCCAGCTGCGTCGTAAAGCTTTTCGTCGCCGGAATTGCCAATTCCCGACCCGCCATCGTTGGCAGCGATGCATCTGCCTCGCGCGCCATTGTCGAATCCGGTTCGTTCACAATTGCTACCGTCGCCAGGCCCCGAGCCTTCGCTTCCCGCAGCGAAGCCAGCGTATCCGCCGTCTCCCCCGATTGCGAAATCACCACCACCCCCGGATCATGCAGCGTGTGCGTCGATCGATACATGTACTCACTTGAGTACTCGACGTCGACCGCAAGCCCCGCGTAGTCCTCCAGCATAATCTCGCCCGCCAGCCCCGCGTGCCGGCTCGATCCGCTGGCCGCGATCACCACCCGCTGCCGCCCGCGCAACGCCTCAGCAACCGCCGAAAAGACGCCCGCATCGAGCGCCCCCCCCGGAGCATACCGCGCCATCGTAGCTCGGAGTGCCTCCGGCTGCTCGTAAATCTCCCGCAACATAGCGTGAGGAAAGGTTCGTGTAGCGTGCATAGACATTCTGATCTTAGCGGATGCGAACGCTTCGTTTCGCCGCCAGAACCACGCGACGACTAGAGCACTTCAAAACCGTAATCCACACTCAGAAAGAAAACCCCGCACCAAAGCGGGGTTTTCTCACCTTTAGACATGCACGGTCAGCTAAAGCACCTCTCAAACAAAACTGAGATTCACTGAACCACCACCGTCGTGCGAACCGAAACTGTACCCTACACCCTGTCCCCTGTACCCTGTTTCTTCTTCCACCGCAGCACCGGCTTGCGCGCAGCTCCGGTCTCATCAAGCCGCGAAACCCGCGTCGAATGCGGAGCCTCCAGCACCATCTCCGGATTCTCCTCCACCTCGCGCGCAATCTGCCGCATCGCGTCCACAAACAGATCCAGCTCCTCGCGCGACTCGCTCTCCGTCGGCTCAATCATCAGCGCCCCCGGCACGATCAACGGAAACGAAACCGTATAAGGATGAAATCCGTAATCGATCAGCCTCTTCGCAATATCGCCGGTCCTGACGCCATTCTTCAACTGCCGCCGATCGCTGAACACCACCTCATGCATCGAAGGCGTCGTGTAAGGCAGCTCGTACAGGTCCTCGAGCTTCTTCCGAATGTAGTTCGCGTTCAGCACCGCATCTTCGGTCGTCTGCCGCAAACCATCCGGCCCATTCGCCAGAATGTACGCCAGCGCCCGCACAAACATCCCAAA
>CAZSWI010000340.1:0-4002 GCA_964610635.1 uncultured Acidobacterium sp.
ACGAGGCCGGTCCTCATTGTGCTGGGAACGACTCATCCCGACAAGATGCAGCCGGAATCCGCGGAAACCACCTTTAACGATAGCGTCAGGCGCCCCTATCACCACGTCTCAGTATCGATTGCACTGGCGCTGGCGCATCTGGCGGGTGTGCTCCAGCAAAAGGGGCGGGGCTATCAGGTGAAGGAAGCACCGGATACGAGCCTGACAGATATTCGTTCCCGTTCTGTGATCCTGATCGGCGCCATTAACAACGACTGGACTATGCGTCTGACTCAACCGCTGAGGCTCCATTTCTCTTTTGGGCCGGATGGGGTGGGCCGGATTGAGGATGCGGCGAATCCCCGGCAGAGGGACTGGGTACTCGATAATTCCAGGCCCTATTCTTCAGTGACCGCGGACTACGCCATTGTTGCGCGTTTTCACGACCCCACCGTGGAGGGTACGGTTATGGTGGTCGCCGGGATAGGGCCATTCGGAACGGAAGCGGCGGGTGAGTTTGTGCAGTCGCCTCAGGCTCTGGAACAGCTCGCCAGGACGATGCCGAACGGCTGGGAGCACAAGAATATCGAGGTGGTGCTGAAGTCTAATATAATCGGCGCCCAGGCGGGACCACCTATATTGCTGTCCGCGACAACCTGGTAACTCAGCTATCAATATCTCGATGGCGGCCTGTCTTCGGGCTGCCGCTCCCGTGATGGCGCGAGGGTAAGTGCAACCAGGTCGTCCGCCGATCGATGACCGTGGCTAACGGCGCTCGTATGAATCATTGCCACACATAAAGCCGTTCAGCCCTGTAACTTCGTCAATAGTCTGAGCGACTCAGAGCTGGTCGATTTTTACGTTGCCGTCGCTGGTGTGGATGGTCAGCGGGACTCCTCCACCGTTCAGCTTGCCATGCAGGTCGTGGCCCTCTCCTCCGCCGGATTGGTAATGGTCTATCGCCAGGGGAAGGGAGCAGTCGACATGGCCGTCGCTGCTGTGGACATTCAGATCGGCGGCAAAGTTCAGAGGGACGTGAATGGTGACCGAGCCATCGGACGACTGGATGGTGGAGGCTTCGGTGAGCTTTGTTCCCTGGCGCAGGTTGAGATCGAGCTGGCCGTCACTGGTGTGCAGTGCAAGGGCGTGGAAGAGGCCGTCGACGGTGAGACTGCCGTCGCTGGTGTGGGCGTCGAGCGCGCCGGCGGCATCGGCAATCGTTACGTGGCCGTCACCCGACCGGATGCGCAGATTGCCCGAGACGTGTTCGAGATTGACGTCTCCGTCGCCGGTGGCCAGGCCCAGATCGCCACCGAGTCCGGTGAGAGTCACGTTTCCGTCGGAGGTTTTGGCCTGGAGTGTCAGCTGGGCGGGGGTTTCGACGGTGACGCGGGTCTGCTCCCTGTGCCACACAATGTGAACGCCCGCGTGAGGCAATTCTTTGAAGAGAAAGTGAATCTCATCGCCGCTTTGGCCCTCCTCCAGGCGATAGTCGCTCAGCTTGTGCCCGACCACCTCGACGTGGATCCGGATTTCGTGACACTCGCCGCAGGGACGGAAGTCAATGCCGGCGTCGGAGGTTTCGAAGATCAGCGTGGGCTTGCCGGAGACGGTATAAGTCTTCGACCAGGAGTGATCGGAATCCTGTGCGCGTGCGGTCAGGGATGTGAGCAGTGCGAGGGCAGCCACTTCCAGGGCGGCCATCGCCAGGGCAGTTTTCATCTTCATGGCAGGCAGATACGGAGCCGGTGGGGGAAAGGTTCCGGCAAATGCGGGTTCCTGCAAAATGGCTGTGATGGGCCAGGCTTCCTGCCGTAACAATTCTCATGACGAGTTTTTCACAACATGTCCGTTGACTTTCTCCCAGACCTGGGACACACTTGGTTTTCCCCGGTTGTGCGTTTTTCTACATTTTTCTACATATTATCTTCGTATATTCGCGGCCTGAAAATTCAATCTCCGGGGAGAAGCGTTGTAGGGTTTTCCCTCCAGGACGCTACGAATGTCTCGTTCGACTTTGACAATTGACCTTGCTAAACCGGTGGCGGAGGGCGCTGTTTTTATTGCGCGAGGATAGCGACCGGCCTTTTCCACGATCATGGTACCGCCACCGCCCACATCCGGTCGCAATGATTCTCCGTTACCCATCCGCGCGGTAGACCAACATACGATTGTGTCCCTCAATGGCGCGGGCGATCTCACTGGCGGGCGGGCGAATGTACTATCAGGGTCCCGTTGCTCGATTGCGAGACCCGTATTAACGGCCCTGCAGGCGCATAGAAGCTAACCGACGCGCATTTTGTGACCGGCTAACGATTGGAGCCATTCAGCGTGCGCGGGAATTGACACGGAACGACACTCGGATCTCTGCCGTGGGTCATGCGGCTAGTCGAATCGAGCCCAGACAACCTCCGGAGCTATCGATGCATTCAATGGGTTCCAGAGGCACGAGATGGTCGCGGCAGTATGACTGACACGGTTGATGCTTCGGCGGTCGGGTGCGACGTGATGGGTAAGGCGGAAGGGGTAGTACTGCCTGGGGTAATGGCAATGCTGGCGGGTCAGGAAAAGACCTGGTCGCCGGCGCTGCTTCCGGGTCTTTTTTGGCGAGCTTTGACTAATTTGGGAACGATCAGAGAGGTGCATCGGTCCATCAAAGTCGGGCCGCTTTCTGAGACGGCCGAAAACAATCCGAGATTTTCCTTCAAGTTTCTGAGTCATAACTACCTTGCTCGCAGCCTCACGGTGGGGGAGCGCGCATCCTGCTTTCTTCATCACCACAGGCGCATGGAAGCTGTGTTGCCAGCGGGCATGTTGCGCGAGATCCTGTTGGCAGATGTGAGGGTCCATGAGATTGTGGAGGCCGATCATCGCTTTACGCTAACCATCGGATTGACCAGGCAGCGCAATTGCGACAAGGAGGGTGAGTGGTCGATTAATCTGCTCGTCGACGGAGAGATCGTGTATGTGCTGTCCTTCACGGTCATCCCGGGATGGACGATCGGGACAACGGCGGACGAGGTCGTACTAATATCGCGACTCCAGGGTATGCCGGGCCGTTACTCGGAAATCAAGCTCGCAACCAGAGCCATGGTCGATGTAGCACCAGGGGCGCTGCTTCTGGCCGCCGTGCAAGGGCTCGCCGTGACGCTCGCCATTGGCGAGTTGGCGAGTGTGAGCGCGACGGATCAAAGCATGTATTGCAAGGAATACGAAGCCGTTTTCAGAAGCGCATATGACGAGTTTTTTGCTGAGTTGGGGATTGCGAAGAATGGAGCTGGGTTTTTCCTGAGCCCCATCCCGATCCCGGAGAAGCCTATGTCTTTGGTCAAGCAGGGACACAAGCTTAGAACAAGAGCGAAACGGGCTTTCAAGGCAGAGATCATGCTGGAAGTTGCGGAATTCTTCAGGAAAGGTATCGCCTGCGCTGACGCGGATGCCGCACGCGGTCATTTCTCTGGTGGAGAGTTGATCAGCAGGTGGCCAGCGAAAGCCGATCAGCTCGCTGCTACCGATGAGGTCATCGAGACCCCTCGCTGTGGATAGAGTTCGCGACGGACAGGCCGGGGTAGTTTACCGCTGAGCTGGACACTTTTGGTTTGTCAGGACGGGCGGCCTGCGATCCGCGGCGATTGCGGCTCACCACATGGCTTTGGCTTCGGCGGCCATTGCGTCGTGGGTGATAGGCAGCAGGAAGGTGTTGGAGAATTCGAAGCGGGCGAGGCCGTCTCCGTCGGGCAGCAGGGTGCGAATCCAGAGGGCTTCGCGGCGGAGGATGACTCCGTTTTTCTCAGCGCCATGGCGGTCGAGGACTGTGTGGCAGTGCTGGTGGAGGTCGAACTGCGGGTCCTGGAGAACGTCGTAAGGGACGCGAATGGTGACGCGCACGGGATGCTGGTAGGTGGCGAGGGCAAGCTGTACGGAGCGGTCGCGGCAGTTGAGGAGGTTGTGGCGTGCGGCGGCCCAGGCGGCGGGCGCTCCGTGGGATTGAGGCGAGGTGGCAAGCAGGGGGTGCTGGCGACG
>CAZSWI010000341.1:0-4001 GCA_964610635.1 uncultured Acidobacterium sp.
CACCCACCCCCGCCGGAGCCAGCCCATCCGCCTTGAACTGCTTCACCACATACGCCGCCGCCCGCAAATATTCAGGACTCCCCGTCAGCCGCCCCTTCATCGAGTCATCGGCCAGCACCTGCACATGCGCCCACCACGCTTTGCCCCGCGCTTCATCATCGGGAGCCGGTGCATCCAGAGCACCATGAATCTGCGCCGCGAGAACCGAAGAGAGGACTACACCTGCACCAACGAATCCCATCACCAAAAATCTGCGCGTCCTCATTGCCCCTCCTCAACGTTCTTAAGTCTGCCTCGATGGCAAATCGTCACCACGTGAGCCCACCCGAGGGCGGCGGCCAACTCCCCATCAACTGCCGCAGCAGCACCACCCGTCCCAGGTGATAGGCATTGTGCGCCGCAAAGCTCTCCAACTGCTCGCGAACCGTCATAGTCCGCGTCGGATTCGACGGTGAAGGACAAAGCACCACGCTTTCGAGCTTCTGCGCATCCCCGTCCGCTATCGCCGCCGCTTCATTTACCCCACTCAGGAAACGCCCGCACAAGTCCGCCCACACCTCGGCCTGCGCAGCAGCCTCATCCGGAAAGCTCATCGCGTTGTGTTCCGGAGACGGCGTCGCCCTGCCATACACCCGGCCCAGCATCACATCCTGCCAGTACGCCGCATGCCACACCTCGGCATAGATGCTGTGCGGGGCTCCGGCTATCTTGCGGTGCGCCAGCTCCTCAGTCAGGTCTTCCAGGATATGCGACGGTGGCGTGTGCGCGCTGTCCCCATTGAATGTCAGTGCCAGTTCATTCATGCACCGATTCTCCCACGAAGCAACCAGCACCCGAATTGCGCATCAGGACGCCGGGCATGAGGACACTGCCTCCCTGGATGCGTCTGTTACGCTTTTCCCAGTTCCCCTTATGGTCGAGAAAGCCGAAGTCCAGCCAACCGCACTGGCTGAGAGCCGCTCCGCCCTGCCGCCCCAGGCCCCTCAACCCCCGGCGCGTCCACGGGGCCGGGGCTGGTGGCCAGTGCTGGTGGCCCTGGCTCGCTATCTCGCGCAGACCGAGGTACATACTTACGCCTTCAGCGTCGCCGCCAACACCATCCTTTCCATCTTCCCCTTCATCGTCATGATGTTCACCGTCGCCCAGCAACTCTTTCACTCTCAGGCAATGGTGAGGGAGATTGGCGGCCTGCTGCGCGACGTTCTGCCGTCGAACCAGGATTTCGTCGTCCGCAACATGAGCCTGCTTGTACATCCGCGCGGAAGCGTGCAGGTAGCCTCCGTCATCATGCTGCTCATTTCATCGACCGGCGTCTTCCTTCCGCTCGAAGTGGCGCTGAACCAGGTCTGGGGCGTGAAGAAGAACCGCTCCTACCTGATGAACCAGCTGGTCTCCCTGGGGCTCGCATCCCTCATCGGCATCCTGTCCCTCGTGGCCATCGGCGCGGCCACAGGGGAGTCCGGCATTCTGAGGATCCTGTTTTTCGGCCACACAGAAAACGTCGTCTATCGCTACATCCACCAGGCCTTCCTGCAGATTGCCGTGGCTTTTCTTAGTGTCGGCATGTTCTTCGTCGTCTATTGGATCCTGCCCCACCGTCGTCTTCCTGTCCGCGCAGTGCTGCTGACAGCGGTGATCACGGGGGTCTTGTGGGATGTGGGACGCATGATCTACATCCTGGTCCTGCCTCACCTGGATCTTCAATCCGTCTACGGACCATTCGAGGTCTCGGTCAGCCTCATGATCTGGGCGTTCCTGACTGGCCTGCTCCTGCTTGCCGGCGCGCAGTACTCGGCCACGCGGTATACGCTGCGGCTCGCGCATCAGGCGGATGTAGAAGCGGCGAAAAAAGAGAAAGCCAGCCAAACCTAGCCGGCGATGCGCCTTCCGCGTGAAACAGTTTCGCGCGGGTAGTGCACCCCCTGGGGGGGCGAAGTGCGGAGTGGCGGATGATTCTAAAGGCCCTGCAAGCGGAGTAACTTTGGTTATCTCGCCAGCCTTCGGAACACGGGCCATTTTGTAGACACTCGCGGATTCGTTCATGTACATGAAGAAAGGCCGCCCATCGGGCGGCCTTTTCTTTTTTACTCTATAAGTTCAGAATAGCAGATTCGGAGGACAAAACTGCCAACTTTCTTTGAGTAGGTTGGCTTGTAAGTGGACTGGAATGTGGCGTTGTTACTTCGGATTTTGGGCTGGGGACTTGACAAGTTTTCCACATTTGGCGGTTTTGGGAGCTGGGGTGAATTTTGGGGGTCATTCCGCCAAATGATGGCGGTAACGGTGGCCGAAACAAAATACAGATCCTTCGACTGCGGTTGTTCGCTCACGGGAACGACCTTCGCTCCGGGTGACACTTCTGTTATTTCGAGAAATCGCGGTGGTTGGGGCAGCAAATGCGGTTCCCAACCCGTTGCGGTTCGGCAACTCGCTCAGGGCACGCTTTTTCGACTGCCGGTCCTGTCCGATGGCAGATTACTCATCTGATAATCCAGCCGCACTTGTCGTTACTAGTCCTAAATAGGCATGAATTTCTTCCTGGGTGAAATCAAAAAGAGAGTAGCATTGGTCACCACTCTTAACGGAAGCATCGGGCCTGTCCAGAGAACTGGTCTCATCTATAGCGCAGCGGCTTGTGGCGGTCCGCATGAGCCGCTTCAATGGCGGGTCTCACACGCTGCATTTGGAGTGGTATGCGGTTTATGAGAGCAGCTCTACCCAGGGCAATCATGGTAAGGCGGCGCTTATGTTCCTTCGTTCATCGATTTGCATACTGTCAGCCGGGCTGGCAACGACGCTGCTCTCACCAGCGCAGCAGAGAGCCGTGGCGGTGACACCTGAGAAGTCCGTGCCTGTGCCGAACTTTCGCGGCAAGACGCTGGCGGAGGTGAGGGCAGCGGCTGTGGTTCCCGGGAGCACGAAGCCGTTGTTTCTGAAAACACAAGCGGCGGGTCCGGAGGGCGGGCGGGTGGTATCGCAGTGGCCCGCGGCCAACACTCCGGTCGTACCGGGCCGGCAGCAGCTTTCCATCACGCTGGATCATCCCACCGCAGCAACGCAGACAACACAGCCTGGATCCACCATCAAGACGACTCAGGTCGGATCCATCATCAATGGAATCCTGCAGCAGGTGGTGAGCGGGCCGAAGAGCCGCGTGACTGTGCCCGACCTGGAAGGAGATGCTCGGGCCGCCGCGGCCCGGGCGCTTACGGCGGTGAAGCTACGCGCCAAGTTCGCCGGAGGCGACGGCACCGTCGTACAACAGTATCCCCCAGCCGGCCAGCAGGTCGATCCCGAGAGCATCGTGACTGTGACAATGGATGTCCCGAGGGAGATCGTGCCATTACTCATCGGGAAGAATCTGGGAGACGCGATCCAGATGCTTGGCGGGGTCAGGCTGCAGGCCACGAACCTTTCCGATCCGGTCACGGACGGTACGGTGACGTATCAGTACCCGCAGGCCGGTACGCAGGTGAACCTGGGTTCAGCGGTGGAGGTGAGGCTCACGGCACCGATTGTTGTTTCACCGACGCCACCGCCGGTGATCACGACGCCGGCCGTTGTTCCGCCACCACCATCGACGCTCACGACTTCTGCGACGCCCACCGGTGGTTCGACGCAAACACCAACGCCCACGACGTCCATCGTTGTTTCGCCCCCACCACCACCGCCGGCCGAGGTTTTTGTTCCGAACCTTTTGAAAATGACCTCGGAGGAGGCTGTCAATGCGCTCGTGAGCGTGGGGTTGCGCCAGGGCGAGATGAAGGGCCCTGCCCACGGACTGGTGACAGAGGAGGAGCCGGGTGCAGGCACGGAGCAGGCGGCCGGGACCCTCGTCGATCTGACGCTCGTCGAAGCCCCTTCACCACCGAGGCCAGGGCCGCCCGTGTGGCCGTTGATTGTGGCGGTGACCGGGGGGACAGCCCTGATTACGATTGCGACAACAAAGATTCTGGCGAGGATTCGCGCACCCATTCATGCAACGTGCAAGGTGAATGCAA
>CAZSWI010000342.1:0-3994 GCA_964610635.1 uncultured Acidobacterium sp.
TAACCATTGGGCTTCAGCCCCTGCGCCTTTGTAACAGGGCACGAGGTACGCCCTTCGCTGCCGCAGGCTGTCGTGCAGGCGCTCGCGCCGTAGCGGCTGTGGGTCAGCGTGATGTCAATGGCGCCGCCATCGATCACCGACGAGCCACCGCGTCATCCCCCGACGCCCCCGACCCAAGCCCGCAAACCCAGGCAGCGTCCCCCTACCCACCAGGACGCAACTCGACACGGTAATCCCGGTAATCAACCGTCACGACGGTCTCGCCAAACAAAAAACTGCTGGACTGCGCCCTGAGATGCGTGGCCTCCGGATAGCCGCCAACATTCCCATACTGGCGCACAATCTGCGTCGGTCCCGTCACCATCGACGAGGCCTTCGATGCCGTTCCCTGAATCTGAACGATCGACCCATCCCTCGCGTCCACCCACAAACTCCCGGCGATAAGCCAGGAAGCCTTTCGCTTTGGGGTCAGCGCCAGAACCAGGCATTCTCGTCCATCCAGCCGCTGGGGTCCGCCAGGCTTCAGTTTCATCTCATAATTTGCGGACGTGATCCATGCGCCCTCCCGGACACCAGGCTGGTTCAGGTGCTTCTCATTGTCCAGAATCGCGTTCAATACGAAATTGCGCATCACAGCTGAGCCAGTCTGCGAGACGATCACGTAACTCTTTCCCGATTCCTGTTTGTAGGTCGTGTTGACGATCATCTCGGCTACAGGATGGATTTCGTCCCTGCTTCTATACACGGCATAGTGCTCGGTTACTGTATATCCAGCAAGGTGATCGATTCTGGCCTTCACCGCCGCATCTACTTTCTGAATCGTGGATGCCTCATCGGCCTGTTGAGCCCGCGCCACGATGGTTCCGAACCCAAAAAACGAGGCTGCCAATAATCCTGCGATCACCCGTTGCTGTGAGTTCTGGATCATCGTCAATAGGATGTCCTCAAGAGCTTCGCGCATCGTTGCCCTGCCCAGGAAAAGCCACGCAAAGAACCAGGCAGGAAAACAAGCAAGAAAAATCCCCGTTCGCATCGGGAGCGCCCGGGGATTCACAGGAGGTAATCTTTGAAATCCAAAGACAGAATAGAATCTTCGCCCCCCCGTGTCGTCGGGATAAGGATGGCTTTATTTCTGCAACTTTGGTTTGGGCTGCGTTATCGCGTCGCGCGCACTCCGTCAGGTGGGCCGGCATCCGGCTTGCCCGAGTTTTGCGGCGTCAACAGGACGCGGCGCAACGCGCGGATCAGCTCCGGCCCCGTCTCCTCCAGCTCGCGTAAATGCCACGCCGCCAGGGACCCGAGCAGCCTCTCTCCCAGTGGCGTCATGCGCAGCAGAATCCGCCGGTGATCCGTCGGGTCCGGACACCGCCGCAGCAGCCCCTGGTCGATGGTGCGGTCCACCAGCTCCACCGCGCTGTTGTGCTTCAGCAGCATCCGCGCCGCGACGTTCGCAATGGTGGGGTCGAGTTCCTCGGGCATCCCCCATACACACTGCAATAGCTGGTACTGCTGGGAACGGATTCCCGCCGAATCCGCGGCGAGACTGGAGAAATGCAGGAATTTCCGCAACTGAAAACGGAATTCCGCCAGTCGCCGCATTTGTGCGCGGCTGAGCGGCGGCGGTTCCTTTAAAGCGGGCGTCCCGTGGCCGTTACGCGCCAGTGACAGGGTTCCGTGAACTTCCAAAAGGTTCATATAAACATCGTAGCACGACATATCCTGGTCACGGCTTACGATGCCTGCCCGCTCTCCCGCGCCGCGCCCGGGTCGGCCAGCACCGCCCGTGCGTCCTCTTCATCGTCGGAGCTCACCTGCAGCTGCAGCGGGCCCAGCCCCGGCTCCATGATGCGCGCGTTTTCACCGGATAGAAAAACCTCGATCCCCGCCGATTCCAGGCGAAGTTTTGCCATTTCCGCTTCCAGCGGTTCAGTAAAATTGGCAATTGTCACAACATTTGACATAAAATCCCCCTCAAGCTCCCTCCCTATCGTCGTTTTTCTCATCTTATTTAGCAAATCTGAGAAAGCACTCTGACTGCCGGAGCTTTTCATGGTGAGATGCCTCGCCGTCCTGACCTTCGCCTGCCTGGGCGCAACTCTTCAGGCTCAGATGATGTCGACGGTGCCCCCACCCGATCCACTCCTTGATGCTGCTCATTGTCTGGCCAGCGCCAAGACCGACTGGCTCGGTCTCGCCCATAACGCATCGCAGCTCGAACTTGGCTACGCAGATGGTCCCAAATCGAATCAGGGAGATGAACTGCTTTACCTCGTCGACTACACCACCCGCTTTCATTCTCAGGGAACAGTGTTTGCATTTCTTGAGCATGGCAAGGGTTCCCATCGGGTTATGCGCCTCGAATACAAGGCCGCATTCCGTCAGTCGTACGACGGGTCGCAACATCTGGAGCTGATCGATCCCCAGTTCGGAGGTATCTGGACTCAGGATCGGCTGCTCTCAGCCGTGCGCGAGGTTGGATTTCATACCTACGCGGTCGCCGTTGCCGACCTGCTCCTGCCAACCGGTCCCGTTCAGTGCGAATCGGACCCGGGTATCGAATAGACCTTCAAACAGCCCGGCGCAAATTCCACTTCACCGCTCCGCCAAGGCAGGCCGCGGCTGGCCCCGCCCGCTGCAAGATAGAATAATGAGTTCGTCCCAAGGAGCTTCGCATTGATCCCCCGTTATACCCGCGCGCCTATGGGCCGCATCTGGAGCGACGAGGCCAAATTCCGCGCCTGGCTTGAAGTCGAAATCGTATCGAGCGAAATCCTCGCTGAAGACGGCATTGTTCCGCACTCAGCCGCCGAGGCCATCCGCGAACATGGCGACTTCGACATTGAGCGCATCCGGCAGATCGAAGCCGAGGTGAAACATGACGTGATCGCCTTTACCACCGCGGTCGCCGAAAAGATCGGCCCCGATTCGCGCTGGCTGCACTACGGCCTGACCTCGAACGATGTGGTCGATACCGCCCAGGCGCTGCAGGTCAAAGCCGCCTCGGCTATCCTCCGCGACGGCATCGAACGCCTGATCTCCGTGCTCAAAGCACGCGCGCTCGAATTTAAAGACACGCCCACCGTCGGCCGCACGCATGGCATGCACGCCGAGCCCACCACGTTTGGCCTGAAGCTGCTCAACTGGTATGCGGAGATGCGGCGCAATCAGCAGCGTTTTGACGCGGCCGCCGAGCAGATGCGCGTGGGCAAGCTCTCCGGCGCAGTCGGCGCCTTTGGCCACCTCGGGCCCGAGCAGGAGGAGCGCATCTGCGCGCGCCTTGGACTCGCCCCAGCCCCTGTCGCCACCCAGGTCATCCAGCGCGACCGCCATGCGTACTACATCGCAACCCTGGCCGTAATCGCGTCGACCCTCGATAAGATCGCAACCGAGGTCCGCCTTCTGCAGCGCACCGAAGTCCGCGAAGCCGAGGAGTATTTTTCCGAGGGGCAAAAAGGCTCATCGGCCATGCCCCACAAGCGCAACCCCATTACCGCCGAGCAAATCAGCGGCCTCGCCCGCGTCGTCCGCGCCAACTCCCAGGCCGCCCTTGAAAATGTTGCCCTCTGGCACGAGCGCGATATCTCGCATTCCTCTGTCGAGCGCATCATCCTGCCCGACTCAACCATCCTCACCGACTATCTCCTCGCGAAGACCGCGGAGCTGATCGACAAGTTGGTCGTCTATCCCGCGCGCATGATGAAGAATCTGGAATCGACCGGGGGACTTATTTTCAGCGGCCAACTCCTCCTCGACCTCGCCGAAGCCGGCATGCTCCGCGAAGATGCCTACCGCCTCGTCCAGGAGCACGCCATGAACGCCTGGCAAAATGACCTCGTCTTCCGCGACCTGGTGGAGGCCGATCCCGAGATCGCCAGCCGCCTGAACAAGGAGCAGCTGGCTCGCACCTTTGACCTCCATCGCCAACTCGGTAATGTCGATGCCATCTTCGCGCGGGTCCTCGGATCCCCCGAAGGCCACGACTACGGACCTTGAT
>CAZSWI010000343.1:0-3988 GCA_964610635.1 uncultured Acidobacterium sp.
ACTACCAGGCCTACGGCATCCCCCAAATCGCGCTCAAGTGGGACGCCACCGCCGGCCCCGTCGTCTCACCCTACTCCACATTCCTCGCGCTCAACGTCGCGCCCACCGCCTCCATCCGCAACCTCCGCCGCATGGCCGGCCGCCAGTGGACAGGAGCCTACAGCTTTTACGAAGCTATCGACTTTACCGGCGATAAGCCAGAAGTCGTGCGCGAGTGGATGGCCCACCACCAGGGCATGTGCATTTTAGGCCTGCTCAATTTGCTCGAAGACAACGCCGTCCAGCGCTGGTTCTACTCGAACGCGCAGATGCGCTCCGTCGAGCTGCTCCTCCACGAAAAACCCATGCGCGAAACCGCCCAGAAATCCGAATCAGCCGCACCCGCCGCAAAGAAGCCAAAGAAACCAGCCGCGCTGAAAAAAGCTGGCTAGCCGATCAGACCTTCAGTAAGCTAACTGGACTTAAGCTAACAGGACTTTAGTTGACCGCAACTTAGCTGACCGGATACCTCAGCTAACCGGACCATAGCTGACCGGACCTTAGCTGACCGCTCCTCACCCGACCACAACTTCGCTCACCGCCGCCGCCTCATAATTCAAATTCGGCCCCAGCCACCGCTCCACCTCAGCCACGCTCATCCCCTTGCGCTCCGCGTAATCCACCACCTGATCGCGATCGATCTTCCCCAAACTGAAGTACCGCGACTCCGGATGCGCAAAATATAGCCCGCTCACACTCGACCCCGGCCACATCGCAAACGACTCCGTCAGCCGCATTCCGATACTTGCCTCAACATCCAGCAGCCGCCAGATTGTCCCCTTCTCCGTGTGATCCGGACACCCCGGATAACCCGGCGCAGGCCGTATCCCCCGATACTTCTCAGCAATCAGCTCGGCGTGCGTCAAATGCTCGGCGCACCCGTAGCCCCACTCCTTCCGCACCCGCTGGTGCAGGCATTCCGCAAACGCCTCCGCCAGCCGATCCGCCAGCGCCTCCGCCATGATCGCGTTGTAATCGTCGTTCTCCGCCTTGAACCTGTCGACCAGCTCCTTCAGCCCAATGCCGCTCGTCACTGCGAACGCCCCAATCGAATCGTGCAACCCGGTTTCCTTCGGCGCAATAAAGTCCGCCAGCGAGCGGCAAGGTTCGCTGCCCTCCCGATTCGCCTGCTGCCTCAGAAAATACAGCCGATCCAAAACAGCAGCGCGACCGCCATCCTTGTAAAGTTCCACATCGTCGCCCACAGCGTTCGCCGGAAAGAATCCGTAAACTCCTCGCGCCGTCACCAGGTTCTGCTCAACGATACGGTCCAACAACGCCTGAGCATCAGCGAACAGCTTGCGCGCCTCCACTCCTTGCTTCTCGTCGTCCAGAATCCGCGGATAAATCCCCTTCAGCTCCCAGGTGTGAAAGAACGGGCTCCAGTCGATGAACTCACGCAGCTCGGCCAGCGGAAAACGGTCAAGCACCCGCACTCCCGTAAATGACGGCGTCGCGATGTCTTCCGCCCGCCACTCAATCGGCGTCCGCCGCGATCGCGCCGTTGCCAGAGAAACCATCGGCTGCTTGGGCGCCAAATGTGCCTTGCGCACCGCCGCATACTCTATCCGCAGCTGCGTAACAAACTCCGCCTTGCCCTCGTCGCTCAGCAGGCTCGTCGTCACCGGCACCGCCCGGCTCGCATCCAGAACATGAACCACCGGCTCACTGTAGTGCGGTGCAATCCGGATCGCCGTGTGCGCGCGGCTCGTCGTCGCTCCGCCAATCAGCAGCGGCACCTTGAACTCCAGCCGCTCCATCTCCCGCGCCATGTGCACCATCTCGTCAAGCGAAGGCGTAATCAAACCGCTCAGTCCAATGATGTCGGCCTTTTCCGCCCGCGCCCGCTCCAGAATCTTCTCCGCCGGAACCATCACGCCCATGTCGATCACTTCGTAGTTATTGCATGCCAGCACCACGCCGACAATGTTCTTCCCAATGTCGTGCACATCGCCCTTCACCGTCGCCAGCACAATCTTCCCCTGCGCCTTCACCTCCTGGCCCGCCGCCACCATGGCCAGTTTCTCCGCTTCCATATACGGAGTCAGGTACGCCACCGCCTTTTTCATCACCCGCGCCGACTTCACCACCTGCGGCAAAAACATCTTGCCCGCTCCGAACAAATCGCCCACCACGCTCATCCCCGCCATCAGCGGCCCTTCAATCACCGCCAGCGGACGCCCCAGCTTCAGCCGCGCCTCCTCCGTGTCCGCATCGATATACGCATCGATGCCCCTGACCAGCGCATGGGTCAGTCGCTCCTCGACTGTGCCGCTGCGCCATTCTTCTGCCTGCTTTTCCGTTACCGCTTCGCCGCCACCCGCGGCCTTCAGCCGCTCACCGTAATTCACCAGCCGCTCGGTCGCATCCGGCCGCCGATTCAGCAGAACATCTTCAACCAGCGTCTTCAGCTCCGGCTCGATTTCCTCGTAAATCTCCAGCTGTCCCGCATTCACGATGCCCATGTCGAGACCCGCCGCAATAGCGTGGTACAAAAACGCCGAATGCATCGCCTCACGAACCTTGTTGTTGCCGCGGAAGCTGAACGATATATTCGAGACGCCGCCGCTCACCTTCGCATGCGGCAGGTTCTCTTTTATCCACCGCGTCGCCCGGATAAAGTCCACCGCGTAGTTGTTGTGCTCCTCCATCCCCGTCGCCACAGTCAGAATGTTCGGATCGAAGATGATGTCCTCGGCGGGAAATCCAACTTCGTCCACCAGAATCCGATAAGCCCGCCCGCACACGCGAATCTTGTCCTCGTAAGTCGCGGCCTGGCCCTGTTCGTCGAACGCCATCACCACCACCGCCGCTCCATACTTCAGCACCTTGGCCGCATGTTCGCGGAACTTCGCCTCGCCCTCCTTCATCGAAATCGAGTTCACAATGCCCTTGCCCTGCATGCATTTCAGGCCGGCCTCAATCACCTCCCACTTCGAAGAGTCCACCATGAACGGCACCGCGGCGACCTCCGGCTCGCTCCCCAGCAACTGCAGAAAGCGCGTCATCGCCGCCACGCCGTCGATCATCCCCTCGTCCATGCAGATGTCGATCACATTGGCCCCGTTCTCCACCTGCTGGCGCGCAATCGCGACCGCCTCTTCGTACTTGCCGTCCTTCACCAGCCTTGCGAACTTCGGTGAACCAGCCACATTCGTCCGCTCGCC
The DNA here is from genome assembly GCA_964610635.1 of uncultured Acidobacterium sp. Taxonomy (GTDB): domain Bacteria; phylum Acidobacteriota; class Terriglobia; order Terriglobales; family Acidobacteriaceae; genus Palsa-343. The sequence continues at coordinate 3,207 of CAZSWI010000343.1, forward strand.
GATCATGATGAACACGCCGGCCTGCTGCGCAAACGGCCGCGATCCCGACAGCCGCAGCGGCTTCGGGTTCGTGACCACTTCCGTATTCGCAGCTCCGCTCATCGGCCGCCCCCACTTTCGAGGACAACCTCTTCCCCGTCCCGCGCTCTGTGCCCTGTGCCCTGTCCCCTGTAGAGAGCCCTTGGCTCTCGACCTTCCAGCGCCTTGGCAATCGCCGCAATGTGCTCCGGCGTGTTGCCGCAGCAACCCCCGGCAATATTGATCAGCCCTCCCCGCGCAAATTCGCCAAGATAACGCGCCATATCACCCGGCCCAAGATCGAACCCCGTCGGCGACAGCGGATTCGGCAATCCCGCATTCGGATAGCACGAAATCGCAACATCGGCCTTCTCCGAAAGCTCCTCGAGAAATGGATACATCAGGTCCGGCCCAAGCGAGCAGTTCAATCCAATCGAAAACGGCCGCGCATGCTCCATCGCGTTCCAGAAGGCCCCCACAGTCTGCGCCGAAATCATCGTCTCCCCGCCACGCCCCACCGCCGCCGAGATCATAATCGGCAGTTCCCTGCTCTTCGTAGTCAGGCCGCTCGCGCTCAGGCCATCCTCGTCGAACACCTCGCGGATCGCCACCAAAGCCGCCTTCGCATTCAGTGAATCGAAAATCGTCTCCACCAGAAGCAGATCGACGCCGCCCGCAATCAGCGCCCGCACTTCCTGCTTGTACGCCGTTTTCACCTGATCGAACGTGATCACCCGGAACCCCGGATCATCCGCATCCGGCGA
>CAZSWI010000344.1:0-3969 GCA_964610635.1 uncultured Acidobacterium sp.
GATAAAAACCGGCGCGCGGACTTATCGGATGAACCACTTTGGAATCTCGTACGACTCGACCGGCCTCAACCTTGTCGGCCCCGCGCGCATTCAGCAATGGCTAACTCTCGATCCCAAGGGGAATTCAACCTCGGGAAAATTCACCATCGATCAGTATGACGAGGCGGGCAATCTGCTGGCTCACGTGCAGGGCAATATCACCGGAACCAGAGTGACCATGGACACCGGATTCCAGAGCGTCGAGTAAGGTCAATCCCGATTGGCAATCGCGGGTCACGCTCGGTGCGGAGTGGATCCAGGCGTGACCCGCGTTTGCAGATCGGACGCGGATCGCGGCCAGCTGAATGACTGCTCGTTTCACCATATGATCGATTTCCTATGAAAAAAAGGAGGACAAAAATGCGAGCCTCGTGGAGAGTATGCGAGCCTCGTGGAGAGTAATAGGTGCGATAGCTTTCTTATCTGGTCTCTTGCAGGCGCAGCTGCCGCCGAACGCAACTGATCATGCGATCACGCGAAAGAGCCGCAGCCAGTGGACGAAGCGCAGCTTGCGTGGCGATCGAGCGCAGCTTGCGAAATTGCAAAGCGAAAGAACTGGTCCCACGTGTCAGGGTCCTGCATTGTTTGACTGCACCCTGGCCATCCGTGCTGAAGGAAATGTACTTGCAGCCGACGCTGCGATCGAAAAGAAGAACTGTGCACCTTAGGGTGCTTAGTTCAAACGCCCAGACATTTACGCATTTAGATATTTGAGCTGTCCTGGTCCCGTCGAAAGCCTGGGAAGAAACGATACAACGTAGAATATCTCTTTTCCGTCAAGGGATCGTCATGGCTAATTTGCGAATGCAGTTGCATCTTGATGATGCTTCTGAGCAGCGAGGCACGCATCTCACTTACATCGAGCCAACGGCGCTGAAGGGGCCGCCTGAATGAAAGACCAAAGGCTTGAATTCAAGGACATCGTAAAGCACATCGACGATGCGACTGACTGTGTTCTGCCGAGAGGCGACTCCGGCAAATGCGCATTGTTGACTTGAATCCGCCTACCTCATATTCGTTGTCGGGTGCGGCCGAATCGAGTGAGCGGGATCGATATCCGTTCCCGAGTTCGCAATCGACCTTCGCGCATCTGCATCTCCCAGCCGGGGCCAATTCTTTGAAAGCGATCGGCTAGCCTCCGAGGATCAGCTCCTGTTGCGCCGGACTCAATGAAAGCTCAAGAGTGCCCGTAAGCAGAGGTTTGTAGTACAGAAGATTATTTCTTCGGGTTAGATCGATCAGCCGGCTTACCCACTGCGCCTGGGCGGCTTTGATGAGCATCTCGCGAGCACTGTTACCAGTAGAAGACTGAGGCATAGATAGGTTATGTTCTGCCCATTATCCTCCGCCAAGTGACTCATGGAAAGAGAGAAAGATCGGTTGCTACAGGCTCGCCGGCTATCCGGAAGTTAATGTCGTCGGGCAGGTCGGCCACCTGGCGTTCGGGAGCAGGCGATGTTGGGCGGTCCGGTGGGGGCTGTGGGTGGGTGGTAGGCTGAGATTATTCAGCCTGCGATGAATGAAAATCACCAGTTGCGGTGCGTCGGGTGCTCTCGGGTAGTGGCGCCTGAGGCGCTCGCCGGCAATTTTCGTTGCGAAGAGTGCGGGGAGTTGTTTGAGGTCCGGTATCCGGGTTGGAGTGGGCCGGGTTGGGATGGGGCGGGGACGGGTAGCCGGGGGCAGACGCGTCCGAATCCTAGCGCGCTGCGTTGGTTGTGGCGGGAGCGGCGGTCGTCGCTTGAGGTGGTGGATCGGAGCGGAGTTTGGCGGTTTCGGGAGATGCTGCCGATCCTTGATTCGCTCGGCAATCCTTCATTCAGCAATAGTGCGGTCAGCGGTAAAGCTGCGAGCGATGAGGCTTTCAGCGATAGGGCGGTCAGCGATAAGGCGGGCAGCGATAGGGCGGGCAGCGATAAAGCTGGTAGCGATGAGGCTGTCAGCGAAACGGCGGGCAGCGGTAAATCGGGCAGCGGTAAGGCTGTCGGCGATAAAACTTTTAGCGATAGGGCTCTTAGCGATAAGGGTGTCAGCGGTAAAGCTTTCAGCGATGGTGGCGTTGGGGAAGCACACGTCAGCGATGCTGCGGGCGGCAGATCTGCGTTCAGGAATGTTGTTTCGCTGGGTGAGGGGAACACTCCGCTGTACGATTTGCCGCGGGCGGCGCGGCGATTGGGGCTTTCGCGCTTGTGGGCGAAGCATCAGGGGATGAATCCCACGGGGTCGTTTAAGGACACGGGGATGACGACGGCGATCTCTGTGGCGCGGGAGCGTGGGGCGGAGTGGGTGGCTTGCGCTTCGACGGGGAACACGTCGGCGGCGATGGCGGCGTATGCGGCCAGGGCGGGGATGCGGAGCCTGGTGCTGCTGCCGGAGGGGGAGATTGCGTGGGGGAAGCTGTCGCAGGCGATGGATTATGGGGCGCTGACGCTGCAGCTGCGGACGGACTTTGACGGCTGTGTGCGGGTGCTGGCGGAGGTGGTGGGGCGGGCTCCGGTTTATCTGCTGAACTCGGTGAATCCTTACCGGCTGGAGGGGCAGAAGACGGCGGCGTTTGAGATAGCGGAGCAGATGGAGTGGCAGGTTCCGGATCACTTGTTTGTGCCGGGGGGGAATCTGGCGAACAGCTCGGCGTTGGGCAAGGGATTTCTGGAGATGAAGCATCTGGGACTGACGGCGAAGACGCCGCGGATTTCGGTGATTCAGGCGGAGGGGGCGAATCCGCTGGTGCGTGCGTTCAGGGAATTTGGGGCGGAGAAGCTGGAGGCGGTGCGGGCGGAGACGCGGGCGAGCGCGATCAGGATTGGCGATCCGGCTTCGTGGCGGAAGGCTGTGCGAGTGATTCAGGAGACGGGGGGATGGGTGGAGGAGGTTTCAGAGGCGGAGATTGCGCTGGCGAAGGCGGAGATTGGGGCGGAGGGGATTGGGTGCGAGCCGGCGTCGGCGGTGACGCTGGCGGGGTTGAAGAAGCTGGTGAGTCAGGGGAAGGTGGGGCGGGATGAGTCGGTGGTGCTGGTGCTGACGGGGCATGTGCTGAAGGATCCTGACTACACGATCGAGTACCACCGGGGCGAGTTGTTGACGGAGGGGGAGAAGGCAGGACTGGGGGCGGAGATCGAGGGGACGCGGCGGAATGCGGTTGGGGTGGAGGCTTCGGCGGATGAGGTTTTGCGGGAGCTGGAGCGGTTGGCGGGATGAGCCTGGGTGGGGATGGTGCTGGCGAGGGTCGGGCTGGCGGAGGCGGGCTGTTTCGGCTGCGGCTTCCGGCTACTTCGGCGAATTTGGGGCCGGGGTTTGATTCGCTGGCTTTGGCTCTGAAGCTTTATTTGTGGGTCGATGCGGAGCCGGCGGAGCGGATGGTGTTGTCGGCGACGGGACGGGACGCGGAGATCTGCGGGGCGGTGAAGGATAACTTGCTGCTCGATACGTATGGGGCGGTGCTGGCCGGTGCGGGCCGGGCGTTTGTGCCGCTGCGGATCGAGATGCGGAACGAGATTCCGTTGGGGATGGGGCTGGGGTCGTCGGCGGCGGTGCGGCTGGCGGCTGTGGCGCTGGCTTCGGGGTTTGGTGGGCTGGGTTGGAGCGGGGAGCGGGTGATGGCGGAGGCTGCGCGGCTGGAGGGGCATCCTGACAATGCGGCGGCGTGCTGGCTGGGGGGATTTGTGGCGAGCGCGTTCGAGGGGGATGCGGTGCGGGCGGTTTCGATTGCTGCGCCCCGGGAGTGGCGGGCGGTGGTGGTTCTGCCGGAGCGGCCTTTGGCGACGATGGCTTCGCGGGCGGTGCTGCCGGAGAGCTATGGGCGGGAGGACGTGGTTGCGAATCTGCAGAGGGTGGGGCTGCTGACGGCGGCTTTTGCAGCGGGGAGGGCGGATTTGCTGGCCGCGGGGATGGGGGACCGGCTGCATCAGCCGTATCTGGCGGCGGTGTGTCCGC
>CAZSWI010000345.1:0-3959 GCA_964610635.1 uncultured Acidobacterium sp.
GCGCAGATCTGGACGGACGCGCAGTTGCTGGAGCCGGTGCGGCACAGCTGGGCGACGGGCGAGTCGATTACGTGGACGCGGGTACACGATTTGCCGGATTACGTTTTCTTCAATCATGAAATTCATGTGAACAAGGGGATCGGGTGCTCGAGCTGCCATGGGCGCGTAGACAGGATGCCCATCATGTACATGCAGAACTCGCTGCAGATGGAGTGGTGTTTGAACTGTCATCGGAATCCGGCGAAGAATCTGCGGCCGACGAGCGAGATTTACAACATGGCGTGGGACGGGGCTTCGGAGCTGAAGCCGGTGTGGTGCGCGGCTGAGGATGTGGGGTTGGGAACGCCGACCGCGGGCGGCGTGACGTGCACGGAGACGGCTCCGGCGGGCGAGGTGCAGATGGCGGCGCTGAGCAAGCCGGTGACTGGAGTGCATGCGCAGGCGGCGGGCGCGGGGATTGGCAGCGAGGACACGATTCCGATGCAGTTGCCGGCCGGGGTGCACTACACGAAGTTCACGAGCCAGGAGGCGCTGGGGCAGTTTCTGGTGCAGCGCTACGACATTCGGAATCCGCGGGAGTTGACCAGCTGCGAGGTTTGCCACCGATGAACGAGAGGCAGGGTAGAGGGTACAGGGTACAGGGTGCAGCCGAGCGTTCGGCGTTCAGCGATCGGGGTTCAGGGTGGAGCGCAGAGCTAAGAGCACAGAGCTCAGAAAAGGAAATGATCGATAGCGCGAGTGGAGTCGCGCAGAGTGAAACGCAGAAACCTTTGACGCTGGCGGAGGTTCGGGCGAAGCTGGCGGGCCAAAAAGGCAAGAAGTACTGGCGGTCGGTGGATGAGCTGGCGGAGACGCCGGAGTTTGCGGAGATGGTGGCGAAGGAGTTTCCATCGCAGGCATCGGAGTGGATCGACCCGGTTTCGCGGCGCGGGTTTTTGAAGGTGATGGGCGCGTCGATGGCGCTGGCTGGGCTGGCGGGATGCACCAAGCAGCCAGATGAGCCGATATACCCGTACGTGGCGGCGCCGGAGGATTTGATTCTGGGCAAGCCGGTGTACTTTGCTTCGGCGTTTCCGTTTGCATCGGGCGCGGTGCCGGTGCTGGTGAAGAGCGATGCGTACCGGCCGATCAAGGTGGACGGGAATCCGGAGCATCCGTATGTGCAGGGGCGGTCGGATCCGTTTACGCAGGCGACGCTGCTGGATTTGTACGATCCGGACCGGTCGCAGCATGTGATGTACCGGGGCGAGACGCGGACATGGCCGTCGTTTCTGGCGGCTTATCGATCGATGCTGGCGGACAAGAAGGCTTCGGGCGGGCAGGGATTGTATTTCCTGAGCACGACGGTGACGTCGCCGACGCTCGCCAGCCAATGGCAACAGGCGCAGAAGAATTTTCCGCAGGCGAAGTTTGTGCAGTACGATCCGGTGAATCGCGACAGCCACTACACGGCGGCGAAGCAGGCGTTCGGCAGCTTTGTGGACGCGCAGTACCGGTTGGAGCAGGCGGATGTAATTGTTTCGCTCGACGCGGATTTCCTGGGCGGCGCGACTTTCCCGGGATTCCACAAGCTGGCGCGGGATTACGCGCAGAAGCGGAAATTGCAGGGCACGCAGGATATGAACCGGTTGTACGTGGTGGAGAGTGCGACCACGACGACGGGGTTCAAGGCGGAGCATCGCCTGGCGGTGAAGCCGAGCCAGGTGGCCGGATATGCGGAGGCGCTTGCGGGTACGGTTGGAGCGGGTGGCGCGGCGAGCGGTGGCAACTGGTCCGATCGCGAGGCGAAGTTTTTAGAGGGCGTGGCCGCGGATTTGAAGGCGAGCGCGGGCAAGTGCGTCGTGATTCCTGGCGAATTTGCGCCGCCTTCCGTGCACGCAGCCGCATTCGCGATCAACCAGGCGCTGGGCAATGTCGGCAAGACGGTGGTGTACACCGATCCCGTGAACCCGATGCCGTCGATCCAGACGGACGATTTGAAGGCGCTGGTAGCGGACATGAATGCCGGCAAGGTGGACTGGCTGGTGATTCTGAATGCCAATCCTGTCTATTCAGCTCCGGCCGATCTGGACTTCGAGAGCGCGCTCAATAAGGTTGGGACCATTGTGCATCTGGGCGCGCATCTGGACGAGACGGGCGAGATTGCGCACTGGCACATTAACGACGCGCACTACCTGGAGATGTGGTCGGATGCGCGGGCGTACGACGGGACCGTGAGCATTGTGCAGCCGATGATCGATCCGCTGTACGGCGGGCACACGGCGCATGAGATTGTGCAGTCGATGCTGGCGGAGCCGGATGTTGCGGCGTATGACGCCGTGCGCGCGACCTGGATGGGCAACGGGGCCCAGCTCTCAAAGGGCGACGCGGAATTTAACTGGCGCAAAGCGCTGCACGATGGGTGGATCGACGGGACCGCGTTTACGCCGAAAAACGTAACTCCGAAGGTTGGGGCAGGGGAGGCTTCTGCTTCGGCCGTGGCTGGCGATTCCATCGAAGTGGCGTTCCGGCCGGACGCGAATGTGTACGATGGGCGCTTCGCGAATGTCGGATGGCTGCAGGAGATACCGCGGCCGGTGACGAACCTGTCGTGGGACAACGCGGCGCAGATGAGCTACGCGACGCTCGAGAAATTTGGCCTGGCGGAGAACGACGCGGTCGAAATTACGATTGGTGGGAAGAAGATAGTCGCCGGTGCGCTGGCGGTTCCTGGGCAAGCAGACGGCGTGGTGGTGGTCGCGCTGGGGCAGGGACGCAGGAGCGGGCGCGTCGCGGGCGGCGTTGGTTATAACGCTTACCTGATTCAGGCATCGGGCTCGCCGTGGATGCAGTCAGGGGCGAGTCTTAAGAAGACGGGCGATATTTACGACATCTGCGTAACGAAGAGCCACCACATCGACCAGCGTTCGTTGCGCGCGGGTGGCGACGGGAGCGGGACGCACTCGATCGAAGGGAATGAGTCCCTGGATCGCGGGATTATCCGGTATGCGACGCTGACGGAGTTTAAGGCGAATCCTGAGTTTGCGCATGAGGGCGAGGGACGGGATGTTCCCGAGCCGGACGAGACGATGTTCCCGGCTTATCGATACGACAAGAATGCCTGGGGTATGTCGATCGATCTGAATTCGTGTGTGGGCTGCAACGCATGCGTGGCGGCCTGTTATGCGGAAAACAATATTCCCGTGGTAGGGCGGCAGCAGGTGAAGATTGGCCGCATGATGCAGTGGATCCGCATCGATACGTATTTCGAGGGGGATCTGGCGGCGCCGCGTGCGCACATGCAGCCGATGATGTGCCAGCACTGCGAGAATGCGCCGTGCGAACAGGTGTGCCCGGTGGGAGCCACAATACACTCGCCGGAAGGTCTCAACATGATGGTTTATAACCGGTGCGTGGGGACTCGATACTGCTCGAATAACTGTCCTTATAAGGTACGGCGGTTTAATTTCCTGCTCTACTCGGATTACGAGACGGAGAGCCTGAAGCTGATGCGCAACCCGGATGTTTCGGTACGCAGCCGCGGGGTGATGGAGAAGTGCAGTTACTGCGTGCAGCGTATCGAGGCGGTGAAGATCGAAGCGGATAAGCAGAACCGGGATATTCGCGATGGTGAGATACGGACGGCGTGCCAGCAATCGTGCCCGACGGACGCCATCGTTTTTGGGAATATCAACGACCGCCAGAGCCGCGTGTCGCAGCTCAAGACGCAGGAGCGGACGTATGGGGTACTGGCGGATATTAATACGCGGCCTCGGACGACCTATGTGGCTGGCGTGCTGAATATCAACGAGGAGTTGACTAAGGCTCTGGGGGAGTATTCGACCTAGTAGCTGGTAACGGTGACATGTAGCTGGCAGCAGGATTTCTGAGAACGAAGGCAAAGAGCAGATGGCGACGAAAGACGCACCCGTCAACAATCCGATGGTGGATCCGGCGACGGGAGAGTACCGGGTTATCGC
>CAZSWI010000346.1:0-3958 GCA_964610635.1 uncultured Acidobacterium sp.
CCATGCCCGACTGCAGAAGCTCCGTCCGCAGACCTGCGAGCTCCGCTACCGGGATTTTTTCGATCCTGCTGTCGCTCGCCATGGTCTTCTCCTCACTCGTTCGCCAAGCCGCTCCCAACTTCGTTCATCCCTGGCGGTCGGTAGAACCCTATCGGCACTTCTGCTTCTTTTAGACACCCCTTCAGCGAATTTGTGTTGCTAAACGTTTCCGTCACAGCGCGCTGTTCCATGGCGAACCCGTCCCGCTTCATCCCACAAGCGCCACTACGGTAACCATGACCCGTACACTAATTTCGATGATCAATCCCACAAATGATCGCCATTCCAAGGGAAGCTCCCAGCTTGAACCTGACCGCCCCGAACATCCCGGACCCTCCTGGGGCTTTATGCTCGCCCTCATCTTCTTCGCCATACTCGTTGCCATCGGCTTTGCCTGGGTCTTCATCCATCCCCTGCTTCACCGGCACTAAAGCGATCCAGCCAGCCCTCTCGGGCGTGTCTGTCTCTAATACGCTTCTCATGCCCAATCCGGTTCTGTTCGCCGCTCTACAATCACATCGGAACTTTCTCGTCTTTTCTTCCCTGCGTGTACGGATCGGAGACGCATGTTGCGTGTAGGGTTAACCGGCAGCCTCGGAAGTGGCAAAACCACCATCGCCGCCATTTTCCGCGATCACGGCTTCCACGTCCTCGAAGCCGACGCCATCGCCCGCGAAATGATGCAGCCCGGCCAGGAAGTCTTCCGCCGCATCGTCGAATACTTCGGCCCCACCGTTGTCCGCCAGGACGGGTCACTCAACCGGCCGCTCCTCGCAACTCTGGCTTTCTCTCAGGGCCGCCTCGCCGAGCTCAATCACATCGTGCACCCGCCCGTGATCACCGAGCAGGAGCGTCGAATGAGTGAAATTTTTGCGCACGATCCCCACGCCGTTGTTGTCGTCGAATCCGCGCTCATCTTCGAAGCTGAAGCCTGGGGCACCGTCCCCGATTGGCGTCAGCGCTTTGATCGACTCATCCTCGTCACCGCGCCCGACGGCCTCAAGATTCAGCGGTTCCTCGCTCGCATCCTGCCCGCGCATGCCACGCCGGAAGATCGATCCGCCGCCGAACGCGACGCTCGCCAACGCCTTGCCGCCCAGTTGCCCGATGCCGCCAAAATCCCGCGCAGCGACTATGTCATCGACAACTCTGGTCCCCTCGACGCCACGCGAGCTCGGGCCGAACGCATTGCCGCGGAACTTGAGGCGTTTTGCGGCCCCCTGAACTCGCAGTCCATATCCTGAGCGCTGCGAAGGACTTCGTTTGCAGCGAAGAACCCGGTTGAGACTAAGATCAGATGAGCCCCGATTTCAATTTCATTTGAGGATTCAGCTCACGAATAACCCGCTCAGCATCGCCCTCGCGCTATGCGCCTTCGCGTTTATGCTCGCGCCTCGCATCGCACAGGCCCAGCTTCGCTCACCGTGGGACGCCGAATCCATCACCCTCACAGACGCTCCCTATGACTGCCCGGAACCTCCGCCCTTCCAGAAAACGTTGAACGCCGAAAGCTATTACACTGACGCGCACCACTCCATCATCGACCCAGCCAAAAAAGAAGCTGAAGAGAAGGCCACCGCGGCCCCCACCCACCTTGGCCAGTGGTCCACCGAAGCCGCCGACGCGTACGTCACCAAAGGCAGCCGCGCCGCCGCAGCCTGCGCCTACTCCCTGCTCGACGCAGCCGCTAAAGCCCACGCGTGGTCAGGCGAAATGCCGACTGGCCAGGGGCACTACGAGCAGAAATGGCTCCTCGCTGGCACCGCCATCTCCTATCTCAAGGTTCGCAACACCGGCGTAGGCATGCCCGATCAGGATAAGGACATCAAAAAGTGGTTCAGTTCGCTCGCGAATCGCGTCACCGAGTACGTCGATAGCAAGAAATCCAATCGCGACAGCGATGCGTGGAACAATCACCGCTACTGGTCTGGACTGGCAGTGGCCGCAGCCGGCATTGCCGACAACGACAAAGGCGATTTTCTCTGGGGTGTCGACTCCTATAAGGCGGGCGTTGATCAGATTCGCCCCGACGGCGTGCTGCCGCTCGAGATGAACCGCGCTGGCCGCGCTCTTCACTATCACCTCTACGCCCTCGCACCCCTCATCATGATCGCCGAGCTCGCCAGGGCCAATGGCATGGACCTCTACAGCTACAGCAACGGCGCCATTCACCGCCTTGTGAATCTCTGTGCAGCCGGCCTGCGTAATCCTGACATCTTCGCCAAAGCCACAGGCGTCCAGCAGGACATCGTCCCAAGCCAGTACTCCGGCGCGGACATCGGCTGGGCGGTCCCGTACGTCAAGCGCTTCCCCAACCCGCAGCTCTCCGCCTGGATCGCCCAGGCCGGCAATGTTCGCTTCTGGCAATGGGGTGGCCTTCCCCCCGGCGCCAATTCGTAATTGTCGTGGTTACTTAAGCCGGGACCCTATCGAAGAATCGGAAAGGTCCCGCGCGAACTGCCGTCGTAATCCAGATCGAAACCAAGCTGCAGCTTGGCCGCCTCCGACATCCGCGCCGGGCTCCACGGCGGATCGAAGACCACCTCGACCCGCACCGCCTTCACCTCGGGCAGCCGTGCCAGCTTGCGCTCCACATCGGCCTTCAGCACATCCGACATGCCGCACCCAGGCGCCGTGAGCGACATTGCGACGTCGATTTTCTTCCCTTCCAGGTCATCCACAATCGCACAGGAATAAATCAGCCCCAGATCGACAATGTTCACTGGAATCTCCGGATCGTAAACCGTCTTCAGCTGGTCCCACACCATCTTCTCGCTGAACTCGGGAGGCGTATGCGCCTCAGAAGCGGGGCCGCTCAACCCCAGCGCATCGCAATCTTTGTCGTCGATGCGGTAGAGCATCCCATTTGCCGAAACCGTATAGCTTGTCCCGGCGGCCTGCGTGATTCGCACTGTGGTCCCCGCAGCGAGCACCACCGGGGTTCCCGCAGGAACCATGATCGCTGCGCACTCGCGCTTCAGCTGAACGGTTTGGTTGGTAATGATCATGGTTCTCGCTGCAGGCCACCCGCTACGGGGTACTGGCTACTCGGTAGAGACGTTCTCCTGATTCCCCTCGAGCGCCGCTTCAAGCGTGTGCCACGCCAGCGTCGCGCATTTCACCCGCACCGGAAACTCCGAAACCCCGGAAAATACCGCCAGCTTTCCCAACTCAGCCTCAGGTTCGTGCGAATGCCCAGTGACCAACTCATGAAACTGCTCGAAGATGCGATGCGCCTCAGCCTTTGTCTTGCCCTTCACGCTCTGCGTCATCATCGAGGCCGATGCCTTCGAGATCGCGCACCCCGCGCCCTGAAATCCAATCTCCCGAATCCTGTCCCCATCCATTGCGAGATACACCGTGAACCGATCCCCGCACAGCGGGTTGTATCCCTCGGCCCTCTGATTCGTCCCTGCCGGCTCTTTGTAATTGCGCGGCGTCTTGCTGTGCTCCAGAATCACTTCCTGATAAAGATCTCTCAGCTCCGGCATTACGCAAACACCTCGTGCACTTTGCGGATTCCCCTCACCAGCGCATCGACTTCGCCCTTAGTGTTGTAAACAGCGAACGAAGCCCGCACCGTCGCCGGGACTCCAAAACGCTCCATCACCGGCTGTGCACAGTGGTGTCCGGTCCGCACCGCAATGCCTTCCTGATCCAGAATCGTTCCGATGTCGTGCGGATGCACCTCGTCGAGCACAAACGACAGCACGCTCGCCTTCTCCCGAGCCGTCCCAATCAGTCGCACGCCTGGCAGCGAGCCAACGATCTCTGTCGCATAAACCAACAGATTCTGCTCGTGCGCGGCAATCTTCCCGATCCCAACCCCGTTCATGTATTCGATCGCCGCCTTCAGCCCCGCCACGCCCGCCATGTCCGGCGTGCCCGCTTCGAATTTGTGCGGCAGCTTGTTGTACGT